>NZ_MUNE01000882.1 GCF_002154605.1 Streptomyces milbemycinicus | reverse complement strand
GGCGTGCACTTCTTCACCCGCGGCAAGGTCATCACCACCCGCTGGCTCGACCCCAGCCACCGCGGCCTCGAACTTGGATTCCCCCGGAACTTCTAGCCTGCGCCGTTCCCGGTGAACCGCTCCGGAACCGGCGGAGCCACCATCGGCCCCGGAGCGGTTCGCGCGCAGAGGGCGCAGGTATTCGCTCTGTGGATGCGGCTGTACCGCTGGTGGCGGAATCCGGCTGTGGTGTGTACGGGACGAGCCCTTCACGTGCGCCTCGGGTGAGGTGGTGTCATGCCTGACCTGCGGCGACGGGCTGAGCGATCCCAGAGCTGCAGCCCGCCGTTCGAAGAAGTTTCGAGCTGCTCAGGGGCGACGCCATACGAGCGTATAGCGCCAGAACAGCCGTCGTCGCAGCCGCGCACCGGGGAGAACCTTTCTGGTTTCACGGACGATGTCGTCAAAGGTCATGTCCGCTGGGCGAGTAGGAGCTGTCATGGAGACGGGCCGTGGTGAGGGGCGGCCCTTGTTCTTCAGCCAGCCCATGGCGGCGTTGGCTGGGATGGCGGGGATACCCAGCAAGTAGTCCACCGGGGTCTGGGCGCGGGACAGGCCGACGATCACCAAGGTCCCTCCCGGGGCCAGATGACGGCGGAAAGAGGCGAGTGTCTGGGCGAACGGCAGATGATGGATCGTGGCGACGCATGTGATGACGTCGTAGGGGCCGTTCGGGAACTCGGCTGCTGCATCCGTGACGGTGAAGGTCACGGGAAGCGACGCAGGAGTCAGCTTCTGGGCCTGGGTGGTGATCCCCGGGTCGGAATCGACTGCCGTCACGGCAGCGGCACGTCGGGCCATGAGCCTTGCGAGATCACCGCTGCCGGAGCCGATGTCCAGAGCGCAGTCGAAGCGTCTCGGCAGCTGCCGCAAGATCCAGCGGTGATAGTGGGCGTTGTGATCCCAGGGATAGGCGGCATTGAACCGTTCGAGTGCCCGCAGCACGCGAGGCGGCAGAATCTTCACCCACCCAGTCCATCAAGTTCCAGCAGTATGCACACCTCGTTCCGGAGCAAAGATCAACGGCTCCCCGGACGGCCGGCCGCAGCCCGGTGGACGCGGGCCGTGGTCCCATCGAGGTGTTCGTGGCGCGGTCCGGGGCGTTCGCGCGGCAGTGGCACCCGCCGGGGGCCGAGGGCCGGGGCGAGGGCGGCTTCGGTGAGGTTGTGGGGCGGCTGGCCAGGGGAGAGGCCGAGTGTTTCCTGTTCTGCTTCCGGCTGTCGTCTTCGGGCAAGACAGTGGATCGGGCGTGGCTGTCGGGCGGCCGGGAGGCGTTCTTCGGGGCCACGAGAATGTGTTTCGCATCGCTGGGCGGGGTGCGGTCCGGAAAGGTCTGTTGCGACAGCCTGAAGTGGGCGGTTGCCTCGGTGCTGGGGCTCGGCCGGGCCCGGGTGGAGACCGACCGGGGTCGGACGGGACCGTCACGTGGTGTCGGCGGAGAGCGTCTTCATAGTGACGTAGCTGGTCACCGTGGCTACGCCGGGCAGGCCGGCCAGCCGGTTGGCATGGAAGTCCTCGTAGGCGGGCAGGTCGGCGACCTCGACCTCGAGTAGGTAGTCGTAGTTGCCGGTGACGTGGTGGGTGTGGGTCACCTCGGGCAGTCGGATGACCGCTCGCTCGAACGCGACCACGTCCGCGCGGGTGTGTCGCATCAGCCGGACACCGGCGAACACCCGCAGGCTGCGGCCGACTGCGGCGGGATCGATCACCGCCCGGTAGCCGCGGATGATCCCGGCTTCCTCCAGTCGGCGCACGCGCCGCAGGCAGGGCGATTGCGACAGGCCGACTCGGTCGGCGAGTTCGGCGTTGCTGATCCGGCCATGCTTTTCGAGCACGGCCAGGACTGACCGGTCCACCTCATCCATGGTGGTAAATTATTGCTCCATTGTCTGGCCTATCACAATTATATGCCTCGTCCTGGGTGCGATGTGTCGCCAAAGTTGCCGGAATTCGCCCGTATCGGCATGCCCGTCGGTCACGCTCCAGGCGTCACAACCGATGGTCCTCAGGAAGGGGAACCATGCCGGGCAACAGCACGGTCACCATTCACGCCGACCGCGACATCCATCCCAGCCGCGCCGTGGCAACACCCATCTACCAGACGGTGGTGTTCTGGGCCGAGGACCCGCAGACCTTCGCGCAGGTCACCGTCGGCCGGCGGGCGCATGATTTCACCACCCGCTTCGGCAACCCGAACCACGCACAGGTCACAGCCGTCGTCGCGGAACTGGAGCACACCGAGGCGGCCATGGTCACCACATCCGGGATGTCCGCGCTGACCACCGCCGTGCTGGCCCTGGTGTCCGCGGGGGACCACGCGGGGCGGCCGTCGCTTCGCCCATGGGCCGCCCCCTCGCGGGGGCACGCCCACACCACGCCCAGCTCTGCGAGTGCGGCCCGCTGGGGTCGGGGTGAGCCTGTTCCGGCCCTGCAGCCCGCGTCGCCGCGCGCTCCGGGTCCTTGCCCAGCAGCCTCCGGCGGACATCTCCCTCGGCTACACGTACATCGTGTGCGGGTCGACAAGCCGGTGGCGGGGGTCCTGCGCGGAGTACTCGGTGCCTACCACGGCGGTGCCGTCGTGGGGGAACGCCGCCGCCTCGTAGTCCCAGCGAACGCGGTCGTCGTCCGCGCTTGCGGAATGGGGCACGGCTTTTGTGGCGTCCAGGCGCCGCGGTTCCATGCCATCCTCCGCCCGGTGCAGGTAGAGGGCCCACTGCCCCGTATCCGTGGCCACGGCTCGCAACGCGTGCACGTCGGCGAACTCGGCGACATCACCCGTGGGCGAGACTGCCACCGAGCCGAACCGGCGAGGCCGGGGAGCGGGGAAGCGGACCTCCAACCCCTCCCCGTCGAGGTCGCGGACGGCCAGCTCGGTGTCCCCGCGCTGCAGCAGCAGCCTGCGTCCGGGCCAGTGCAGTACCTGGGGGGCGTCCGCCGATGCGGGATCGAGGGGAGCTGCGGCGGTGGCCGCGAGACGGGCAGCGACCTGGGCGGGACCCCCGCGAAGAGCATCGTTTGGCATCGTCGCATGCCGTCACACTCGTCGGATGGTGCAGCTGACCTGAAGTCGTCCGCCTTTGGCAAGCTTCTTGCTTCTTGGCCGGTACCGGTGGCGCTTGAACGGCGTGTGCACGCTCCCGCCCGGGCAGCGCCGGCGATGTCGACAAAGGCGAGGAAAGCGCGCAGGTTGTGTCGTGTCCCGGACTCCCGGAAATTCACGTGACGCGCGGTGCCCGATCGTCAACAATCCACGCGTGGCCATCATGAACGTCGACGGGACTGAACGCGGTCTGTCCCCTCGATTCTCCCTGACCGCGCCGGCCGGACGTACCTTGGGCGCGATCCCGCCACCGGCACTGGTACTGCTCGGCATCGTCAGCGTTCAGGTGGGCTCGGCATTGGCCAAGCACCTGTTCAGCGCAGTGGGCAGCTTCGGGACAGTTGGGTTGCGACTGTTCTTCGCGGCTGCGGTGCTGATGCTGTTGTGGCGGCCGTCACTGCGCATGAATCGTCGCGCGTGGACAGTAGTGGTCAGCTACGGCGTGATTCTCGGCTTGATGAACCTGTGCTTCTACCTGGCGCTGGCCCGGATCCCGCTGGGCATCGCGGTAACCATCGAATTCCTCGGGCCGCTGGCGGTGGCCCTGGCCGGGTCGAGGCGATGGCTGGACGCTTTCTGGGCCGTGCTCGCGGCAGGCGGTGTGGTCCTGCTGATGGAGGGACACGGCGACCTCAACTTTGTCGGGTTTCTGTTCGCCCTCGCCGCAGGAGTGTGCTGGGGCCTGTACATCCTGGTCGGCGCGGCGCTGGGCCGCCACACCACGGAAGGCGATGGTCTGGCCCTGGGAATGGCCGTCGCGGCACTGGTGGCTGTGCCATTCGGCGTGGCCGACAGCGGAACGGCGCTGATTCAGCCGTGGGTCCTGGTTGCGGGACTCGGCGTGGCACTGTTGTCGTCGGTGATCCCGTACTCGCTGGATCTGGAAGCGCTACGCAAGATCCCACCGCGCGTGTTCGGCATCCTGATGAGCCTCGAACCAGCGATGGCCGCCCTCATCGGCCTCATCGTGCTCCAGGAGTCGCTGCAGTGGTCGCAGTGGATCGCGGTGCTGTGCGTGGTGGCCGCATCGGCGGGCGCCGCACGCGGCACCCGCTCAGACGTCTGACCGCAGATAACGGGAGGAGCGGTTGTCTCGTCGGTACTGAACATGATGTCGGGATCCGGCTCAACGAGGTTCGTGGCCCGTTGTCCGGGCGTGGGGACAGTCGAGCGGCTGGTGCCGGACGGGGTGTGGGAGAGGCGCAGCAGGAGGACACAAGGCAGGCCAGGTGGCCTTGCGTCGCGTGACGCTCACCTCCGCCTCCACGCAGAGCACACGGGCCTTCCGGGCGAGGCAGCCCTCCTGCGAGCAACGGAAAAGCGTTCGACCACCGGGCCCGGGATGGGCGATGATCCCATTCGTGATGACGTCGAAGCAGCTCATAGTCAGGGCTGCCGCCCGCAACAACGCCGACTGGTGCGCAGCGATGATCCGATCGCACGGCTTGATGGGCGAGTTCGGGCTGCAGGCTTGGGCCGCCCCGGCCCGCACGCCGCTGTACTACCCCGACGCGGTGACGCTGGTGCCGGGTGCCGACCCGACCGCGCTGGCAGGCCGGATCGACACCACCACGCCTGGCGCCTCCGTCAAGGACAGCTTCGCCGACCTCGACCTGACGGAGGCCGGCTTCCGGGTGCTGTTCGAGGCGCAGTGGATCCACCGTCCGGCGAGTGCGTCCGCCATCGCGTCGGATCTCGCCTGGGATGTGGCGGGCGACTCGGAAACGCTGCGTGCCTGGGCGCTGGCCTGGGACGACGGGGACGGCAACGCGGACCTCATCCGGCCCGAACTGCTCGCCGACTCGGCCACGTTCGTGCTCGCCGGACGGTCTTCTGACCGGCGGGTGGTCGCCGGAGCGGTGGCGAGCCGCAGCGATCAGGTGGTCGGAATCTCCAACGTTTTCGCGCTGGACGGCGGCCCGGACACAGCCTGGCCAGTCGTACTGGATGCGGTGCACTCACTGTTCCCCACGATCCCGGTGGTCGGCTATGAGCACGGCGACGACCTGGCCGCCGCCGTGCGCCATGGCTTCGAACCGATCGGTCCACTGCGGATCTGGCTGCGCGACTAATGCTGCGACCACATACGTTGGTTGGGGAGTTGCCGTATTCGCGTCCGTGTGAGGCGTATGAGCGCGAACCGTTCTCCAGCTTGCTGTTCGTGTTCGGCACCGAGGTTGAGGCTGAGCCATGGGGGCGGTGGTTCTGTGACCGGGCGTGGAATTTCGGTTGGCGAGGGTGAACTGCCGCGGTGGACCGAAGTGGGCCTCGAACGGGTTGGTCCAGGGGGCGTAACCGCAGTTGAGGGCTCACCTCCGCTCGTGCGGAGAACACTGGCGGGCACGGGGAACCCGGACTCGGCCCGGGCGGCGCCCACGGCCCGCGAGGGGCGCAGGGGCATAGGGG
>NZ_MUNE01000881.1 GCF_002154605.1 Streptomyces milbemycinicus | reverse complement strand
CGTCCGGACCGCAGGCCGCAGCCTGCGGCCTGCGGTCCGGACGACGGCTGGCGGTCCGGGCACTAGCGGCAGGAGGGAGCAGGCGGGCGGGGGCACAGCGCGCGGCGATTCGGCGCGCGGCGGCGCAGGCCGTCGGCGCCAGGCGTCAGCGCAAGCCGTCAACGCAGGTCATCAACCCCAGACCGCGGCGCAAACCATCAGCGCAGGGCGTCCGCGACCTCGCGGGCCGCGTCTACTACGCGCGGACCGACCCGTTCCGGCACCGCGTCGCAGAGCATCACCACGCCCACACTGCCCTCGATCCCGGTCACCCCGACCAGGGGCGCGGCCGCACCGCTCGCGCCCGCTTCCAGTTCGCCGTGGGTGAGGACGTAGCCGGGGTCGCCGCCCCGGCCCGAGCGGGCGGACAGGATGGCGCGGCCCGCGGCGCCGCGGTCCAGGGCGTGGCGGAAGCCGGCCCGGTAGGCGACGTGGTAGTCGGTCCAGGTCGGTTCGACGACCGCGACCGCCAGCGCCTCCGCGCCGTCGACCAGGGTGAGGTGCGCGGTGGCGCCGATGTCGTCGGCGAGGGCGCGCAGCGCGGGCAGCGCCGCCTCGCGCAGCAGCGGATGGACCTGGCGGCCGAGCTGCAGCACGCCGAGCCCGACCCGCGCGCGGCCGCCGATGTCGCGGCGTACGAGGGAGTGCTGTTCGAGCGTGGCCAGCAGGCGGTACACCACGGTGCGGTTGACGCCGAGCTTGTTGGACAGCTCGGTCACGGTCAGCCCGTGGTCGGTGTCGGCGAGCAGTTTGAGGACGCGCAGTCCTCGGTCGAGCGTCTGGGAGGTCTCCGCGGTCACGACGCCCCCTCCTCCGTATGAGTGGCGGCTCTTGGCGGAGGGCGCCGCCGGTCCTGGCGACGGCGCGCCAGAGGCCGCCGGTCGTGGTCGCACGCACCGGCTGCGCTCCGCGGCGGCGCTGCCACGGGGCGTGTGCGTTGGCCGGAACGGTAGCGAGCCGGTCCGCTAAGCGAAAGAGTTTGTCCAGAATCCGAGCGGAGCTGCCCCGCGGGGGTCGTAAATACGCCGGATTGGTGGGCATTCGTCGCGATTCTGCGGGCGGGCGATGGCAAGAGTGGGCGCGGATACGGCGGGCTCATATACAAGGCGGAAGGGCTTACGGGGAAGCCCTTCCGCGGACGTACGGCGTCGGACGTCGGCGCGGACGTCCGCCCGGACGTCGGCGCGGCCGGGGTCGAGGGGACCTGTACGGCGTACGGCGTCGGGGCGCCGCGTACGGCGTCGGGCCGCTCGGCGCGGCCGACGCCACGGCGTACGCCGTCACCGCATCCGCGTCGCCCACTCCCGCACCTTCTTGATCCGCTCCCGGATCTGCCCCGCCGTCGCCTCCGCGCTCGGCGGTCCGCCGCACACCCGGCGCAGCTCGGTGTGGATCACCCCGTGCGGCTTGCCGCTCTGGTGGACGTACGCCCCCACCAAGGAGTTGAGCTCCTTGCGCAGCTCGAGCAGCTCCTTGTGGGTGACGACCGGCCGCCGCTCCGCCGGGAGTTCCAGCAAGTCAGCCTCGGTGTCCGGCTTTTTGCGGCTGTGCGCGATCTGCCGCGCCTGCCGCCGCTGGAGCAGCAGTTGCACCTGGTCGGGCTCCAGGAGCCCGGGGATGCCGAGGTAGTCCTGCTCCTCTTCGCTGCCCGGGTGCGCCTGCATGCCGAATTCGGCGCCGTCGTAGAGCACCCGGTCGAAGACCGCGTCCGACTCCAGCGCCTCGAAGGGCAGCATGTCCTGCTCGCCGGTGTCCTCGTCCTGCTGCTTCTCGGCCTCCTGGAGAAGCTTCTCCTCCTCGGCGTACGGGTCCTCCTCCTCGCCCTCCTTCTTGGGCTTGTCGAGGACGTGGTCGCGTTCGACCTCCATCTCGTTCGCGAAGCCGAGCAGCATGGGGATGGTGGGCAGGAAGACGGAGGCGGTCTCGCCGCGCCGCCGGGACCGTACGAAACGGCCGACGGCCTGTGCGAAGAACAGTGGGGTGGAGATCGTGGTCGCGTAGACGCCGACGGCCAGGCGCGGCACGTCCACACCTTCCGACACCATGCGGACCGCGACCATCCAGCGGTCTTCGGAATGGCTGAAGTCCTCGATGCGCTGTGAGGCCCCGGAGTCGTCGGACAGCACGATGGTGGCTTTACTGCCGGTGATCTCACGGATCAGCTTGGCGTACGCGCGCGCCGAGTCCTGGTCGGTCGCGATGACGAGCGCGCCCGCGTCCGGGATGGACTTGCGGACCTCGGTGAGCCGCTGGTCGGCGGCGCGCAGCACGTTCGGCATCCAGTCGCCGCGCGGGTCGAGCGCGGTGCGCCAGGCCTGCGAGACGGCGTCTTTGGTCATCGGCTCGCCGAGCCGGGCTTCGAGCTCATCGCCGGCCTTGGTCCGCCAGCGCATGTTGCCGCTGTAGGAGAGGAAGATGACCGGCCGGACGACGCCGTCGTTCAGGGCGCTGCCGTATCCGTAGGTGTAGTCGGCGGCCGAGCGCCGGATGCCGTCGTTGCCCTCCTCGTAGGCAACGAAGGGGATGGGGTTGGTGTCGGACCGGAAGGGGGTGCCGGTCAGCGCGAGCCGGCGGATCGCCGGCTCGAACGCCTCCAGGCATGCCTCGCCCCAGGACTTGGAGTCGCCGGCGTGGTGGATCTCGTCGAGGATGACGAGGGTCTTGCGCTGCTCGCAGCGGTTGCGGTGCAGCATCGGCCGCACGCCGACGCCCGCGTAGGTGACGGCGACGCCGTGGTAATCCCGCCCGAGGGGCCCGGCGCTGTACTCGGGGTCCAGCTTGATGCCTATCCGGGCCGCGGCCTCCGCCCACTGCTTCTTCAGATGCTCGGTCGGCGCGACGACCGTCACCTGCTGCACGACGTGGTGGTGCAGCAGCCAGGAGGCGAGTGTCAGCGCGAAGGTGGTCTTGCCGGCGCCGGGGGTGGCGACCGCGAGGAAGTCGCGGGGCTGCTCCTGTACGTACTTCTCCATCGCGCCCTGCTGCCAGGCGCGCAGCTTGCTCGCGGTACCCCAAGGGGCCCGCCCGGGGAAGGCGGGCGAGAGGTGATGGCTGGTGGTGGAGGAGGCGGTAGTAGTCACGGTCTCCGTCGGGCTGATCGGCGAGGGGTTCGAGGACCGCGTCAGCCTACCGGTGTCATCCTTCACGCTTGGGGGCTACGCCCCGGGTCCACCCGGAGGTGGGATTCAGCTCACATCGCCGCGTGCAGCGCGCGCAGTCCGGCCGCGATGTCGTCGACGTCCTCGATCGCACCCGAGGCCACGCCGACGACGAGCTTGTACGCCTCGTCCTGGTCGACGTCGAGCATCTCCGTGCCGTTGATGTCGAGGAAGACGACCGTGGACATCCACGTCATCCGCTTGTTGCCGTCCACCAACGGGTGATTGGCAGCGAGCGACTGAAACAGCGCGGCCGCCTTCTCGAACAGGTCGGTGTATGCCTCGATGCCGAACATCTGCGACTGCGGGCGGTACACCGCCGAACTCAGCAGACCAAGGTCGCGCACCGCGATCTGCTGCCCCCCACAGGCCATTTCCGTGAGGTCCAGCACTTCCTGGACCGTCAGGTACTTCACTTACTCCCCCAGCCTCCGCAGCAGGTCCGCATGGCGTGCCGCGTACTTCGCCCCCAGGCGCCGGACGGATTCCCGGTCGGCCTCCTGCTCCAGATACCGGTCGATCGCCTGAAGCACTATGGCGTGCATGCTGCGGCCCTCCTCTTCGGCCCGCCGCTTGAGCGCCTCTTGCTGGTCGTCACGCAGACGGAGATTCATTGCCATACCAGAACGGTACCGTCGATGGGGTCAAAGTGGTACCACTCTATTGGGTGACGGGCCGCAGCCGCGTCGTCAGCACCGCCCCCACCAGCGCCACCGCCGCCATCGCCACGTACACCGCCGCGAACGCCCCCGCATGCCCCGTCCCCGCCGTGGCC
>NZ_MUNE01000880.1 GCF_002154605.1 Streptomyces milbemycinicus | reverse complement strand
GACCTTCGCCATGCCGACCGTCGTGGGCGAGATCAAGCGCTTCTTCCGCGACACCAGCTGGTCGGTTCGGGTGCCGCGGCGGCTCCAGGAGCTGCGCCTGGCCCTCACCAAGACCAGCGACGAGCTGTCCCAGAAGCTCGACCGCTCCCCGACGGTCACCGAGCTCGCCACGGCGCTCGGCGTCTCGGAGGAGGACGTGGTCGACGGGCTGGCGGTGGGCAACGCCTACACCGCCTCCTCGCTCGACTCACCGTCCCCCGAGGACGACGGCGGCGAGGGGTCGCTGGCCGACCGGCTCGGCTACGAGGACAGCGCGCTCGAGGGCGTGGAGTACCGGGAGTCCCTGAAGCCGCTACTGGCCAAACTCCCGCCGCGCGAGCGCCAGATCATCATGCTCCGCTTCTTCGCCAATATGACGCAGTCGCAAATCGGCGAAGAGGTCGGGATCTCCCAGATGCATGTCTCACGGCTGCTGACGCGGACTCTGGCGCAGCTGCGCGAAGGGCTCATCGCCGACTGAGGCGCCGCTGTCGCCACTGACCCATCACTGACGCATCACCGGTAACGCTCCACTGACGTGCCGTCATCGGGCCGGTGCCCGGCTGCCGCACGACCCTGTACACCTGACGGGTCGTCAGCCACACTGGCTCGATGCGATACGCGTGGAGCCGGACAACGGGCCGCCGGGGCACGGCGATCGCCTCCTCGGCGGCCGCGCTGTGCCTGGGCGCGCTGCTCAGCGGCTGCGCCGGCGGCGACGACGGATATCTCGCGGCCGAAGCGGCCGGGCCGGACGGGCCCAAGGCCACGTCCGCGCCGCCCGGGGGCGGCGTAAAGCTGGTGCCGCTCGACGGCGACGGCACGGCAGACGGCAAGGGAAAGGACTCCGGCCGCGGCGGGAAAGGACGCCCCTCCGGGTCCGGGGATACGAAGACCTCGGGCGCGCCGGACGCCTCATCCGGGCGGGACGGGACCGCCGCGACGCGTACGCCCGGACAGTCCCCGGGGAGAACGCCGGGGCGGACGGGCGCCGACGACGGCGGCCGGACCGGCGGCACCCATGACGGCTCCGGCGGCGGAAGCGGCTCAGGCAGCTCCGGACCCGCCGACGGCTCCGGCGGCTCGGGAAGTACGGACGGCCCTCAGCCCACGCCCGGCTCGCCCTCCACCCCGAGCGGCCCCGCCGTGCTGAAGATCGGCGATCTGGTGCGCGCGGCGGCCGACGACCGCTGGTGCGAGAAGGTGACCGTCGAGTTCCGCAACACCGGGGGCACCCCCGTGACCTCGGGAACGATCACCTTCGCGACCCACATCATCGACGTCCTCGGCATCGACTGGGCGACGATCGAGTCGAAGCGCAACCTGCCGGTGCCGATTCTGGCGGGCGGGAAGAAGGAGAAGACCTGGGAGGTGTGCGTGGACGACTGGCGGGTGCCGCTCGGCATGCATATCGAGACCCAGGACGCCTCCGTGACCTGGCCCGAGAACCAAGCCGGGGACCAGTCCGCGGACTAGGACAGGGCCAGCCAGGCGACGCCGGCGACGACGGCGATCGCGACGATCACGCCGACGATCACACCGATGCGCGGGCCGCCGGAGGAAGAGGGAGCGGCCGCTCGCTGCTGCTGCCGCCCGCCGTCGTCGTCGACAAAGGCCCGGAACATCTGGGTCGAGCCGGCCGGGTCGTAGTTGCCCTCAGGACCTTGGGGGTTGTTCGCCATGGCCCACGACCCTAGCGAATGAGCGCATTCCCGCACACCCCCGGGCCCCACCGCTCCCAAAC
>NZ_MUNE01000088.1 GCF_002154605.1 Streptomyces milbemycinicus | reverse complement strand
GTGGTGCGGGGGCGGGCCGGGCGGCCAGCGGATTCGGCGATGGCGACGAGGTCCTGGATGGAGCGGTACGAGCCGTAGGACGAGCCCGCCATACGGGAGATGGTCTCCTCCATCAGGGTGCCGCCCACGTCGTTGGCGCCGGAGCGCAGCATCTCGGCCGCGCCCTCCGCGCCCAGCTTGACCCAGCTGGTCTGGATGTTGGGGATATGCGGATGGAGCAGGAGCCGGGCCATGGCGGTCACGGCGCGGTTGTCGCGGGCGGTGGGGCCGGGGCGGGCGATGCCGGCGAGGTAGACGGGGGCGTTGGTGTGGATGAAGGGGAGGGTCACGAACTCCGTGAAGCCCCCCGTCTCCTGCTGGATCTCGGCGAGCAGCCGCAGATGGCCCAGCCAGTGGCGGGGCTGGTCCACATGGCCGTACATCATCGTGGAGGAGGAGCGGATGCCCACCTCATGGGCGGTCTTGATGACCTCGACCCAGGTGGCGGTGGGCAGCTTGCCCTTGGTGAGGATCCAGCGGACCTCGTCGTCAAGGATCTCGGCGGCGGTGCCGGGGATCGTGTCGAGACCGGCCTCGCGCGCGGCGGTCAGCCATTCGCGGATGGACAGGCCGGTGCGCGTCGCGCCGTTGACGACCTCCATCGGAGAGAAGGCGTGGACGTGCATACCGGGCACGCGCTCCTTCACCGCCCGCGCGATATCGAAGTAGGCGGTGCCGGGCAGGTCCGGGTGGATACCGCCCTGCATGCACACCTCGACCGCGCCGACGTCCCAGGCCTGCTGGGCGCGGTCGGCCACCTGGGACAGCGACAGGGTGTAGGCGTCGGCGTCGGTGCGGCGCTGGGCGAAGGCGCAGAAGCGGCAGCCGGTGTAGCAGACGTTGGTGAAGTTGATGTTGCGGGTGACGATGTACGTGACGTCGTCGCCGACCGTGGCGCGGCGCAGATCGTCGGCGATCCGGCACAGCGCGTCCAGCGCCGGGCCGTCGGCGTGGAGGAGGGCCAGCGCCTCGGGGTCGGTCAGCCGGGTGGGGTCGTCGGCGGCGACGGACAGGGCGGCGCGGACGTCCGCGTCGACACGGGAGGGGGCCATACCGGGCGCCGCCGCTTCGCGCAGCGCCTCCCAGTCGCCGTACACCTCGTCGAAGTCGTCGCGGCGGTCGCCGGTGCGGCCCTCGGTGTCGATGGTGCGGTGCAGATCGGTGCGGCCGGAGGCGGTGAAGCCCTCGTCGGGCTCCTGCCAGGGCAGGCCGACCGGCAGCGCGTCCTCGCGGGCCAGGCCGGTGGCCGGGTCGGCCAGGGCGCCGACGTGGGGCAGCAGCCGGGGGTCGAGCCAGGGCTCGCCGCGCTGTACGAACTCGGGGTACACCGCGAGCCGTTCGCGCAGCCGGAAGCCGGCGGCGGCCGAGTGCTCGGCCAGCTCGTCCACCTGCGGCCAGGGGCGCTCGGGGTTGACGTGGTCGATGGTGAGCGGGGAGACGCCGCCCCAGTCGTCGATACCGGCGCCGATGAGCCGCGTGTACTCCCCCTCGACCAGATTCGGCGGCGCCTGGATGCAGGCGGCGGGGCCGAGGATGTGGCGGGCGACGGCGACGGTGGCGACGAGGTCGTCCAGCTCCGCGTCCGGCATACCGCGCATCGCCGTGTCCGGCTTGGCGCGGAAGTTCTGGATGATGACTTCCTGGATGCCGTGATAGGCGCGCGCGACACGGCGCAGCGCGAACAGCGAGTCCGCGCGCTCCTCGTAGGTCTCCCCGATCCCGATCAGCAGCCCGCTGGTGAAGGGGACGGAGCTGCGCCCGGCGTCCTCCAGGACGCGCAGCCGCACGGCGGGCTCCTTGTCCGGGGAGCCGTAGTGCGGGCCGCCGGGCTCGCTCCACAGCCGCTCGGCGGTGGTCTCCAGCATCATCCCCATGGAGGGGGCGACGGGCTTGAGCCGCTGGAAGTCCGTCCAGGTCATGGCGCCGGGGTTGAGGTGCGGCAGCAGCCCGGTCTCCTCCAGGATGCGGATCGAGATGGCCCGTACGTACGCGATGGTGTCGTCGTAACCCTCGGCCTCCAGCCACTCACGGGCCTCGGGCCAGCGGTCCTCGGGGCGGTCCCCGAGGGTGATGAGCGCTTCCTTGCAGCCCAGTTCCGCCCCGCGCCGGGCGATGGCGAGGACTTCGTCGGGGGACATGAACATCCCGTGGCCGGCGCGGCGCAGCTTGCCGGGGACGGTGACGAAGGTGCAGTAGTGACACTTGTCCCGGCACAGACGGGTCAGCGGGATGAAGACGCTGCGCGAGTACGTGATGACCCCGGCGCGGCCCGCGGCCTCCAGGCCCGCGTCACGGACCCGGGCCGCCGAGGCCGTCAGATCGGCGAGATCCGCCCCGCGCGCCTGGAGCAGCACGGCCGCCTCGGCGGCGTCCAGCGCCACACCGTCGCGGGCACGTTTGAGGGCGCGGCGCATGGCGTTGGGGGTGGGGGCAGCCTGTGCGGACGGCTCGGATCCCTGCGCGCTCGTGGTCATTCTCCGAGCATACGAGGGGGATCCGACACCGCCAGACCGCCCGGGCCTGGGGTTTTGTGGGTCTCCTCACGGCGGCTCCGGACCGGGGCGGGAATACGCAGGCGAGTGTTCAGTGCGGCCGCTCGGCCTCGGCCTCCGTCTCGGCCCAAGTGGGGGTCTCAGTGCGGGCGATGAGTGCCTCGACGCCGTCGAGGATGCGTTCCAGGCCGAAGTCGAGCGGGTCGGCGTCGGCCGTGTCAGCGGTGTCGGCGGTGTCGGCGGGGCCGAAGGCGCCGTCGGCGATGGCCCGGGTGAGCGCGGGGAAACGGTCGGCGTGGCGTTCGAGCAGTTCGCCGATCAGCCGGCTCCATTCCTGGCGATGGGCCTCGTCGTCGTCGAGCAGCTGCTGGGCGAGGTTGCGGACGAGCCCGATGGCGAGCAGGAACGCCTGATGCCGCTGGGCCGCCGTCAGGCCGGTGGGCTCCAGGGCGGCGAGCGCGGCGTCGAATCATCCGCGACGCCGGCCACTTCGCCTCCTTCCGCCACCCCGACCGGTTCCTGGACCTCATGCTCACCAAGGTCCGCCCGCAGGTCACCGGCGAGCCGACGCCCGCGCGGTCTGGCTGACGCGAGCAGGATTACGGCCTGGAGGGCCCGTCCTGCCCCGCTCATCTGCACGGGCAAGGGCGATGACGACGTAGGACAAGAGTGCCTGTGGAAGCCCCAGAAGCAATACCTTCCTCACCTCGGCCGCGTCCGAGGCTCGACGCCGCCGCGGGCCCGAGGGCGAACCGGGTGTCGGATTCCACCGGGCCGAGCGTGACCGCGGGAAACCGTTTCGACGAATTCCGGCCATCGTGTGGCTGGAATTGCCTCTTCTGGATTCCGGCCCGCCTGCACTGGAATTAGCTATTCCGATTATTCCCGGGGGAGGCTACGCCACACTTTTCCCTTTTCTACCGGCCTCCAGGGGATGCGATGGCCAAGTAACCCACAAATGATCGTTCTCACCCTTGCCCGACTCCATCAGGCGTGGAATTGTCATGGCCGCACGAGGGGGGCAGAAAGCGCTCTCCACGCATAAGAGGGGAAGCGTGGCATTCAACCCGATTGCACGCCCCCTTTTGTCCTGTCGGATAACGTCTCAAACGTTACCGCAGAGGAAGTAGGTGCAGAAAATTGCTGAAGAACACCCGCATTCGGCGAACCGTCACCACCCCGGTACTTGGAGTGCTGCTGGTCGGCCTCTTCTCGCTCGGCGCCGGGGCGACCGCATCAGCTTCCGAAGCCGGCACCATGGCGCACCCCACCGGTTGCAGCTATGAGAAGCCCGGCAGCTGGGGCACGGTCGCCCGTTGCACCAGCAACAACGGCGGCTCCTACCGAGCTATCGCCCTGTGCAAGGACCCGGAGAACGGAAGGGTCGAGGACTTCTACGGCACGTGGAAGAAGACCGGATTTTCCTACGCGTACTGCCAGGGAGACTACCTGGCCTATACCCCGGGCATCGAGACCCGAGTCTAGAAAACGACCGGATCGATCGAGAAAGGACCAGCGGCAATGAAGAAGCTGAGTTCGACGCTGCTCGCCGCCACGGGGATGGCAGCCTGTTTCACCCTTGGACTCGCGGGCGCGGCCAATGCGGCCCCCGCGGAATACGCACCGGCCTCGGATGGCGTGTCCGTCATGGGAGCGCCGAGCGGGTGCTCTTATGGCGGTTACCCAGGCGGCTGGCAGGCCGAATGCGATAAAAGCAATGGTGGGCACTACAAGGCGACCGTAACGTGTAGGCCTTGGAATGGTGGCGGTCTCGTCATTCGCAATGCGCCGGTTTGGCGGGCCAGCGGGATCTCCATCGTCTACTGCCCGCCGTCCAGCAGTGTCGTGGAAGGCGGCATCATCACAAAGACCAGTTAGGCCGAACCGCTCGACAGTATCCCGTGGTCACGCAGCGTCCCACGCGGCGACCACCTGCGAGCCAGGCCGACGAATGCGGCGTCCCATCGGGCTTCCCTGATGGGACGCCGCGTCCAGCGCAGATCCATGCCCAAAACTGGGGTCAGAACAGTCTTGAGAAGCGATTCCCCACCAGGCTGAAGCCTGATCTCGGTGGCTGCGCGTATGTTCCCTCACGGCCATCGAGTTATCCACAGGCCTTTCCGTGGGTGTCACTCCCGCGTACAACGGTGTGAGCGCTGGCGACGGACGGCACGACGGCCACAGGGGGCACTCATGCAGCGACGCGACGTACTCAGACTCTCCGCCCTTGCGGGCGCGGCGGGTGTGCTGACACTCGATCCGGTGACCTTCGCCCAGGCGGAGGAGCGCGACGGCGGCGATAGCGGCGGCGGGTCCGGCAGCGAGCAGACGAAGACGGTCACGGGTCATCTGCCCACGGGATCGCCCGACTTCGTCTATCTGCCGGTGGAAGTTCCGCGCGGTGTGCGCGAGATCGCCGTCTCGTACTCGTACGACAGGCCGACGGTCCCGGCCGGCACCCAGGGAAACGCCTGCGACATCGGGATCTTCGACGAGCGCGGCACGGACCTCGGCGGGCGCGGCTTCCGGGGCTGGTCGGGCGGTGCCCGCACCGAGTTCGCGATCAGCGCCGAGCAGGCGACGCCCGCGTATCTGGCGGGGCCGGTAAAGGCGGGCACCTGGCATATCGTGCTCGGTCCCTACACGGTCGCTCCGCAGGGGCTGGACTACAAGGTCACCGTCACGCTGCGGTTCGGCGAGCCGGGCGAGACGCCGAAGCCGGTGTATCCGCCGCAGCGGGCCAAGGGGCGCGGCCGGGCCTGGTACCGGGGCGACTCCCATCTGCACACGATCCACTCCGACGGCAAGCGCACCCCGGCCGAGGTGGCCGCCGCCGCCCGGGCCGCCGGGCTCGACTTCATCACCACCACCGAGCACAACACCACGTCCTCGCATCCGGCGTGGGAGGGGCTGTGGGGCGATGACCTGCTGATCCTCACCGGCGAAGAGGTCACCACGCGCAATGGCCATGTGGTGGCCCTCGGCACCGACCCGGGCGTCTTCATCGACTGGCGCTACCGCGCCCGGGACAACGCCTTCGGGAAGTACGCCCGCAAGATCCGGCAGGCGGGCGGCCTGGTCATCCCGGCCCATCCGCACGGCACCTGCGTCGGCTGCAACTGGAAGTTCGGGTTCAACGACGCGGACGCGGTCGAGGTGTGGAACGCGGACTTCACCCCGGACGACGAGGTCACGGTGCAGGAGTGGGACAACACGCTGGTGGCCGCCGCCCGCGGCGACGGCCGCTGGCTCCCGGCCGTGGGCCACAGCGACGCGCACCGCGAGCCCCAGGTCGTCGGATTGCCGCAGACGGTGGTGCTCGCCGACGATCTGTCGCGCACGGCGATCCAGGACGGCATACGGGCCGGGCGCTGCTGGATCGCGGAATCGTCGGCGATCGACCTCTCCTTCGAGGCGGTCGGCGGCCGCGGGCAGCACGCGGGCATCGGCGAGCGGCTGAAGGTCGGCCGGCAGGACGAGGTGACGGTCCGGCTGAAGGTCTCCGGCGTCGGCTCGGGCTGCACCATCCGGCTCATCACCGACCAGGGCCAGCTGTACGGCACGGCGATCCCCGACTCCGGGTCCGGCACCGCGGAATGGCGTACGACGGCGTCCTACGCGGCGTATGTACGGGCCGAGGTGCGCCACGCCCCGGCGGACGGCGGCGCGTCCGGGGTACCGGGCCGGATGGCGGCGATGACGAACCCGATCTGGCTGGGCGAGCGGTAACGGGCCTCCGGAGCGGCAGGCCCTCTGCCGTCATGGGTCAAGCGGGGCGGAGCGCCGCGCGGACGCGTCGGCCGCCGTCCACCACCAGGTCGGTGCCGGTGATCCAGGACGCCTCGTCCGAGAGCAGCCAGCGGACCGCCCGCGCCACGTCGTCCGGTTCACCGATGCGGCCGAGGGGGAGGGCGGCGGCGAGGGCGGGTTCGTCGGACTCCCAGACGAAGCGGGCCATCTCGGTGCGTACCAGGCCCGGGGAGACCGCGTTGACGCGGACGTACGGGGCCAGTTCGGCGGCGAGTTGGCGGGTGAGGCGGAGGAGGGCGGTCTTGCTGGCGCCGTAGGCGCCGATGCCGGGGCCGACGCCGTGGGTGCCCTCGGTGCAGATGTTGACGATCGCGCCGCCGTGCTCGCGCATCCAGCCGCGCCAGGCCGCCTGGGTCAGGCGGAGCGGGGCCTCCACGTTGACCGTGAAGGCCGCCCGCCAGACGAGCGGGTCCGCGTCCATCAGCGGGCCGAGCGGGGCGTTGGTGGCGGCGTTGTTGACCAGGATGTCGAGGCGGCCGAATGCGGAAAGGGCGCGGGATACGGCCTCGTCGAGGTGGGCCGGGTCCGCTACGTCGCCCGGGCACGCGATGGCTCGCGGGCCCAGGCGGCGTACGGCGTCGGCCAGCCCATCCGGGTCGCGCGCCGTGACACACACCGCCGCCCCGGCCTCCGTCAGCGCCTCCGCCACGGCGAGGCCGATACCGCGGGAGGCGCCCGTGACCAGGGCGGCACGCCCCGCGAGGGCGGCAGGGCCCACGAGGGCGGCACGGCCCGCGAGGGTGGCGGGCCCGCCACCGGGCCCGCCCTCCGGCGTGGCGGCTCCGGCAGCGCCGCCGGGCCCGCCGGTACCACTGCCCGGCCCGCCCGGCCCGCCCGTAGCGCTCACCACCGCGTCACCCTCTCGTGCTCACCTCGATCTCACCTCGTGCTCACCGTCTCCGTGTCGCGCCCCGACCGCAGCACCAGGCCCGGCAGCGCCCCCGTGACCTGGTCGTCCCGGATGGTCTCGACGCCGCCCACCCGTACGCTCACAACGCCGATCGCCCGTGAGTCCAGCCGCGGGCTGTCCCCCGGCAGGTCGTGCACCAGGTTCGCCTGGCCCGCGTCGATCCGCTCGGGATCGAAGAGCACCAGGTCCGCGTGGTAGCCCTCGGCCACGCGGCCGCGCTCCCGCAGGCCGAACAGCCGGGCCGGGTCGTCGGTGAGCATCCGCACCGCCCGCTCCAGGCCGACCAGCTTCCGCCCGCGCAGACAGTCCCCCAGGAAGCGGGTGGTGTACGGCGCCCCGCACATCCGGTCCAGATGCGCCCCGGCGTCCGAGCCGCCGAGCAGCACGTCCTCGTGCTCCCAGGTCTGCCGCCGCAGCTCCCAGCTCGCCGGGTCGTTGTCGGTCGGCATGGGCCACAGCACCGTACGGAGCTCGTCGGCGGCGCAGATCTCCACCAGGCAGCCGAAGGCGTCCGTCCCGCGCTCGGCGGCGATGTCCCGTACGACGCGCCCGGTCAGCCCGGCGTTGGCCGGGGAGTAGGTGTCGCCGATGACGTACCGCTCGAAGTTGGCCAGCCGCCGGAAGACCCCGGCCTCGGGGCTGTGAGCGCGGCGCAGCATCTCTTCCCGTACGGCGGGGTCGCGAAGGGTCGCGATCCGCTCGGGGACCGGCAGCCCGAGGATGTCGCCCCATCCGGGGATGAGGTTGAGCGCGCAGAAGGTGCCAAGCGACATGTTCATGGGGGTGAGGATCGGCATGGTCAGCGCGACGATCCGGCCGCCGGCCTTACGGGCCCGCTCGCTCGCCTCCAGCTGCCGCGGCACCCGCTCCGGCACGGCGGCGTCGATCGTGAGGACGTTCCAGTTCAGCGGCCGCCCGGCGACCGTGGTCATCTCCACGAACAGGTCGAGCTCGTCGTCCGAGAACCGGTCGAGACAGCCCGCGACGATCGCCTCGATCTGCGTCCCCTCGTGTTCGCCGACCGCCCGCGACAGCGCGATCAGCTCCTCGGGCCGGGCGTGGCGGGAGGCCACCGGTTTGCGGTCGCCGTCCGAGTGGGTGGAGGACTGGGTGGTGGAGAGCCCCCAGGCCCCGGCGTCCATGGCCGCGTGGAGGAGCCGCAGCATCTCCTCCATCTGCGCGGCCGTGGGCTGCCCGCCGATCGCGTCGGGGCCCATCACATGGCGGCGCAGCGCGCAGTGCCCCACCATGAAGCCCGCGTTGACCGCGATCCGCCCGTCCAGCGCGTCCAGGTACTCGCCGAAGGTGTGCCAGTTCCACGGCGCCCCCTCCTCGAGCGCCACCAGCGACATGCCCTCGACCTTGCTCATCATCCGCCGGGTGTAGTCGGCGTCCTCGGGCCGCTCCGGGTTGAGCGGCGCGAGCGTGAAGCCGCAGTTGCCGCCCGCGACGGTGGTCACGCCGTGGTTCAGGGAGGGGGTGGCGTACGGGTCCCAGAACAGCTGCGCGTCGTAGTGCGTATGCGGATCGACGAACCCGGGCGCGAGCACCAGCCCGGTCGCGTCCTCGACGCTCCGGGCCGGCTCCGTCACGGTGCCGGGCTCGGCGATGACCGCGATGCGCCCGTCCCGCAGGCCGACGTCGGCGACCTGGGCGGGGGCGCCGGTGCCGTCCACGACGGTCGCGGCGCGTATGAGGTGGTCGAGCACGGTGGTTCTCCCTTCACGCTCGGTTCTGCTCACGCTCGGTTCTGCTCAGTCGCGGGACGCCTGGCGGAAGCGGGTCGTACGGTGCACCGGGTCGGTGTCGATCTTCGGGATGACGTGCTCACCGATCAGCTTGATCGTGTTCATGGTGTCCTCGCTGCTGATCCCGATCGGCAGCCCGAAGGACAGCTGGTCGGCGCCCGCCTGCTCCCACCGCTTGCACTGCCGGAAGACCTCGTCCGGGTCGCCGCAGATCATCAGCTCCTCGGCGATCAGCAGCTCGATGATCTCCTCGGTGTACTCGGGCAGCAGCTCGGGCCACTCCGGAATGCCCTCCGGCCGCGGGAAGGTGTCGTGGTAGCGGAAGAGCAGCGACTGCAGATAGTTGAGCCCGCCGCCCACCGCGATCTCGACCGCCTTGGCGTGGGTCTCCGCGCAGATCGCCGTGGACGTCACCATCACGTTGTCGTTGACGAAGCCGCCGACCGGCTCCGCCTCCTTGACGGCGTTCTTGTACGAGTCGAGGACCCACTCCATGTCCGAGACCTTCTGGATGGAGAAGCCGAGCACGCCGAGCCCCTTCTTTCCCGCCATCGCGTACGAGGGCGGCGACCCGGCGGCGTACCACATGGCCGGATGCGAGGCCCCGTACGGCTTCGGCAGCACCTTGCGCGGCGGCAGCGACCAGTGCGTGCCCGTGAAGCCCTGGTACTCGTCCTGCAGCCACATCTTGGGGAACTCGGCGATCGTCTCTTCCCAGATCTCCTTGGTGTGGTTCATATCGGTCACCCCCGGCAGGAACCCGAGGATTTCGTGGCTGCCCGCCCCGCGCCCCGACCCGAACTCGAACCGGCCGCCGGAGAGGTGGTCGAGCATGGCGACCTTCTCGGCGACCTTGACGGGGTGGTTGACCTGGGGCAGCGGGTTGAAGATCCCGGAGCCCAGGTGGATCCGCTCGGTGGCGTGCGCGAGGTAGCCGAGGAAGACGTCGTTGGCCGACAGGTGGGAGTACTCCTCCAGGAAGTGGTGCTCGGAGGCCCACGCGTATTTGAAGCCCGACCGGTCCGCCTGGATGACGTACTCGGTCTCCTCGATCAGTGCGTGGTGCTCTGCCTCCGGGTCGGCCTCCTGCCGACTCCTGGGCACATATCCCTGCACAAAGAGTCCGAATTCCATGGAGGGTCACCGCCTCAAGTTCTATCTGACGCTCCGTCAGATTCTGATTGACTCTGACACCACGAGGTTTCACCGTCAAGGGCCGTCAAGGGCCGCCTGCGGAAGTCCGCACTAGAAGACCGAGACCCCCGCCAGCCACCCGCCGTCCACGACGAACGGCTGGCCGGTGATGTACGAGGAGTCGTCCGAGGACAGGAAGAGCGCCAGCCGGGCGACCTCCCCCGGCTTCCCGATCCGTCCCAGCGGCACCAGCTTCTTGTACAGCTCGTCCACCGCCGCCGACGCCTCGGCGAGGTCGGCGCCCGGGTCGAGCTGGGCGGGGTTGGTCATCGGCGTGTCGACCGCCCCGGGGCACATCGCGTTGACCCGGATCCCCTTCGGCGCCAGTTCCATCGCGGCCACCCGTGTCATCCCGACGACGGCGGCCTTGGTCGCGGCGTACGAGGTCAGGAACGCCATGCCGGACAGCGCGACGTACGACGCGGTGTTCACGATCGTCCCGCCGCCGGCGGCCTCCAGCTCCGGCGCCACCGCCCGCATCCCGAGGAACGCCCCGACCTGGTTGACCTGGACGACCGCCAGATACTCCTCCAGCGGGGTGCTGACCAGCTCGTTGAAGCGCAGGATGCCCGCGTTGTTGACCAGCCCGTCGAGCCCGTCGAAGGCGTCCTTGGCGGCCGAGACGGCGGCGGCCCAGTCCTCCTCCCGCCCCACGTCCAGGTGGATGTACCGGGCCGCCTCCCCCAGCTCCTTGGCGAGCGCTTCGCCCTGCTCGTCCAGCACATCGCCGAGCAGCACCCGCGCGCCCTCGGCGACGAACAGCCGCGCCTCCTGCTCGCCCTGTCCGCGCGCCGCACCCGTGATGATGACGACCCGCCCGTCCAGCTTGCCCACGTCTTCCTCCCTGGTCAGTCGTTGAGATGCGGTCAGTGGTCGAGATGCGGTCAGTCGTCCAGAAGCGGGGCGACATCGGTGGCGAAGGCCGCCATCTGGTCGAGCAGTTCGGCCCGGCCGCGACAGCGGAACCGCACCTGGATCTGGTCCACCCCCATCGCCGCGTACGCACGCAGCGACTCGGCGAGCCGGTCCGGTTCGCCGGTCAGCGTCCGCCGGCCGACCTCCCAGCCGGGCGCGCCCACGTACAGGGGTTCCGCGATGGCCCCGATCTCGGCGGGCTCCGCACAGCCCGGATCGTGCCGGGCGGCCCGTTCGCGCAGTTCCCGCAGCCGGGCGAGCTGCCCGGGCAGCCGGTCCCGCGGATCGCCCTGCGGCAGCCAGCCGTCCCCGCGCACCGCCGCCCGGCGCACCGCGGCGGCCGAGGACCCGCCCACCCAGATCGGCGGCCGCGGGGTCTGTACGGGGCGCGGGGCCTGCCCGAGCCCGCTGAACGCGAACCGCTCGCCGCCGAACTCGGGGAACTCCTCCGGCCCCAGCGCGGCCTTCAGCGCGTCGATCGTCTCGTCCAGCAGGGCGCCACGCGCGGCGAAGTCCACGCCCAGCGCCTCGAACTCCTCCCGTACGTGCCCGGCCCCGACCCCCAGGATCAGCCGTCCGCCGCTGAGGTGGTCGAGCGTGGCGTACTGCTTCGCGGTCAGCAGCGGATGCCGCAGCGCGGCGACCGCGACATGGCTGAGCAGCCGCACCCGCTCGGTGGCGGCGGCCAGATAGGCGAGGGTGGCCACCGGGTCGTACCAGACGGTGCCCATGGCCTCGGCCAGCCGTCTGGGGATCGCGACGTGGTCGCACACCGCGATGTATGCGAAGCCGAGCCGGTCGGCGGCGCGGGCGATCTCGACGAGATCGGCGGGGCCGGCCCGCACCTCCCACGACTCGGCGTAGATAGTGCTCTGCGACTGGATCGGAAGCTGAATTCCGTAGCTCAGCCGCCCTTGGGGCAGGATGCGCACGCCGCCGCCTCCTTCGCGGTCGACCGTGTTACTGACGGATCGCCATCGTCGTATCTGACGGTCCATCAGACAAGAGGGCATCGCCCTCGGATCCCCGCGTGCACCTCAGATCCTCGGGCGCACCTCAGATCTTCGGACGCACCTCGATCGCCACCTGGTCGTACGCCCCGTAGGAGATCCACTCGGTGCCCATCAGCAGAATCACCCAGGACCCGCCCCGCTCCCAGACCAAGCACTGGTCGGCGTCGTCCGGCTTGACGATCCCCTCGGGCAGCGGCTCGCCCAGCCGTTCGCGCAGCAGCCGCGCGGCGCGCTCGTACTCCGCCTGGAAGTCCTCGCGGGGGGCGTCCGGCCGGCAGTCGGCGCGACCGAGGAAGGGGCCCAACTCCCGCTCCCACTCCTCGGGGTCGTCCGGGTCGGCGAAGTAGGCGAAGGGCATCAGGACGGAGCAGTCCGTACGGCACTCCGCGTGCTCGCACACCACCTCGCGGCCGTCCCGGCAGCCCGGCCACTCGCCGAGCACCAGCCACCAGTCGTCCACGCCCTCCTCGCCGGCGACCGGCCACGGCTCGTACCAGCCGATGACGGCCTCGCCGTCCTCCCCCGTCGCATGCCAGCCGTTGCGTACGAAGGCGTCCTCGTACCCCTCGAGGCTCCACGGCAGGTCCGCGAGCTCGATCATCCGGTCCACCAGGCCGCCGTCGAGGGGCCGCACGGTCATCGCCATGGCGGGCACGCTACCGAGGCGGCCCGCGGAGCGGACCGCGGGGTGTCGCGGGTG
>NZ_MUNE01000879.1 GCF_002154605.1 Streptomyces milbemycinicus | reverse complement strand
TTCCTCCGCCCCTGAGCCGGCGAAGGCCGGCTCAGGGGCGGAGGAAAGGACAGCGGAAGGGACCGCGAAAGGGGCGGGGCGGTCGGCCGGCGGCTCTGCCCGCCCGGTGCGGCGGGTGACCGCGCGGATCCGGGCGATGAGCTCCCGGATGGAGAACGGCTTCGCCAGATAGTCGTCCGCGCCGAGCTCCAGGCCCAGCACCCGGTCGGCCTCCTCGCCGCGCGCGGTGAGCATGATGATCGGTACGTCGGAGATCTGCCGGATACCGCGGCAGACGTCGATGCCGTCCATGTCCGGCAGCCCCAGGTCGAGCAGGACGATATCGTCATACGGCCCTGCCAGCCCGGCCGCGCCGGTCGTCACATGATGGATCGTCAGTCCATAGCGCGCCAGCCCCTCGGCAAGTGGTTCGGCGATCGTCTCGTCGTCCTCGATGAGCAGCGCTCGTACGGTCATGGGTCCTGTCTCTTCCGTGAATACGGACAACATGAATCCCCCGGTCGGAGCCGACACGTTACAAGAGGGTCATTGGCCGGTCCCGAGTTTTGTGATGTTGCGAGCAAAAACCGGACTTGGACGAGTTCTGGTCGGGCGCTGGCCGTCGCTTAACCTTCCGCTGGCCCAGACCTGCTTACGGTGCATGACACCTGGTCCAGCCAGCTGTCAGGAGGCACGATGAAATCCTTGGTCGAGCACGCCCGCGCTTTTCGGTACCGAGCCGATTTCGCGAGCGACGAGTACCGGAAACTGGCCGAAGGACAATTCCCCGAAGCGCTGTTCATTACCTGTTCGGACTCCCGGGTCATACCGGCTCTCATCACCGGTGCCCGCCCCGGGGAGATTTTCGAGCTGCGCAACGCGGGCAACATAGTTCCACCGCACGGAATGCATCTGGTCTCCGGTGAGGCCGCCACCATCGAATACGCCTTGGAAGTGCTCGGGGTGCGGGACATTGTCGTCTGCGGCCATTCCCACTGCGGCGCCATGGGTGCGCTGGAGTCCGGCGCGGACCTGTCGACGCTGCCCGGAGTGAGCGCCTGGCTGGAGCTCGCCCGGCCGGGGCTGGCCCCGGAGATCACCGGTGGCTGCGAGGACCCGTCCCTGAGGGGCCTGGCACAGCTCAATGTGCGCAACCAGCTCTCGGCGCTGACGGATTATCCCGCGGCCCGCCGACGGCTGGAGGAGGGTCGGCTGCGGCTGCACGGCTGGTACTACCAGGTCGACACGGGCGAGCTGTGGGAGCTCGACCAGGACGGCCGCTTCCGGGAGCATCCGTGCTGACCGGCCACGGCTCACCCCGGCACGCGCGGGGCCGCCATGCGGCGGGGCCGCCGGTCACGTACGGGAGCGGCGCCCCGTCGTACGGGGGTGCTGACGCACCGTACGAGCCCGCCGCCCCGCCATACGGGGCCGCCGACGCGCCATATGAGCCTGCCGCCCCGCCATACGGGCCGGCCGACGCGGCATACGGAGCCGCGCCACCGCCGCCGCCCACGCCACCCGCCACGCCACCCGCCGCTCCGACCGGCCGCGGCCCCACAGGGCGCGGTGCCCGGGCCGCCCGCAGCAGCAAGCCCCGCGCGGGCGGTGCCGGCTCCGGTGGCGCCACCAGCGGTTTCGACCTGGGCACCGAGATCACCGCCTCGTTCGTCGTCTTCCTCGTCGCCCTGCCCCTGTGCATCGGCGTCGCCGTCGCCTCCGGCACACCGCCCGAGCTGGGCATCATCTCGGGCGTCGTCGGCGGTCTCGTGGTGGGCGTGGCCCGGGGCAGCGCCCTGCAGGTGAGCGGGCCCGCGGCGGGCCTGACCGCGCTGGTCCTGGAGACGGTGACGGAGCACGGCCTCGCCATGCTCGGGGTGATCGTGCTGGCCTCCGGGGTGCTCCAGATCGTGCTGGGGCTGATCCGCCTCGGCCGGCTGTTCCAGGCGATCTCGGTCGCCGTGGTCCAGGGCATGCTCGCGGGGATAGGCCTGCCGCTGATGTTCAGCCAGTCGTATCCGCTGGCCGACGCCCGGGCCCCGGGCTCGCCCCTGGAGAACATCGCGGGGTTCCCCGGGCTGGTCGCCGACACCCTGCGCGACCCGCAGACGATGATCGCGGCCGGGCTCGGCATCGCCACGGTCGTCCTCAGCTTCCTGTGGAAGAAGGTGCCGGGGCCGGTCGGCAAGGTCCCCGCCGCGCTGGTCGCGGTGGGCATCGGCATCGCCGTCGCCGCGCTGCCCGGCGTCGAGGTGAAGACGCTGGAGGTGGGCAATCTGTTCGCCTCCGTGCAGGTGCCGGGGGCCGCGGAGTTCGCGGGGCTGGCGGACGCGGCGGTCCTGGGCGCCGTGCTCACCTTCACCGTCATCGCGTCGGCGGAGAGCCTGTTCACCGCCGCCGCGGTCGACCGCATGCACGACGGCGCGCGCACCCGCTACAACTCCGAACTGGTCGCCCAGGGCGTCGGGAACACGGTGTGCGGGGTCCTCGGCGCGCTCCCGGTGACCGCGGTCGTGGCCCGCAGCTCGGCGAACGTCCAGGCGGGCGCCAAGACCCGGCTCTCCCGTACGCTGCACGGCCTGTGGCTGCTGGGCTTCGCGCTGCTGCTGCCGAACGTGCTCGCCCTCGTCCCGATCTCGGTCCTCGCGGGCGTCCTGGTCCACAGCGGCTGGAAGCTGCTCGCCCCGCAGGAGTTTCCGAAGATGTGGCGTCAGGACCGCGGCGAATTCTTCGTCATGACCCTGACCACGGTCGCCATCGTCGCCACCGCGCTGCTCGAAGGCGTGCTGATCGGTCTCGCCGCCGGGGTGGTGCTGGCGGCGCTGCGCATGTCGCGCACCCACGTCAAGGAGCACACCGAGGGCGATACGGCCCATCTCACCATGGCCGGCAACGCCACCTTCCTGCGCCTTCCCCAGGTGATCGAGGCGCTGGAGGCCATCGCCGCCTCCGGCAAACCGCGGATCCGTCTGGACCTGACAGGGGTGACCCACCTGGATCACGCCTGCCGCAGCCAGATCGAGGAATTCGCCGCCCAGCAACGCGCGTCGGACGCCGTGGCGGTGGAGCTGCTGATGCCCGACGACAAGGCGCTCCGGGCCGCGGAACCCGCCCCGGCCGCCGGGCCGGGACCGGCTCCGTCCCCGGTTCCGACCCCGGCTCCTGTCCCGGGTCCGACGGCGGAGTGGTTCTATCTGGACACCCGCCCGGTGGAGGAGGTCCGGGCACCCGGCGCGGCATTTGCCCGGGGCATGCGGTATTGAGGTCAAATCAACCGCACGATCTCACGCAGCGTGATCGATCTCGGCTCCGGATGTGACCGCCCCCACAACTCGGTCACAGGGTTTTCACACGGGGTGTGCGCCGGTGACCCGCGTCCGTCCTGCGCACACTCTCCCGCACCACCCTGCGACACGGTTGACTCGGACTGTCGAAAGTGCACGAAAGCACATTCCGGAAGGGGAACAGTCCGTGACCACCGAGCCCGAGCACGCCGCGTTAGCCGTGGAGCTCGCGGAAATCCGCCGCAGGGTCGATGTCAGCCTGGCCCGTGTCGACGGACAACTCGCCCTGCTCGACCACCGCGGGGAACAGTCCGAGGAGGATGTGGAGCAACTGGCCGTACGCGTACGCCATTTGGAGCACGCGCGCTGGCCGTTGAGGTCCATCGCCGCGCTGACCGGCGTATGCGCGCTGGCGCTGGCGCTGTGGCAGGCCGCCGGCCGCTGACGCCCGGCCGGGGGGGCACGCGGTCGGCAGGCCGCCGGCGGGGGCGACGCCGGCGGTCGGCCGAGGCGGATGTGATCAGCCCAGGCGCATGTGTCAGCCGAGGCGGATGTGGTGGAGCAGCAGCAGCGCGGCCGCCATGTTCGCGGCGGGCACCTCGCCGCGCGCCACCATGTCCGGGACGGACTTGAGCGGCACCCAGGCGCGCCGGTCGGATTCGAAGTCGTCCTCCGGCGGCCCGACGTACGCGGCTTCCTCCGCCCAGTAGATGTGGTGCCGGGCGTCGGTGAGCCCGTTGGACGGCTCGACGGAGAGCAGATGGCGCAGCGGGCCGGGGCGCCACCCGGTCTCCTCCTCCATCTCGCGGGCCGCGGCGACCTCGATGTCCTCGCCGTCCTCGACGACGCCGGCCGCCAGCTCCCAGCCCCAGGCGTCGGTGATGAAGCGGTGCCGCCACAGCAGAAGTACCTCATTGGCCGCGTTGACGACGGTGGCCACGGCCACGGGGCGCAGCCGGATCAGATAGTGGTCCAGATGACGGCCGTCGGGGAGTCTGACGTCGGCGAGGTTCACCGAGAACCACCGGTTCTCGTACACGGTCCGCTCCCTGAGGTTCTTCCATCGCACTGTCAGCCACCTTCCGCCGCACAGTTGGCAAGGCTGTCGACGAGGGCGCGGACCGGACTCAGAGAGGCACGCGCAGCGCCCCGTCGATGAGTTCGGCGGCCTCGGCAGTCGCCGCGCTCCCGCTCTCGGCGAGGTGTTCCCGCACGGCGCGGAGCCGGTCGCGTAACCGCCTGGACTCCATACCGCGGGCCCGCTCGGTCATTTCCACCGCCGTGGCCACCGCCCGGTCCGCGTCGCCCTGTCTGAGCGCGATATGGGTGAGCATCGCGAGCCGGTGCACCCGGCCGCGGTCGTGCGCGGGGGTGCCGACCGCGGCGGCGGCGTTCTCCCGGGCGCCGCCGAGGTCGCCCAGGCTGAGCAGCGCCTCGGCGACCTGGACATTGACCAGGCCAGGCTGGACGTAGCCGGTCTCGTCGGGCTCCTGGCCCGGGCGGATCCGGTCGGCGGCGGTCTCGGCACGCCGGATGCAGGCCAGCGCCCCGGCCCCGTCGCCCAGCCGGGCGTACGCCTTGGCCTGCATGGCGTACAGGTCGGAGGCGAGCGCGGGGGTGATGTGCGAACCGGACGCGCGCAGCGCCGATTCGGCGAATGCGACCGCCTGCCGGTACTCCTTCATGAACAGGGACTGGTTGACCAGCAGGGCGATGACATACGCGCCGAGCCCGCGGGCCCCGCTGGCCTTGGCCAGCCGCAGCGCCTGGTGGAAGTAGCGCTGGGCCAGGCCGTGGGCG
>NZ_MUNE01000878.1 GCF_002154605.1 Streptomyces milbemycinicus | reverse complement strand
CCTGCGCACCCGGATCCTCGGCGCGTCCGGCGGGTGAAGCTCCATAGCCAGTCGACCTCGATGAACCCGGATCGGTCACAGAGCGGGTTGGCCGCCGTCCGGCTGCGTTTGGGGGCGTCGTCGACGACCCAGGTCGCCTCGTGTGTGCCCAGTCCGGTCAGCAGGTCGAGAGCGGGGTCGAGCAGTGCCGGCCCGCACCGGTGGCGGGCCGTGGGCCGTACGGCCCGACGCGAGCACCGTCCCGGCGGGGAGCCCGCCGGGACGGCGCCTCGCGTTTCGCAGGTGGGCCCCTGACCGGCGATGATGCCGACCAGGGGCCACCCGGCACGTGAGCCTGCGTCAGCCGTCGTTCTCCGCCGAAGGGATGGCGGCGCCCGGCACGTCCTGCGGAGCGTAGATCTTCTTCTCACCCGGGTACGGCTTCGCCCAGTTGTGGGTCTCGTACCACGTGAGATGGTTCATCTGGGCAGGGGGAGCGTAGTCCGGAACGGCGTTGGGACCGGTCAGCCGCTGCTTCGGCTTCCACTGGTCCCACTGGGCGGCGACATCCTTCATGTCCGCCGGCACCGAGGGCGACGGCACGGCGGCTGCCTTCAGGTCCTGCGCCGCGGGGGTGTCCAGACCACAGGAGGGCGCGGTCTTCACACCGGCGGTCAGCGAGGTCCGGTTGGGCAGCACCTTGAACGGCGTGAAGTCCGGGCTCTGGGTGAACGCCGAGGCCATCGGGGTGGCCGCGGTGTCCTTCTGGTTCATCGGCTGGATCCCGAGGATCTGCTCGATGGTCCGCATCATCGTGATCTGGGAGTAGTAGTGGCTGTCCACCGTGGAGTGCTTGGCCCAGGGGCTGATGATCTGGACCGGGGCACGGTGACCGTCGACGTGGTCGAGACCCGCCTGGGAGTCGTCCTCGACGACGAAGATCGCCGAGTCCTTCCAGTACTTGCTGTGCGAGATCTCGTCGACGATCTGGCCCACGGCGAGGTCGTTGTCCGCGACCTGGGAGGCAGCGCTCACCGGGCCACCGGTGTGGTCGCTGGAGAGCCAGAACATGTTCAGGTTCGCCGGTCCGTTCTTCTCGAAGTCCTTCTTCCAGATCTGTGCCCGGTAGACGTCCGGGACGCTGGTGTCGAACTTCGGGAAGCCGTGCACCGACACGTCATTGAGCGACGGGATCGGCGAGGTCGAGTTCAGCGGGTAGGCGGTGTCCTGACCGGTCGCCGCCATGTTCTTGCTGTCGCAGTACAGGTTCTGCCAGCTGGCGCCCGACGGCTTGGTCAGGAACTGCTGGAACTCACCGAAGTTCCGGACGGACTTGCCGGCCGCCTGCGCACCGGTCCAGATGAAGCCGGTCTTCTGGTGGCCGAGGGCGTCGTCCTCGGTGTCGTAGCTGCGGGTGTACTCACCGGCCGATGACTCGGTGTACTCCGGGTCGTCCGCCTGCATCAGCCAGTTGTGACCCTCGGCGGAGTTGGTGCCGATGTCGTACGTGTTGTCGTACAGGCCGAACTGCTTGGCCAGGGCGTGCTGGTTCGGCGTGACGTTCTCACCGAACTCGGTCAGCGACGGGTCGCCGTTGCCCTGCGGAATGTCACCGAAGACCTGGTCGTAGGTCCGGTTCTCCTTGACGAGCAGGAAGACGTGCTTGATCGTCGAGGGGTCGCCGAGCTTGACCGGGACCGGCACCGGCTTGGCCGGGGAGCCGTCGGACTTCTTGAGCGACTCGCCGTTCCAGCCGTTCTGCTTGAAGACCTTGCCGGTGTAGGACTTGATCACGTTGTCGCCGGGCAGCGTGAACTTCTGCACGCTCGACGTCGTGTCGTGGGTGCCGTGACCGCCGGTGGCCTTACGGCGGGCGTCGATGCCACGGGTGTTGGAGACGTACACCTCGTTGCCGGAGGTGGTGATCTCCGAGGGGAAGTAGTCCGTGGGGAGCAGGCCGACGTAGCTGACCGGCTCCTGCGCGGAGGTGTACTTGTAGACGGCGACGGCGTTGGCGCGGCCGAGGGTCACCAGCAGGTGACCGTCGTCGGTGAGGGTCACCGCGTCGGGCTCGTAGCCCACCTGAGCCTTGGCCCACGGCTGGGTGGAGATGGTCTGGACGACCTTGTCCTTCGCCGTGTCGATGACCGACACGTTGTTGTCGGCGGTGTTGGTGACGAACACCACGCCGTTCTTGGCGTACACGGCGGTCGGGTGCAGACCGACCTCGATGCTGGAGACCGCGGCGTCCTGGTTGGCCAGGTCGATGACGCTGACCGTGCCGCTGGTGGTGGCAGCGGTCTTCTGGTCGGCGAGCACCTGCGTGCCGTACGAGTTGATCGTGGGCTCGCCGGGCTTGGCCGGGCGACCGCCCTCGTTGCTCACGTAGAGCTTGTTGCCGACGATGACCATGCCGCGCGGGGCGTTGCCCACGTTCCAGCTCTGCTTGATGGTCCCGGTCGCGGCGTCGATGGCGACGACCCGGTTCTGGCCGTTGACCGCGGAGTACACGGTCTTGCCGTCGGCCGAGAACGCCGCCGCGCCCACCAGGGCGTGCTTGGACCCCTGCGCCGGGATGCTGACGGTCCTCGGGCTGGAGACGCTGCCGTCCGCGTTCACGGTGAACACGGTGTAGCCGTCCGGCTGGCCCAGCCACAGCTGCTTGCCGTCGGGCGAGTATGTCGGGCCTTCCTGGCCCACGTTGTTGCTGCTGATGCGGGGGTTCGACGACGCGGCATTGCTGACGAGCTGCTGCGTCTTCCAGTTCTTCAGGTCCACGATGGCCAGGGCCGCGCCACCGTCGGTGACCGAGGCGGCCATGTGCGTGCCGTCCGGGCTGACCGAGGACGACATGATCTTGCCCTGGTTGATGACAAGACGGTCGCCGTACGGGGCGATGTACTGGTTGCTGGAGACGACCTGGCCATTCTCGGTGACCTGGCCGACCTGGTCCGTGCCGAACTGGTGGGTCTGCGCGAGCGCCGTGCCGGCGGCCACGAGGGCGACAGCGGTGGTGCCCGCCGTCAACAGCGGTATCCGGCGGCCGATGCGTCTACCGATGAGGTTGATCCGAGCTTCCTCGACGAGCTTGCGGCGGCGAGTTACCTGCATTGAGTGTTATCCCTTCGGGCTGGTGTCGAGCAGTTCGACGTTGCCGTCGAACTGCCACAGCGGGTTCGGTGCGTCCCCGTCGGGGGTCCGCACCAGGAAGTAGCCGTTCACTTCCTTCGGTCCATCGCCATCGGCCATGAACCGCCCGTCCGGAGTGACGTCGAGTTGGTAGATGGCCTGTCCTGTGGCCTCGACGCCGGGAAGATGCCAGGTCACGACGCAGCGCCAGTCGTTGCCCGGGCCTTCCGCTGCGACTCTGGCGCTTCCCTTGTTGCACGACGCCGTGGCCTTCAACTGGGCCTCGGTGACGGCGGGCCGGTTGAGTTGGTCGGTCTGCATGCGGTACAGGTGCGCGAACGCCGTGGCGAGCGAGCGCTGCACCTTGTCCTGCTCGATCCCGGAGCCCGTCGCCGAGGTCGTCGCGGCGACGACCGCGAACGACGCGGCGGCCACCCCGACGAGCGGTAGGACTCCGACGGTGATCGCGCGGCGGCCCGAACCGTCGTGGGTCAGGTTGGTGAAGTCGCGCCGTACGAAGAGCACATACGCCAGCGCCGTCGCGACCACGGCCCACACGAGGCTGACAACGACGCCGATCAGCAGCGGGCCGAGTTGCTGAGGGCTGGTGAACAGGCCGTTCCAGGAGATGAAGGCGTAGCTCGGCAGGGCGACGCGCACGGCCACCGGAAGCGGCAGCATCTGGGCGACCGCCATCGCGAGCGAGACGAGCACGGGCACCAGCAGCCCCATCGGGGACCGTCCCAGCGTGACCGAGCCGAGGAGGCCGAGTGCGGCGAGCGCCAGGGTCGGAGCGAGGACGCAGACCCAGGAGAGCAGGACCTGAACGGCGGCGTCCGACGGTGCCAGGAGATGGCCGTCGAGACCGACCAGCGGCTGGTTGCCGACCACGAGGAGGCCGCCGACGGTGCTGGAGACCGCGAGCCCGGCCACGAGCAGCAGCAGGACGGTGAGACTGGCCACCGTCTTCGCCACGAAGATCCGCCGGGGCGAGCGGACCGCCACGAGCAGATGGCGCCAGGTGCCGAGCCGGTCCTCGGAGGCGAACACGTCACCGGCCACGACCGAGGTCAGCAGCGGGAGCGCCCAGGTCCCCGCGAAACCGAGCATCACCAGCGGGCCGGCCCACCCGGAGGCGAGCATCCAGCGCCCGAAGAGGGTGTCGACGGGAAGTGTGCTCTGCTGGCTCACCCCGGCGACGAAGAGGGCGGGAGCGATCCAGCAGGCGAGGACCAGCAGGCGGATTCGCCACTGGGAGACGAGCTTGACGAGCTCGAAGCGACAGGCGCGGGTGACGGGGACGCGACGGCCCCCGGTCACCTGCTCGTGTTCCTGTTCCCGGCTCTGGGTGAGGGTCGCGGTCATCTGCCCGCCTCCTGCTGCTCGGTGAGGGTCAGAAACGCGGCTTCGAGCGGCGACACCACGGGGGTGAGCTCGCGCGGCGCGACGCCCTTCTCCACGAGCCGCACCACGAGTTGGTCGAGGGCAGGCACCAGGGCGCGTACGACGAGCAGTTCGGCGTCCTGCCGTATCCCGGCGTCGTCGACGACCTGGATCCCCGGCGCGTCGTCCGCCAGCCGGCGCGCGGCCTGCGGGTCGGAGGTGAGCAGCCGGTAGTCGAGTTCACGGTTCTCGGTAGCCAGCTCGCTCAGCGGACCGGAGAAGACGACGCGTCCGGTGGCGAGGATGGTCACCTCGGAGCACAGCGCCTCGAGGTCGTCCATGTTGTGGCTGGAGAGCACGACGGCGGTTCCGTCGGCCGCGAGCCGGTTGAGGACACCGTGCACGTGCTTCTTGCCCGCCGGGTCGAGGCCGTTGGACGGTTCGTCGAGCACGAGCAGCCGGGGCTTGGTCAGCAGGGCGGCGGCGAGCCCGAGCCGCTGGCGCATGCCGAGGGAGAAGCCGCGGGTACGGTCGTCGGCGACGTCGGTGAGACCGACCTCGGCGAGTACGTCGTCGATCCCCGCCGTGCGCGCGTCGTGGCCGCGGAGCGCGGCCAGCGCGGCGAGGTTCTGCCGTGGGGTGAGCGAGGGGTAGAGAGCGGGGCCGTCCACGAAGCCGGCGACACCGTCGGGAGCGTCGAGTGCCCGCTCGACCGGTGTACCCAGGACCTCCAGGCGACCGCCGTCGGCCACCGCGAGCCCCAGCAGAAGGCCGAGCAACGTCGTCTTTCCGGCGCCGTTAGGTCCGACCAGGCCGTGGATCTGACCCTGCGTTACATCGAGATCGATGCCGTCCAGGGCGACGACATCACCGAAGTTCTTCGTGATACCGCGAGCCCGGATTGCGCGGAGTTCTTCCATGGGTCCCTTCCTTCAAATTCCTCAAGGACCCTATGGATTGATCATGCCGCTCATGGGGGTGGAGAGTTGAATGTATGTAGAACATGAAGCGACTTGGCGTTCTCGACGTCGCCGCCGAGCGGGCGCCTCCCGCGCTTTGACCAGCATCTTTGCCATTACTTGGGTAAAGTTAGATGCTTTCATGGATGAGTTGCAATGGTGAATGTCTCGGTGAATGTCAACTGGGCACGGAGCGCAATTGAGCTGCGTTCTCGGAGTCCCTGCGAGGTTTGGCATCCATGGGTTGCCGTGGATTTACTTCGCTGAGCCGTTCGACCCGATACGGCTGCACGGTGGCCGGGTCAGCCGCCGTGCAGCCGATCGTGAAGTTTGCGCGGAGGCTCAGTAACCGTCGTGGCGGCACGGGCCCCGGTCTGGGGAGGACTCGAAGGTCACTGGCGGCCGACCTTGACGGGGGACGGACATCCTGCGGTGATGTTGCGCTCGGTGTATCCGGTCACTTTCACCGGGCCCACCAGCCCGTAGGAGGTGTTCGAGTTGTAGGCAGCGTTGCCGAGAAGGGTGGAGACACCGACGTCGATGGTGTTGGTGCCCTTTTTCAGGTAGCCGCGCAGGTCGATCTTGTTCGGGTTGAGCTGGTTGACCGCCGGGAGTCTCCGGCCGTTCACGGTGACCGTCGCCAGACCGTTGATCTTCCCAAGGTCGAGGTAGGCACCGCTGTCGGCGGCCCATCCGCTTCCGGTCGTGATGGTGGTGGTGTAGGTGGAGGTGCCGGCGACCTTGGCGAGACCGTCGATGTGCTGCCAGTCCGGCAGGTTGCCGTCCGCGGCCGGAGTGATCGTGCGCCGATCGAGGGCGACTTTGTCGGTGTCGTTCGGGCCACCGCTTCCGGCCTGCCACGAGGTGACGTCCAAGGTCCAGGTCGATGGCGACGTGACGTTCGGGAGGGTCTTGACGTGGCTGGTGACGGTCTTCCCCGTCGAGAGGCGGGTCTCGTACGAGCCGGTCTTGGTGGCGCGGACGGTCAGGTGCGCATTGTCCGGGCGCACCACGGTCCAGGCGGTGCTGTCGGTGGCGTACGTCGGGCACACATCGCGGAGCTGCGCGGCACGGGTGTCCTCGTTGCCGCGGGTGATGGCGATGACGGTGGCGTCGCCCGAGGCCAGTGAGACGGTCGCCCGCACTCCACTGTCGGTCCGGCTGTAGAGCGGCATCCGGGTGACCGCGCCGGTCCACGCGTCGTACTGGTAGGGGGCGCCGGAGCCGGTGAACTTCGCGGTGGTGGTGACCGTGTCGGCGCCGGAGTTGAACAGGTAGTAGTAGTCGGTGTCGGTGGTCTGCCGGTGCAGGGAGACGACCGGCGAGTCGGAGTAGGACACCGACGGCTTCACGCCCGCTTTCGACAGGGCACCGAGGACTCCTGCCTCGGTGGCGACTTGCTGTACCGATCGGGTCGCGAGCAGCTGCCGGATCACGGCTGCGAGCTTGGTGTCCTGGTCGGGGTGGTTGCCGCGGACCCGGGTCGGGAGGTCGCCGACCACGATGACCGGGAGCCCGGACTTCGCCCAGGACAGCAGTCGCTTGGCGTCGGCGAGGTCCATGGTCGGGTTCGTCTCGGGGTTGGCGGTCGTGTCCCAGACGAAAGCGCCGTACCCGAGTCCGGCCGGGTTGAGCCGGCCGCCGGAGACGGTGGCCGAGGGCGCGCGCATCAGGGTGCTGTTCATGAACCCGTAGGTGTAGCCGGCGCGGGCCAGGGACTGGTCGGTGAAGTACAGGTCACCGGTCGAGCCCGAGACGCTGTGGCCGCGGTCGTCGCGGTAGATGGCGACGTCACCTCGCAGCTCGCCGCGGCGCAGCACCGTCTGCATCCGTCCGACGTAGGTGTTGATGGCCTTGTCGTCATCGAACGTCGGGTTCTGCGGCCCGTAGACATCGGCCACGTAGGCGCCGAACGGGGAGAAGCCGGGCCACTTCGCCGCGGCACCGGCGCTCTGGTCGGCCCACCCGTGCCACACCATCTGGTTCACGCCGACGGAGAACTGCTGGTTGACGTGCGCGAGCAGCAGCTGCCGCTGCACCTGTGCGCTGCCGGAGGCGGCGCAGCACTCGGTCGAGACCACGTTGTGACCGGACTGAGCGGCGGCACTGGCCATGGACCGCCACACGTCGGAGCCGCGGGTGTTGATGAACTTCGGCGGCCCCTCGGTGAAGCCGGACGTGAACGACAGGTCCTCGCCCTCGGGGATGTCGAGCAGGGTGGCGGAGTCCATCGGGTCGATCGGCGAGGGCCCCCATGAGCTGTAGCCCTGGCCGCGGACGGTCATCCCGACCTTGCGCGCCCATGACCTGAGCGGGCGCAGGTGGTTGTCGACGAACAGGTCGGAGAGGGTCTGGTTGTAGTCCTCCCGCACCCGGTCGCCGGTGTCGCCGGTGAAGTCGAAGACCGGGTCGGTGACCCCGACGCCGGCCAGGTACGGCACCAGGGAGTAGCCGCGGCGCTTGTGGAACTGCTGGAGGAAGTCACCCGTCCACGACCGCACCTGCTCACCTTCTCGGTTGAGCTCGAGGGAGTCGAAGAACATCGATCCGCCGCCGGCCTTCATGGCCTTGCGCAGCTGCGGTGTCATCGCGTGGTCGTCCCAGTAGTCCTTGACCGCGCGGAACCCGGACTGGGAGAAGTGGTCGACCAGGTACGTGGTCTTCGCGGTCGCGGCCAGCGCGACGGTCTGGCCCGTTCCGTTCATCCATGCCGCGACCAGCACGTACCGCGCATCCGCAGGCGCTGTCGGCGCGGTCCATGACACCTCGCCGTCGGCCACGTCGTCGGTGAGGTCCACGGCCGATTCGGGGTCGAGGACCGGGACCGAGTCCTTGGCCGACGGGGCGGCGCAGTGCTTGAGGCACCGGTAGGCCACGACGCCCTGCAGCACCTGGTCATGCACACCAGGCGGAAGTGTCGGGGTCGGGAGGGGCCCGTCGAAGGTGGCACCGGCGTTCAGCCACGCCTGCCCGAAGGTGACCTCTTTCGCCGAGCCGGGGCCATCGGGGTTCACCGTCTGGGTGCCGGCCGACCAGCCGGGCGTGTAGATGCCGTCGACGCGCAGGCCGGCGGCCTTTCCGGCGGTGAACAGGTTCGTCCACGTGTCCGTCCACCGGGTCGTGCCCCAACCCATCGCGGCCGGGTCGTAGCCCGGCGCGGACTCCAGAACCCGGGTCAGCTGATTGGCCTCGTAGCCACCGGCTCCCGAGGCCCTGATCTGGGCGACCTGGTCCTTGATGGAGTCCGGGGTCATCATCCCACCGGTGTTCCAGAACCGGTACAGGGGACGATTCGCGGGCGTCGGGTCAGCGAAGCTGCCGGAACTCGCCGCAGCAGTAGCCGAACTGGCGGCGACCGGCGTCACGCCGGGCGATCCGCCGACGGGTGTGGCGTCGGGTGTGGCGGCCACGAGCCCGCTGATAGTGACCGTTGCCGCGGCCAGGGCGGCGGTGGCGCGCACGAAGCGCCCGCCGAGGTGGCGAGCCCGCTCTTGGGCACGGTTGGAGTGAGGAGCCATGGGATTCCAACTCGAGGTAGGTTCCGGCGGGATGAGCGCCCGGCCGGGGCGATGAACAGGCCCGACCATCGCGCAAAGGGGAGATGAAACGATTCACAAGAACGTCACAGGGAATGTATGGCGGACGACATGCCGCGTCAATAGAGAACTCAAGTTCACTATCGGGATATCTGTGGTGAGAGGGGCGGGCCGCCCCTTGGTGCCCGGTCATGGTTCGGCGGGCTGTGAATCGCCCCGGGCGCGTTCTTCGGCCGCGGTCTGTCTCGACGTGTCCAGCTAGTCGGTGGGAGCTGCCGCGCGAAGGGCGGGCAGCCAGACGCAAGCCACGATCTCGTCCAGTTCCTCGGGTCCTGGAAGGGCACCGTCGACGAGGAACGACTGTATGACCAGGGCGAAGCCCACGTTGAGTACGCGGGGAGGAATCGGCGACGGTCCGAGCTCTCCTCGGGCCCGCGCATGCTCGATGATCTCGACGGCGACCTGGATGGGCGTGTCCGCGGGGCGCTGACTCAAGTCCAAGGTCGGTGACTCCGATGCCAGAGCACGCGCCGCGGATCCGTACGGCCCGCGCAGGAACGCGCACGTCCCGTCGAGCGCCGAGCGAAGGTTCTCCGCCAGGGAGCCGGACAGATCGAGCGGCCCTGGCGGGAGCTGGGACTGCCGAAACGAGGTTGCCGCGATGAGCGCTGCCTTCGTGCGCCAGCGCGCGTACAACGAAGCCTTGCCCGCCCCGGCCCGCCGCGCCACGCGCGGCATGCTGAAGTCGTTCCAGCCGTGCTCGACCAACTCGTCCCAGGCAGCGTCCAGCAGCGCCCCCTCGAGCTCCTCGCCACGCCGCCGTGGCCGGGACTCCCTGTCGCCTGTCACGGATGCAGTATGCCCCATCTGGTCGCTACCACGAGTGCTCCGCCGCTGGTCACCGAGCTAATGCGGACAGAAGATGCCCGCACCTTTATGGGGCCGGCCGCGCCACAAGATCCACTTCCTGGGGTGTGACGCGGTGCTGCTCGGCCGCTCGCTGGGCGGCCAGCG
>NZ_MUNE01000877.1:423-607 GCF_002154605.1 Streptomyces milbemycinicus | reverse complement strand
GGGGGCAGTACGGCGGACGGCGCGACCGGCGGGGGCGCGCGATGAGCGGCCTGCGGCTGACCGTCTTCGTCAGCGAGAACGACACCTGGCACCGCCGGCCCCTGTTCGCGGAGATCGTCCACCGCGCCCACCGCGCGGGGCTCGCGGGCGCGAGCGTCTTCCGCGGGGTCGAGGGGTTCGGCTC
>NZ_MUNE01000877.1:0-413 GCF_002154605.1 Streptomyces milbemycinicus | reverse complement strand
CCTCGACCCCGTCGAGGTGATTCGCTTCCCGAACCGCGACGACAAGGACTCGGGTAGGGGCGAGGAGGCCCGGTGAACTGGCTGCTGGTGGTGGTCGGCGCCATGGTGGGCGCGCCGCTGCGCTATCTGACCGACCGGGCCGTGCAGGCCAGACACGATTCGGTGTTTCCCTGGGGCACCTTCACCGTCAATGTCGTGGGCTGTCTGGTGCTGGGTCTGCTGACCGGCGCCGTCACCGCAGGGGCCGCCTCCTCGCGGCTCCAGCTGCTGCTGGGCACCGGTCTTTGCGGGGCGCTGACGACGTACTCGACGTTCTCGTACGAGACGCTGCGGCTGACCGAGAACGGCGCCCGGCTCTTCGCGGTAGCGAACGTGGTGATGAGTGTGGCGGCCGGCCTCGGCGCCGCCTTCGC
>NZ_MUNE01000876.1 GCF_002154605.1 Streptomyces milbemycinicus | reverse complement strand
GGCGCCCGGCACCGGGAAGATCAACCTCGACAAGGGCCGCGTCAATCTCCAGAAGAACCAGACGGTGTCGCTGGTCAAGGGCGGCCGACCGCTGCAGAGTTCGGTCAAGATGGGCCTGGGCTGGGAGCCCGCCTTCCGTAGCAAGGACATCGACCTCGACGCGTCCGTGATCGCCTTCGGGGTGGACCGCAAGAAGATCGACGCCTGCTTCTTCGGCAAGCTCTCGATTCTCAACGGCGCGATCCAGCACTCCGGCGACAACCTCACCGGCGAGGGCGGTGGCGACGACGAGACCATCACGGTCCACCTCGGCGGGCTGCCGCCGGAGGTCACCGGCCTGGTCTTCACGGTCAACTCCTTCTCCGGCCAGAAGTTCACCGATGTCGCGAAGGCCTACTGCCGCCTGCTGGACGCGGGGACGGGCGAGGAGCTGGTCCGCTTCGATCTGACCCACTCCGAGCCGCGTACGGGCGTGATGATGGCCAAGTTCATCAAGCAGTTCTCGGGTGAGTGGGAGATGACCGCGATGGGCGAGTACGTGGACTCCCGTACGGTCCGCGGGATGGTCAAGCCCGCCGGCAAGGCGCTCTGAGCCGGCTGAGCCGGCCGAGCAGCTGATCCAGGACGGGCCCGGCACCGGGGGCCCAGGCCGGACCGCCGAAGAGGGAGGAAGGTCGGCGCTCCGGCCCGGGCCGTCCCGTAGCCCGTACAACGAGCGGAGAGGGCAGAGGTATCGCAGAAAATACGGGCCGCCCCCGCCAGGTGCGCGGGGACGGCCCGGAGCTGAGGGATGATCAGCCGCGGGGGCGCTGGCGGCGCCAGGGGCCGGTGATGGCCAGCATGATGCCGGGAGTCTGGATGTTGGCGTAGAGGGTGCGGCCGTCGGGCGAGAAGCAGACGCCCGTGAACTCGCTGTACTCCGGCTCCTCCGCGGTGCCAATGTTGAGTTCGTTGCGCGCGATCGGGTACGTACGGCCGTCGTCCGTGGCGCCGAAGAGGTGCTGGACGCCCTCGCCGTCCTCGGCGATGACCAGACCGCCGTACGGCGAGACGGTGATGTTGTCGGGGCCGTCGAAGGCGCCGTCCTTGGACGGGTCGGGGTTGACGCCGAGCAGCACCTTCAGGGTCAGGGTGCGCCGCTTGGGGTCGTAGAACCAGACCTGGCCGTCGTGCGCGACCGGGCTCTCCTCACGGGCGTACGAGGAGACGATGTACGTGCCCCCGTCGCCCCACCACATGCCTTCCAACTTGCGGGCCCGGGTGACCTGGCCGACGTCGAACTGCTTGCGCACCGGGACCGACTTCGCGTCGCGGTCGGGCACATCCACCCAGTCGACGCCGTAGACCGTGCCGGTCTTGGTCGCGCGCGACAGGTCGTCGATGAAGTTGCCGCCGGAGTCGAAGCACTTGGGGGCCTGCAGCACGCCCGCGTCATCGGCGAGGGTGCGCAGCTTGCCGCGCCCGTGCTCGAAGCCGCGCGGCGGGACCCAGCGGTAGAAGAGGCCGTTCGGGCCGGAGGCGTCCTCGGTCAGGTAGAGGTGGCCGCGCTTGGAGTCGACGACGACCGCCTCATGGGCGTAGCGCCCCAGCGCCTTGATCGGCTTGGGGTCGCGGTTGGCCCGACGGTCGTGCGGGTCCACCTCGAAGACATAGCCGTGGTCCTTGGTCATGCCGTTCTTGCCGGCCTTGTCCTCGGTCTCCTCGCAGGTCAGCCAGGTGCCCCACGGAGTGGATCCGCCCGCGCAGTTGGTGGAGGTGCCCGCGATGCCGACCCACTCGGTGACATGGTCGCCGTGCTTGGAGACCTCGACGACGGTGCAGCCGCCGGACGCCGCCGGGTCGTAGACCAGGCCCTCGGTCAGCGGCACGGGGTGCGGCCAGTCGGCCCGCGGGCCCTTCAGCTCGTGGTTGTTGACGAGCAGCGTGGCGCCGCGGGTGCCCTCGAAGGTGGCGGTGCCGTCGTGGTTGGAGGGGGTGGACTCGCCGGACTCCAGCTTGGTCTGGCCGGTGCGGGTGATGACCCGGTAGCTGAAGCCGGCGGGGAGCGCGAGGAGGCCCTTGGGGTCGGTGACGAGCGGGCCGTAGCCGAGCCGGGCACCGCCCCGCTCGGCCGCGTCGGTGGTCAGGTCCTCGGCAGGCTCCGAGGCGAGCGCGCCGGGGGCGGTGGCGAGCACCCCGGCGCTGCCGACGAGGGCGACACCGGTATACGCGGAACTCTTCGCGAAGTCTCTGCGGGTGAGCGGCATCTTCATCTCCTGAATGGCCAGATCTGTCCACCGACTGCGGGCCTACGCTCCCGTCCCTGGCCGAACAACAGTTGAACTGGACGCGACATCGACGGTCCGATTGACGCGGACAGGCTGAACCGGCGCCAGGCTCCCGCGGGAGCGTCAGGCGCGTGAGCTGTGGAGCTTCAGACGCGTGAGCGCGCCTTGAAGGCCGCCTTCCGCGCTTCCTTGGCGGTCTTCTTGTCCGGGTGCAGCCGCCCCATCGCCTCCAGCACCTCGGCGGTCGCCGGGTGGTCCACCCGCCACGCCGAGTCGAAGAAGCTCCCGGACTGCTCGACGAGGCCGCGCACCAGCTCCCGCAGCTCGGCGGAGTCGCCTTCGGCGGCGAGCTGGGCCGCGATGGTGTCCACCGTCAGCCAGAACACCATCTCCTCGGACGGCTCCGGGACGTCGGGCATCGCATGTTCGGCCAGCCACACCCGGGCCAGACCGCCCAGGTGCCGGTCGTCCAGCACCTCGCGCAGCGCGGGCTCGGCCGCGTCCCCGACCAGCGAGAGCGTCTGCTGGCAGGCCAGACGGCGCAGCGGCGCGCTCGTGTCGTCGCCGCGCGCGGCGGCCAGCAGCTCACGGGCGGCCGCGTCGGGCGTACGGCGGGCCAGCCACTGCTCGGCCTCGGCGCGCGCGGCGGTCTCCGGGTGTCCGGGCAGGGCGTCCAGCAGGACCTCCGCGCCCTTGTCGGCCAGGTCGCCGACGGCCGGGGCGTCGATACCGGCGTCCAGCATCCGGTTGCGCACGCCGAAGACGCCGAGCGGGGTGAGCCTGACCATGCCGTAGCGGGAGACGTCCTCCTCGTCGGGGCCGAAGGGGTCGGAGCCGGAGGACGATCCGGCGGTCTCGGGGAAGCGGCCCTCGCCGTCGACCTCCTCGATCAGCGCCTCGTCCACGGGCTGGTACTCGACCAGGCCGGTCGGCTCCAGCATCCGGAACTGGTCGTCGAGGCGGACCATCGCCTCGGAGATCTCCTCGAGGATGTCGTCGGTGGGCTCCTCCATGTCCTCGGGGACGATCATGGCGGCGGCGAGCGCGGGCAGCGGCACGGCGCGGCCGGCGTCCTCCTCGTCCAGGGCGGTCAGCAGATACAGATTGCCCAGCACCCCGTCCAGGAAGTCGGCCTCCTCCTCGGGGTTCCAGTCGATCTCGTCGAGGTCGATCTCGCCGTCGTCACCGATCTGGTCGACGATCTCGGCGAGGTCGGGGGCCGCCGCGTCGGCGAGTACGGTCTCGAAGCCGCCGAGCCAGATGTCCAGGATGTCCCGCGGGCTGCCCTCGGTGATCAGCCGCAGTTCCTCGCCGGGGGTGGCGATCCCCGTGGCTCCGTCCTCGTCGACGCCCCCCTCGGCCGTGGGTACTCCCTCGGCCGTGGGCGCTCCCTCGGCCGTCGGCGCGGGCTCCTGGACCTCGATCAGCCCGGTGTCGACGGCCAGCTGCCAGGCCTCCGCCGCGTACCCCGGCCCCTCCTCGTCGGTGCCGAAGCCCAGGTGCTCGGCCGCCGCCCGCAGATCGGGCTCGGTCAGCACGCCGCCCGCCGCGACCGGCCGCTGCGGCCCGGCCCAGCGGGCGAGCCGCACCGCGCGGGCCAGCAGCGGGGCGCTGAGCGCGTCCCGGGCGAGTTCGGCCTCGGAGCGAAGCCGCACGGGCGGCAGGGTGGGGCGGTCTCCGGGCATCGGCGGAGTCATCTCCTCGGGAGCGGGTGGAGCGGACGAAACGGCTGGAACGATTGAAACGGTTGAACGCGTGATGGAACTCTTGGGATGGATCGTGCTCAGGAGGGGCCGCGGCGCTAGGGGCGCGACCGGTCCCAGCCTAGACGGAAGGTGGGGCTGTTTCGTCCCGATGTGCCGTCAAGGGGACGTCGGCCTGCGAATTCGGCCATCGGCCCGGCATACGACATGAGCGACCGACGCCACAGGCGCCGGAGCACGCCCCACCCCCACGCCCCCGTCTCTCATACACACCT
>NZ_MUNE01000875.1 GCF_002154605.1 Streptomyces milbemycinicus | reverse complement strand
CAACCCCGCCGCGTACGTTCCCAACCCCCACCGCTGGGTCGACCCGCTGGGTCTCGCTCCGTACGAATCCGATCCGTTTGAGCCATGGGCTGACGCACGCCCGGACGGAGAGGAGGTGATAGCCGGTCACGGGGTCATCGCAGCAGGGGATGGCACTCCGGTCAGGGTGCCGGAGGGTACCTCTGTCGTCATGTACAGCCGCCACGGCGAGCCCATCTACGAGATGGATGTGAGAGCGATCATCGCCGGACGCCCACACATGGAGGTGAAGGAGGTGTACGGGCCGGGGGAGGTGCTGCCGGACTACGAGCTGCATCCGCCGGACGGCTTGGAACTCCAGGGCAATCCCATCATCACGGAGAAGAATCCGGTCCGTCTGTCATTCATGCTCGACCCGAATATGGGCCGAGTGCACTGGGCCGCATGCCGATCGGTCCATCCGCTGGAGGAGTGAGCGGCCGCAACGCGAATCAAGGAGCACACGACATGACCGACCCCGTCGAGCTGGTCTGGCCGACCACATTGGACGACGCGCTGCGCGCAAGGACGCACCGGATGGTCCGCGCCGTCAGCGAGACCGGCGGGGCCATCGGCTACCTCGCACCGCCCAGCCGCGCGGAGACCGACGCCTGGCTCGACGGGGTGCTGGCCGACGTAGGGACCGGGGACGCGGCGCTCGCCCTGGCGACGTCAGGGGACGGGTCGGACGAGGTGCTGGGCTGCGCGCTCTGGCGGCGGCGCGCAGCCGTGGCCAGTTACCGGCACAGCGCCGAGATCCAGCAGGTCATGACCCACCCTGCCGCCCGGGGCCGGGGCATCGGCCGCCGTCTGGTGTCCGCACTGATCGACGACGTGCGCGCGGCCGGTCTGGAACTGCTGCTCCTGGGCGTCCGCGGCAACAACCACGGCGCGATCGCCCTGTACGAGGACCTGGGTTTCCGGGAGTGGGGCCGGCTGCCGAGCGGGATAGCCGTCGGCGACGAGCGCTTCGACGACGTCAAGATGTACCTGGAGCTGGGCCGCCCCGCCGGGGTCGCGGTGCACGGCTCGTCGGCGGTCGGCGCGGGGGCTTCGTCGCGCCGCGCGTGATCGAGGTCCCGGCGTGGTGGCTTCGGCTCCCCGACCGGCCGGCCCGCCGGGTGCGGCACCAGGCGGCTGATAGCTGCCCCGCAGCGTGTCGGTGCGCTCGGCGTCGCCTCCCTCTGAGAGACGAGGGGCGCTAAGGGCGGGGCGTTAGTGGAACGTTAGCGGCTCGGCAGTCGGGCGGCAGTCGGGCGGCAGTCGAACGACAGTGGGGGGCGGCAGGCTTAGCCGTACCGAGAAAGACAGACCGGAAACGGCCAAGTCCCGCTGAGGGGAACCCACCATGTCGATCACCGCCTTCGCCCGCCGGGCCCGCACCCTGCGTCTGGCCGCCGCCGGTCTGACCGCCGTCGCCGCCCTCACCCTCACCGCCTGCAACAGCAGCGAGGGCACCGGTACCGAGAGCGAGGGCAAGGCGGACAGTGCGACCTCCGCCCCGGCCGACCAGGCGTCCGGCTCCGGCGGGTCCGGCGGCTCGGATGCCACGGGCGGCGCGAGCGAGGGGAAGAAGGGCGGCGGCACCGAGCAGGCCGGGTCGTCCAAGGAGGGCGCCAAGGACGGCGCCAAGGACGGCGCCAAGGGCTCCGGGGGCTCCGGGGGCTCGGAGCAGGAGATCGGCCCCTGCGACATCAACAAGCTGACGGTCGGCGTCAAGTCCGTCCAGAGGCCCGTGAACTACATGGTGCTCGAGGTCAACAACCACGCGGGCGTGGACTGCAACATGCCCGGCTTCCCCCGGCTGAGGTTCGACGACGCGCAGGCCGCCACTCCGGTGTACGAGGACAGCAAGCCGCAGGCCGTCGTGACCCTCGCCCCGGGCGAGACCGCGTACGCCGGCATCCGTACCTCGTCCGCCGACGGCTCGGGCCAGAACGGCTACAAGGCCACCTCCTTGGAGGTCTTCCTCGAAGGCTCCGACGACTCCAAGTCGGTCGAGCTGCCCGGCGGCTCCGTCTACATCGACGAGAACGCCCAGGTGACGTACTGGCAGAGCGACCTGTCCAACGCCCTCGACTAACCGACCCAGCCCACTCGCCCAGCCGACTTGCTCAGCTGACGACCGCCCGGCCAACCCGGCTCATAGA
>NZ_MUNE01000874.1 GCF_002154605.1 Streptomyces milbemycinicus | reverse complement strand
GGCCCCCTCGGCCCCCCTCGGCCCCGCGACCGCCTTACATCCGACGGCGGCGCCGCGGTATCCGCCGTGCGGCGGACGCCGCGCCGCGGCTCTGCGTGTCACCCGCACCGAACTGCGACGACGTTGTCTGATGGCCGCTGTGGCAGGCGATGACTGGATCCGGCGATACGGTGCCACGGGCCTGCGGATCGTCGCCGTCGCGGCGGCCTACTACGTCGGGGCCCGGATCGGGCTGCTTCAGGAGCTGGTGCGCGGGCAGGTCACCCCGCTCTGGCCGCCCACCGGTATCGCCCTGGCCTGTCTGCTCCTGCTCGGCCTGCGCACCTGGCCGGGCGTCACGCTGGGCGCCCTCCTGGTCAACGCGCCGATCGGCCCGACGGTCCCCGCGGTCGTCGCGATCGTGGCGGGCAACACCGTGGCCCCGGTGTGCTCGTATCTGCTGCTGCGGCGCATGGGGTTCCATACGGAGCTGAACCGGCTGCGGGACGCGCTCTCGCTGGTCTTCCTCGGCGCGCTGGCCGGCATGCTGATCAGCTCCACGGTGGGCACCGGTGTGCTCGACCTGCAGGGAGCACTCCCGGCGGACGCCTTCTGGTCGACCTGGTCGGTGTGGTGGACGGGGGACGCGATGGGGGTCCTGGTGATCACACCGCTGCTGCTGGTGCTGAGCAGGGCCCGGCTGCCGCGCGGCGTCCACCCCTACCGGTGGGCCGAGGCTGTGCTGCTGTTGCTGGGCACCGCGGTCGTCGCGTTACTCACCACGCACTCGGTCGGCAGCCTGATCTTCCTGGTCTTCCCCTTTCTGATCTGGGCGGCGCTGCGCTTCCAGCTGGCGGGGGCCGCGCCGTGCTCGCTCATCGTGTCGGTGTGCGCGATCCAGGCGACGGCGGCGGGGGTCGGCCCGTTCGCGGGACATACGCTGCTGGCGCGGATGGTCACCCTGCAGGCGTTCAACGGCTCCACCGCGCTGACCGCACTGCTGCTGTCGGCGATCATCGCCGAGCGGAACCGTACCCGCCAGCAGATCGAGCTGATCTGCACCCAGCTCGCCGAGGTGGTGGTCCGGCTGGCGCCGGGTGACGTGCTACGGGAGTGGCCGCCGCCGCGCCGGGGTGAGCAGCCGCCGGACCCCCCGTAGCCGTCAGCCCGCCGGCTAGCGCGGCTGAGTCAGGTCGCGCCAATGAGTCGAGCTTCTGCCGTGCATGTTGAATTCCTGGGCGAGGCCGGTCTGGTGGAGCCCTTGCATCTGTGCGCCCGTGACGGTGACGCCCGCGATTTCGAACGACGTGTTGTCATCCCAGTTGTATCGGTCCCAGACATTCACCTGGTAGTCGAGGGACACCTTGGGCTTCCCGCCGTGCGGGCCAGGCTCCACACTCACGACTCCCGAATGGTTCACCATCCCGTGGCCGACGGCGAAATTCCAGTCGGGGTCGCCCTGCTCGTATCCCTCGGCCTTCGTCTCCACCGGAATAGCCACTGGCCGGCCGCCGGACTCCTCGAACGCTTTCAGGGCCTTTTGCCGCCACTCGTCCTCATGCTTGGAGAGGTTCTCCGTGGCGGCCTTCCGAAATCCCTTGTCCTCGTCCCACATACGGTCGATGTCCAGATCCAGCGGCTTTCCGGACCCTCCGAGGTAGTGGGCCAACGCGCGGGCCCCCTGGTCGTAGCCCGCCAGCCGGCCGCCCTTCGCCATGGCCTTCGCCTCGAGCTGGAACAGATAGTCCTTGTAACCAGGATCGCGCGAGTGGAACTTCCCGGATCCCACATCCGCCGGCTTCCACTTGTACTGCGGGTCCGAGATCCCGGCCGCCATCAGCGCCATCCTGTCGGCCTCCCAGACCCGGCCGCGCAGTTCGGGGCTGAGGCCGTCCCAGATCCTGCGCAGTTCGGCGCGCTGGCTGGGGTTCGCCCTTTGGCCCAGCGAGGCAAGGTCGATGGCCCGGTCGACCTTGGCGTCGTTCAGGGAGTGGTACCCGGCGTGGCCCGCGTTGTACGGGTCGCCGCCGTGGCTCTTGGCCAGCGCGGCCTTGACGATGCCGTCGACCTCGACGGCCTGGGCGATCTTCCGGTTGACGCGGTTGGCGTAGGCCTCCTGAGTGTCCAACTGCGCTTGCGTCCGTACCCCGTCGTCCCCCGGCGTATGGGGGTAGAGGAAGCGCACGGTGCCGTCGAAATTGTCGGAGAGCCGGAGCCCGTCGTCCTGCGCCTGCGCGACGATCGACTTGACGCTGGACTGAATCTCGGTCAGCTGTGAGTGCGCGTCGTCGAGGACGCTCCAGATGCTGCTGGCTTCCTTGTGCAGATCCGCGAACTCCTTCGCGGTCTTGCCGACGAATTCACGTGTGACATCCGCGTTGAGCCCGGCCCACCGCGCCCCCTCCGACTTCTTCCGCAGGCCCGAACGCGCATCGTTCATCAGCCTCTTCAAGCCATCGACGGCGCACTTCCAGTCCGTGACCACGGCGCCGAGCTTCCCCAGATCAACGCCGATGAGATCCGCGTAGGTGAGAGCCCCCATCGTCTTTCCCCCGCCGTTTCCGCTACTTCACCATCTTGGATATCTCAGAAACACTCACGGCCGACCCGTCCCGGTTGCGCAAGGAGGCCGCGATCTGCGCATCGTCGTTCCCGTGCGCCTTCTTCGAGTAGTCCAGGTGATTGGAGATATGGGCGCACATCTGGAGTACGGTCTTCACCTGGGAACTCCAGACGGACACCGTGGTGCTCAGCGCATCGCCCATGGCGAAGTTGTGGTCGCTCAACGCCTTGGCCGCCTGCATGGACGACCCCACGCCCTCCTTGTTGGCCCCCGCCCCGGCGATATCGGCCACCTTCTGCAACTCCCCGTGCAGGACGAAGGCCTCGTGTCCGACCGCGCCCAAGTCGTCCTGGTGCACGATCAGATCGGAGCCCTTGCCGCCGCTCGGAGTCGGTGCTCCCCCGCCGCCACCGGGGTCCGCGGGAAGCTGGTTGAGCCGCGTATGGGCGCTCTGCTGCCCGGCCGCGTCCGCCTTGAGTTGAGACCACTCGCTGTCGAATGACATTCCCCGTTACCTCCTGTAGAGGACATCCGCGCATCCGGTGCCGCGGCCGTTCCTCCCCCGGCCACACCGCACCACATCGCAGATCAAAACGCATGGTAGCTGAATCGGATGACATCACTCCGGCTACGGCCGGGCAAGATTCGCGCCTCCCCCGGCCGTAGCCGGAGTGAT
>NZ_MUNE01000873.1 GCF_002154605.1 Streptomyces milbemycinicus | reverse complement strand
GCGGGGCCCGGGTGGCATCCGTGTCGTACGGGCGGTCGCGCGGCTGGAGTTCGGCGAGCGCGGGCGGGGGGACAGGCGCGGGCACCACGCCCTGGCTCACCCCCCAGGGACCGGCCGCGCAGTTGTCGCCGGCGCCGCCCGCGCTGTCCGTCCAGGGCGCCTGGACGGTGTGCCGGTCGGACACGAGGTCCGGGCACGGCGGGGCGAGCGTGGCCATGGCGGGGCGGGGCGAAGGGTGCGCCGAACCGGAAGCGTGGCCGGTGGCGGAGACGTGGCCGGTGGCGGAGACGTGCTCCGTGGCGGAGACGTGGTCCGTGGCGGAGGCGTGCCCTGCGGCGGACGCGTGCTCCATGGCCGGGTGGAGGAACGAGGGCGCCAGCCAGAGCGCGACGGTGAGCAGCGGGACGGCACAGCGGAGCACCGAGAGCACGGTGGCTCGCACCGTGCCGCCCGGTATTCGGCTCGCGTCGCGCTGTCTACTCATCGCGCCAGATCGTAACCACTGGGCCTGCTGCGGCTGAATGGGCAAAGGCCCGGCGGGGTGCCGGTGCCTTCGCCCATCGCTCATGAGCCGCGGGCCAGCCCTCGTTCTGCCCTTGCCTCAGCCCTTGCCTCAGCTCTTGCTGAGGAGCTTGTTCATCTCGGTGATCTCCTCGTTCTGGGTCTTGATGATGTCGTCGGCCATGGTCTTGGCGGGGCCGTACGCACCCTTCTGCTTCTCGGTGCCGGCCATCTCCACCGCGCCCTTGTGGTGCTGGACCATCATCTTCAGGAACGCGGTGTCGAAGGCGGCGCCGGACGCCTTCTTCAGCTCCTCCATCTCCTTGGAGCTCATCATTCCGGGCATGCCCTCGTGCTGGGAGTGGTCCATGCCGGGCATTGCCTCGGGGACCTTCTCGCCCCAGGCCTTCAGCCACCCGGACATCGTGCGGATCTCCGGGTCCTGCGCCTTCTTGATGTCGGCGGCCAGCTTCTTGACCTGGGCGGAGGAGGCCCGGGTGGCGGCCAGACCGGCCATCTCCACGGCCTGGCGGTGGTGGGGGATCATCCCCTGCGCGAAGCTCACATCGGCTTCGTTGTGCTTACCGGCCGGGGCGGACGCGCCCGCGCTCGCGGTGGTCTTCGACGTCGAGTCGTGGCCGGAGTGGCCGCTGCTGCCGCTGTCGTCGCTGCCGCAGGCGGTCAGGGTCAGGGACAGCGCGGCCGTGGCGGCGACGGCGGCGAGCGCCGTACGGCGGGTCAGGGAACGCATGGGGGAACTCCTGAGGAAGTGTAAGGGGGCGTTTCTGGACATACCGGACCGGCGTCGGACTCAACCCGGATCGGGAGGGTCGGCGGCGCCGCGAGGGCGTGTCCTATATCCGCAGGAGCTGGAGTTCGGCCAAGGTGGGCGGCGCCCGCCCGTCGGCCGGGGACGGCGCCGTACCGGGCCGGGCCGCCGCGAGATCATGGCCGCAGTCGGCCACGGGGGTCGACGGGGGCGCGGACAGCGTGGGCCCACCGCCGAGCGCGGGTGACGCACAGGTCGGATCGGCGTGGTGGATGTGCGAACCGCCGCACGCGCCGTCGCAGCCGCTATGGGCGGACGCGGCGGTGGTCACGGCGGTCGTCATGGCGGCGGGGCGCTCATGGGCGCCCGACATCAGACCGCCCGCGGGCCCGAGGGCGTGCATCCCCAGCAGCCCGGCCAGCACCCCGAGCACGAGCAGCGCACGCCACCGCCACGCGGGCGGGGACGGACGGCACTCGGCAGGGCTCGGCACGAGCCCATGCTAAGGGGGCGGGTGGGTCGGCCGTGGCGCGGGATGCCGCACCCATGCTCGGGCGGCCCGCGGCTCCTCATATGGGGAGGTCGCTCCTCACGCCGAGTTCCCGCGGCCCGTACAGCGCGCTGTCGGCTCCGGTCGCAAGGGCCCAGTAGCGATCGCCGAAGGACCAGTGCCACCACTTCCCTGATGATTGGATGTGTTCAAGCAGCACCGACGACCACTGGATTGCTTATGTCACGGACCGTTTCCGTGCCAATCCGACCCGGCACTACGCTGAGGAAACTCTGAGCCGCCTCACTGATCTGTGGGCATTCGACCAGCTCTGCACTCAGCCCATCGGCGTCACGCAACCGCCTTGGGAAAGGGAAGGCGTCGACAACTATCTCCCATCCTCCACCCCGCAGGACACCGGCGAGAACACAACCGAGCCGCTGGATCCGAGCGTGGTGAGCCCGCTACTGATGTGGGCGATCCGCATGGTCGACGACCTCGCGGACGACATCCTGGCCGCCTGGGTGGAATGGCGCCGTATGCAGCAGTTGGCCATCACCAACCCGAGCTCGCCCGCAGGACTGGCCGCGCTTGATGACTACCTCTTGCCCCGACTCGCCGCGGGCACGGGCCTGCCGACCACCGAGTGGCGCGGCAAGACTGTCCTGGCCGCAACATTCATCGCGGCCACCGTCGGCTGCAGCGTCAACCAGGTCAGTGGCTTTCGACAACGCCATGAGCTCAGCACGCTGCAGCCAGGGTCCTGCCCGCTCCTGGTAGCCGTGACCGGGCAGATTAACGGCAGGCCCTGGCGCGAGCACCTCGACTTCAACGAGGTCTCGACCTTGATGAGGCAGTTGGCCACCGCCGCGATGATCGTCTGCCTCTATCTGACCGGCATGCGACCGCAGGAAGTGCAAGGTCTGCGGTCCGGCTGCTGCCCCGACCCCGAGGACGGCAGCCGCCACCTCATCCGCAGTCACCACTACAAGAACGTCACCAACGACGACGGCCAGCACGTCTCGGCCGGCGAGGAACGGGAGGTCCCTTGGGTCGCCATCACCCCGGTCGTCCGCGCGATCCGAGTCCTTGAACGCATGGTCCCCGAGGGCGAACTGCTCTTCGGTTCCGCCCATCACGACTTTGCCCGCGGCCGCCAGCGCGGCGGCGCCTTGAAGAACAGCAGCATGAACCTGCGGATCGAGGACTTCATCGCCTGGATCAACCGGGAGACCGAATCCCATGGGCTGCAGAACCAGGGCGTCCCCCAAGACCCTCACGGCGCCATCGGGCTCGGGCGGTTCCGCCGCACCCTGGCGTGGCACATCGCCCGCAGACCTGGTGGGCTCGTCGCGCTCGCGATCCAGTACGGCCACATGCGCACCGTCCTCGACGCCCGTACGTCCAGCGGGTACGGCAGCCGAAGCCGCCGCGGCATCCACCGTGTCCTTGATGTCGAGACCGCCCTGGCCGCCGCTGACACCGCCGCGCGTCTGCGGGACCGCCTCGCCGCCGGCGAGAAGATTTCCGGGCCCGCCGCCCGACGAGCCCTCACTGCCGCGGTCCAGGCGCCACGATTCGAGGGCCGTACCATCACCCAGAAGTTCGCCAAACAGGCCGCCGACTACCTGGCCCGCGACGGCCTGGTCCTCTTCGACAACCCGGACGCTTCGCTGATCTGCGTCTTCAAGCGCGACAACGCGCTCTGCGAACCAGGCCCCGACGCAACCGCCCCGAACCAGTTCGACTGCCGCCCCGGCTGCGGGAACGCCGTCCGCCTTGACAGCCACGCGACCGAACTGCTGGAAGAGACCGACCGCATCGACAAACTCGCGGCCCTCTCCCCTCAGCCGCTGGCCAAGCGCCTCCGCATCGCCGCCGAGCAATACCGCGCCACCGCCGACACTCACCACGCCACCGCCCAACCTGCCGAGGACCTGTCGTGACCGAGCAATCCACCGACGAGCGGACACGCATCCGTGCCGCCATGGACCGGCTACTCACTGGCCAGCCCACAGCCTCCGACGGCGCACTGACCGTCGTCGCTCTCGCGGCCGAGGCCGGTGTTCACCGCATGGCCCTCCAGAAGCGCCATGCGGACCTGAAGGCCGAGTTCTACGAACGCGTCCGCACCGAGACGAAGCAACCCCCGGAATCGGAAAAGCGGCTCCGCAAGACCGTGTCCGACCTGAAGGAAACCGTTGCCGCGCAGAAGGCCGAAATCACGGCGCTCCGGCACCAAGTCACTCAACTCGCACTCGCGAACGCCGTCCTCACCCATCAAGGCAGGAGGGCAGGGAAGCCCCCGGAAGAGGTGCCGGACAATGTCGTTCCCCTCCATACGACGGGAGGGTGACACCTGCCCTATTTTGCCTGCCGGATGGCCATCCACAGCTGTACCCGCTCTCCCTTCGGGGCACCATCGTGCCGAAGCCGATGTTCACGAGAGCGGGAGGTATCCCGCCCCTGGCAGGCGTGGCTTGTGGAGCTAGGCTCCGTTGGTGAGGGGCCCGGGGCCGGTGGCTTGATCGGTCGACGAGCCTTGATCGCTGCCGGGCCTGTTGATTAGCTGGCGACATGACTGATCTTGGGCCTGTTGCCTGGCCACCTGCCCCGATCAGGACCGAGAGGCTCGTGCTTCGTGAGCCCGAGGCCCGGGACCGTGCGGCGTTCATCGAGCTGCTTGCCTCGCCAGAGGTGCACACCTACCTCGGCGGCCCCCGCCCGCGTGACGAGCTTGAGCGCGAGATGCCCGGGATACCCGAGCGGTGGCCCGGGAGTTTCGTCGTTGATCTCGACAGGGCGATGATCGGCCAGATCCTGCTCAGGAGAGTATCGGAGCACAGTCGCCCGGCTGCCGCGGGGAAGGTCGATCTCGGCTACATGTTCCTGCCTCGAGCGTGGGGATTCGGGTATGCCGCCGAGGCGTGCGCGGCGGCACTCGACTGGTTCGACGGCGTCCTTCCCGGCGAGCCGGTGGTGCTCCACACTCAGACCGCCAACGTCGGCTCGATGCGCCTCGCGGCAAAGCTGGGGTTCACCGAGGTAGAGCGGTTCCATGCCTGGGACGCCGAGCAGTGGCTCGGCGTGCGGTCCCCGATCACTCAGTCCCATTAATATTATTGAGTTCGTGCTCTACAGCGCGGATCCGCAACTCGACAGCCCTACCGGCACCGAACTTGGCGCTGTTGAAATTCGTGAACATCTCACCAGACGAAGACGACCGGGCGCCGCCCGAAGCGCTGCCTACGGAGACCTCAAGCCTGAACACAAGAACTTGACTGGGAACACCACTCTGTGGGGTAGTTGACCAGTCCCGCGGCGGTCAGTGCGTCATCGAGCACCCGGCGGTTGGCCCGCGCTTCGGAGCCGATGTTGTCGGCGTGCGTGTAACAGGCGCCCTCGCTCTCCTCCGGGCCGGCGTTCACCCGGGTTCCCATGTCGAGTTCCCGTCCGTCGGCGGTTCGCCGCAGTCGGCTACCGGGATCGCCGCGACCTTCGGATCTGACATCAACACGATCTCGTCCACGCACCGATCATCGCCGACCCATCACCCGGTGACGGAGCTGTTAGCGTGCCCTCGTCGAGCGATGCGGGCGGAGACAGCGGATGGCAACGGACACGTTCCATATCGGCGGGGACCTGGAGGTAGGGCGGCTCGGGTTCGGGGCCATGCACCTGCCGACCGAGCCCGCTTCCGACCGCGAGACGGCCATCGCGGTCGCCCGGCGAGCCGTCGAACTGGGCGTCACGCTGATCGACACCGCCCATCTGTACGGCGGTGGAGCGAACGAAGAACTCCTCGCCGAGGCCCTGCACCCCTACCCCGCCGGGCTGCTCGTCACCACCAAGGTCGGCGTCGCGCGGACGGGCCCCGGCGGCGAGTGGCGGCTGGACGGGCGTCCGGCCATCCTGCGCGACCAGGTGGAGCAGGCTCTCCGTCGGCTCCGGGTCGAGCGGATCGAACTGCTCCAGCTGCACCGCATCGACCCGGAGACACCGCTCGCCGACCAGCTCGGCACGCTGCGCGAGCTCCAGTCGGAGGGCAAGGTCGGCCGACTCGGGCTGTCCGAGGTCACCGTCGCCGAGCTCGGCCAGGCGCGGGAGATCGTCGACGTCGTCAGCGTGCAGAACCGCTACAACCTGCTCGACCGCGAGCACGAGCCGGTGCTCGAGGCATGTGAGGCGGCGGGGATCGCATTCCTGCCGTGGCGGCCCGTCGCGATGGGGGCGCTGGGCGCCAGGGCGGAGATCGCCGCCATCGCGGACGAGCTCGGCGCCACCCCCACGCAGGTCTCACTCGCGTGGCTGCTCGACCACTCGCCCGTCGTCCTCCCGATCCCCGGCACGGCCCGGATCGACCATCTGGAGGAGAACCTTGCCGCGGTGCGTCTCGATCTGACCCCGGCTCACCGCGAACGCCTCGACCGGCTGGCGCCCCGAGCGCCCCTGTCACAGTCGTGTTAGTCGGGTGTTAGTGGGGCGGCAGTGTTGCGGTAGTGGTCCCGGTCAGAGTTGTTGTCGT
>NZ_MUNE01000872.1 GCF_002154605.1 Streptomyces milbemycinicus | reverse complement strand
GATCAGCGAGGAGTATCTGGGCGGGGGCGTTCGCGGCCACCCCGTCAGCCCCATCCGTCCCGTGGCCGCGAACGCCCCCGCCCAGATACTCCTCGCTGATCTCCTTCGGCCCGAACGGCCACACCTTCTCGAACCGCGACCAGAGCACGAACGCCACACACCCCGCCCCGACCCACGCCAGCGACCACTCGATGGGGTGGCGCCCGGGCGAGTTCTTGTCCGCGTATCCGTAGATCACCAGCCACCCGACCAGCGCGACCACGCTCGGCAGCGGATACAGCCACATCCGGTACGGGCGCCGCAGCGCCGGTTGCCGGCGGCGCAGCACCGTCACGGCGAGGACCTGCGCCAGCGCCTGCACGATGACCATCACGGTGGTGAGCAGCTGGATCAGCGTGGCCAGGTCGGTGTGGCGGCCGATCAGGAAGCCAATGGCCGTGACCACGCCCATCGTGGCCAGGCCCAGTACGGGGAAGCGGTGGCGCGGGTGGAGCGTGCCGTACGGGCGGAAGAAGACGCGCTCGCGGGCGGCGTCGTAGGGGACGCGGGAGCCGCCGAGCAGCCCCGCGAATACGGACGCGAAGGCTGTGACCAGGATGAGGACCGTGACGACATCGGCCGCCCCCTTCCCCCAGGTCTCCTCCATGACCGCGGACGCGACGGATTGGGACGCCACCGATCCGGAGTCGAGCATCTGATGCCAGTCGATGACGCCGAGGGTGCCGATCTGGAGCAGCAGGTAGATGCCCATGATGCCGAGGATCGAGACGACGGTCGCGCGGGGCAGGGTGCGGCCGGGGTCCTTGATCTCGGCGCCCATGTACGCGGCGGTGTTGTAGCCGAGGTAGTCGTAGATGCCGATGGTCAGCCCCGCCGCGAAGCCGGTCCAGAAGTCGCCGGACCCCAGATCGAAGGCGTGCGCGGGGTACGTGAACGCCTTGTCCGGGTCGAAGTCGCTGAGCGCCGCGGCGATCACCAGCACCACGGAGGTGATCATCACACCCCACATCACGGCGGTGAGCTTGGCGATGTGCTCCACGCCCCGCCACAGCAGCAGCACGACCAGCGCGATGACGCCGAGCCCGACGAGATCGCCCTGCGTCTGCGTCATGCCGTGCCACAGATACCCGAGGTACTGCACAAGCCCGACCACGCCCGTGGACATGATCAGCGGGATGAACAGCATCGCCGTCCAGACGAACAGAAAGGGCATCAGCTTGCCGCTGTGGTACTGGAAAGCCTGGCGCAGATAGACGTAACTGCCCCCGGCACCGGGCAGCGAGGCGCCGAGTTCGGCCCAGATCAGCCCGTCCGCCAGCGCCAGCACCGCACCCGCGAGAAAGCCGATGACGGCCTGGGGCCCGCCGAAGGCCGCGACCATGAGGGGGATGGTCACGAACGGCCCGATGCCGCACATCTGGCTCATGTTGATGGCGGTGGCCTGGAACAGCCCGATCCGGCGGACGAATCCGCCCTCGCCGCCCCGGCCC
>NZ_MUNE01000871.1 GCF_002154605.1 Streptomyces milbemycinicus | reverse complement strand
CTGTGGGCCTGGTACCAGGCCGGGCTCGCCGATTCGCTGGGCGCCCGCCGCGACGGCGCGGTGATCGTGCTCGGCCCGGACGGGGTGCCCGGCGCGGCGTGGGCCTTCCACGGCGGGCTCGCCGCCAAGTGGAGCGGCCCGGACCTGCACGCGGAGCAGAACGCGATCGCCATCGAGTCGCTGGAGATCGCGCACGAGGGGCTGACGAAGGTCCTGCAGGACGCCGCGGCGAACGCCTTGCCGCGCCTGAGTCAAGGGAGGTGACCGGCGTGCCGAAGGTGACCATTCACCAGCTCGAGGTCCGGTTCCAGGTGGACGGCGACGACGGCGCCGTGTTCACCCGCCTGTTCAACAAGCACATCCAGGCATGGGCGAAGTTGTACGAGGACCAGTGCGCGCGCGCCAGGCACACCGAGAGCGAACGGCGCTTCGGGGACGGGGAGGCGTCATGAGCGTCACACCGGTGTCCTTCGCACGTCAGGGCTCCGCCCGGGCCCGCTTGGAGATCGTCCGGCCGGTGATCGCCGATGAGCGGCAGCGGCGGATCCCGCTGCGGTTCAACCCCACCGACTACAAGCTGAGCAAGAGCAACACATTCGCCGAGATCACCATCCCCGGCCTGGAGACACCGCCCCTGCAGTACGTCCGCGGCGGCACGGAGACCCTGACGGTCCAGGCGCTGGTGGACACCTCCGACACCCTGGAGAACGTACGGAAGGCCTACGTCAACGCGGTGCGCAACCTGCTGCGGCCCGACAGCCGCGAACACGCACCGCCGGTCGTCCGGTTCGTCTGGGACGAGGAGGTCTTCACCGGTGTGGTGGAGAAGCTGGACGTGAACTACCAGCTGTTCCGCCCGGACGGGGTGCCGCTGCGGGCCATGCTGGACCTCTCGCTCAAGGAGTTCCGCCCGGCCGCCACGCAGATCGCCGAGACCCCGCGCTCCTCGCCCACGGTGGAGAAGAGCTATGTGGTGCGCCGCGGCGACACGCTCAGCTCCATCTCCGCCGCGCTGTACCGGCGGCCCGACGCCTGGCGGGAGCTGGCGCGGGCCAACGGCATCAGCGATCCACGGGAGCTGCGACCCGGCCGGGTGCTGACCGTGCCCCGGCTGGCGTGAGGAGCGCGCGATGAGCACCCCCACACCCGAGGTCGCCTCGCCCGACCGGTACGCGCCCGAGTTCGATGTGCGCATCGAGGGCCTGGAGATGGACCCGTCCACCAAGAACGACATCATCGACATCAAGGTGAACCGGGACATCGACGAGATGTCCGGCTTCGACCTCACGCTCAACAACTGGGACGACGTGGGCCTGCGGTTCAAGCACAGCGATTCGCCCAGCTTCCGGCTCGGCGGCCGGGTCTCGGTCCGGCTCGGCTACGCCGACCGGCTGCTCACCGTGGCCACCGGGACCATCTCCACGCTCAGCCCGAAGTTCACCGACGCGGCCTCGCCCACCGTCCAGGTCAGCGGGGTGGACGGGCTGCTGCGGCTCAAGGACCGCAAGCCCACCGAGAACGAGACCAAGATCTACCGCAATCTGCCGGACTGGCGCATCGCCGAGCAGATCGCCCAGCGCAACCATCTGCGCATCGAGGTCACCAGGGAGGGCCCCACGCACGACCTGGTGGTGCAGAAGAACCAGGACGACGCGACGTTCCTGCTGGAGCGCGCCAAGCGGCTCGACTTCGACTGCTACATCCTGCCGGACCCGAAGGACGGCGAGGACACGCTGTACTTCATCAAGCCGACCGACGGCCGCGACGGCCGCCCGATCCGGGTGTACCGGCTGGCGTACGCACCGGGGCTGAGCACCGGCCCCACCGACCAGCCCGAGGGGCTGGTCCCCAACCTGATGGAGTTCACCCCGACGCTGACGGTGTCCCAGCAGGTCAGCAAAGTCACCGTACGCGGCTGGGACCCCCGTACCAAAGCGGCGATCGCGTTCACCGCGACCGCCGAGAACCTGCCGGCCGGGCAGAACACGGCAGACGGGCAGAGCGGGCCGCAGGTCGCCGAGTCCACCCTCCAGGGCCGCCAGGAGGTCGTGGTCGACGCGCCGGTCGGCAGCGACCAGGAGGCCCGGGAACTGGCGATCAGCCTGTTGCGCGAGCGTGCCTACGAGTTCATCACCGCGACCGGAAAGGTGGCGGGCCTGCCCGAGCTGCGGCCCGGCGACAACCTGGAGATCTACGGCCTCGGCCGCCGCTTCTCGGGCACGTACTTCGTCAAGCGGGTCGAGCACACCCTCAACACCAGTGGTTTCTTCACCCAGTTCACCGCACGGCGGATCCACCAGGGGGGCCGGTGACCATGAGGGGCACACCACGCGCCCGCTCCACGGACAAGCGCTACTACGGCGTCGTCGAAGCGCTCGTCGTGGAGAACGAGGGCGATGACGAAGGCCAGGTCAAGCTGAAGTTCCCGTGGTTCGACGACACCACGGTCACGGACTGGGTCCGGGTCAGCCAGCTGTACGCCGGGGGCGGCTACGGCTCGGTGTTCGTGCCCGAGAAGGGCGACGAGGTGCTGGTCGCGTTCGTCCACGGGGACATGCGGTACCCGATCGTCCTGGGCGGCCTCTACAACGGCGAGGACAAACCGCCGACCGCCCGCACCGAAGGCCGCGATCAGAAGCTCATCCGGACCCGGCACGGCCACGAAGTGCTGCTGGACGACACCCAGTCCAAGGCCGCCGTGAAGATCACCTCCGCCGCCGGACATGTGGTGGAGCTCGACGACCAGGGCAAGGCGATCCGGATCACCGCGGCCGAGGGCGGCAGCGTCACCGTGACCGCGCAGGGCGAGATCACCCTCAAGGCCCCGAAGGTGACACTCGATTCCCCCTCCATCGACCTCGGCGGCGGCGCCACCGAACCGCTCGTACTCGGCAACGCGCTGCTCCAGGCGTTCAATGCGCACACCCACCCCTCCGCCGCCGGGCCGACCGGCCCGCCGACCCCGCCGCTGACCCCCGCCGTACTGGCCAAGAAGGCGAGGACGGCATGAGCGAGGAGTTCCTGGGGACCGGCTGGCGGTTCCCGATCCTGCCCGACGCGTCCGGGCGGCTCGGGTACGCCGTCGGCGAGGAGAGCATCGAGCACTGTCTGCGGGCGCTGCTGCTCACCGGCGTCGGCGAGCGGGTCATGCGGCCCGACCTGGGCACTCGCGCCCACGAGCTGGTGTTCGCGCCCGGCAGCGTGCAGAACCTGCGCGACCTGGAGCAGTCGATCGCCACCGCGGTCCGTGACCACGAGCCGCGAGTGGAACTGGAAGAGGTACGCGCGGAGGCCGACCCGGCCGACGAGTCGCGGATCACCGTCTCGGTCGTCTACCGCATCCGGCGCAGCAACACCAAGGCCAACCTGGTGTTCCCGTTCTACACCGGCCTCACAGGCCTTACGGGCCTCACCGGGGGCACATCATGACACTGCCCGCGCCGAAGCTCGACGACCTCACCTGGGCCGACATGATGGCGGCCATCCGGCGGCGGATCCCCGCCGAATCGGACGGCACCTGGACGCTGCACGCGCCCGTCGACCCCGGCATCACCCTCCTCGAACTCCTCGCCCACCTCCTCGAACAGCGGCTGTACTGGCTCGACCAGGTGCCGGACGCGCTTGTCGTCGCCGTACTGCGGCTGCTCGGCCTCGAACCGCCGCTCCCCGCCCGCCCCGCCGCCACCGTGCTGCGCGTCGACGCACTGCAGGCGGACACCGCCGTCCCGGTCGTCCCCGCCGGGACGGAGCTGACCCGGGACCCGGCGGGGCAGATTGTCTTCACCCTCGCGGACGACGTGGCCGTCTTCCCGCTCGCCGAGGACGGCGAGGTCACCGTGTGGACCGATCGCGACCGTACGGCGGACCTGCGGGCCCGCCGCGGTGTCGCGCTGCTGGCGGGCGACGGTGCCCCGGCACAGGTCCGGTTCACCCTGCCGCTCACCGGAGCGCACCCCGCGCCCGGCCCGATCTGCCTGCTTGTCGAACTGGACGCGCCCGCCGCGTCCGCGCCGTCATGGCTGCCCGGGGCGGTCGCCGATGTGCCGCCTCCCGCGGAGCTGACCTGGTCCTGGTTCCGGCCGGGCACGGATGTCTCCGGCGCGTTCGAGAAAGTAGAGGACGGCACGGCCGGGCTCAGACGGTCCGGTGTCGTCCGGCTGCACCCCCCGGCCGGCTGGACCACACGGGACACCGGACTCCTGGTGTCGACCCCGGCCGCCACCTACGCGGCACCGCCCCGCCTCCTCCAACTCGCCGTCAACGTCAGTGCCGCACACCACCTCAGGCGCCGCACCGCGCGCGGCAGCGATCTCCAGGAGCAGATCGACGCGTGGCTCAAACTGCCCGGCCAGCATCTGGTCCTCCCGGACGCCGCCGACCGCCTGCTGGAGGCGACCGTGCAACTGGCGGGTCAGCAGTGGCAGCCGGTGCCGGACTTCACCTTCGGCGCACCGGCCGACCGGATCTTCGTACTCGACCGGACCGAGGGCGCGGTGGTCTTCGGCGACGGACTCACCGGGCGCATCCCCCGCCCCGGCCCGGACGCGCAGATCGAGTACGCGACCGGCGGCGGCCGAGGCGGCAACGGCGGTATGACCGGCAACTGGCTGGCGGCCCCGGACCTTCCGGCCCCGCCGGGCGCGGTCTCGGCCGCCAACCTCGTACGGGCCGAAGGCGGCACGGACCCGGAGACGGTCACCGAGGCGCGCCGGCGCGCTGCCGCGTCCCTGGGGGAGGTGACCCGCGCGGTCACCGCCGCCGACTACGTCACCCTGGCCCGTACGACCCCGGGCGTCGCCGTCGCCCGCGCGTACCCGTCCCTCGGCGAACACCCCGGCTTCCCGTGTGCCACGGTGCCCGGCGCGGTGAGCGTCCATATCGTCCCGGCGGCGCCCCGGGACGACCTCGACCGCGAGGACTTCGTCGCCGCGCCGCTCCCCGACCCCGGCATGGTGTGCGCGGTCGCCGCCCGCCTGGCACAGGCGCGGCTGCTCACCTCCGAGGTCATCGTCCGCCCGCCCCGCTATCGCGAAGTGACGCTGCGCGTCGACCTGTCCGGCGACCCGGCCGACCGCAGCCGCGTGTCCACCGTGGTCACCGCGGCGCTGCGCCGCTTCCTCGACCCGCTCGTGGGCGGTGAGGACCAGGACGGCTGGCCGTTCGGACAGCCGCTGCGGCCCTCCGCCCTGCTGCGGGCCGCGCAGCGGGCGCTGGGGGACCTCGGGGACATCGCCGCGGTGGCGATCGGCCTCGACGGGGTGGACTCGGACGGGGCTTTCGAGGCGTGCGACGAGGTGCCGCTCGGGGCCGGGGCGCTTCCCGTCCTGCGGACGGTCCGCACCCGGATCGTGCCCGCCGTCGAACCGGGGGAGGGGCTGGTATGACCGGCGACGTGTGGTGGGAGCGGGACGCTCGGGAACAGGAGAGAGCCGACGGGCGGATCGTGCCCGGCCCCGGACCGACCGGCGGCGGGCCCGAACTGGTCGACGCCACCCGCGAGGCGGTCCGCGCCGAGGTACGCGGCCGGATCGCGGGCTACACCCCGGACTGGACCGACCCCGACCGCCAGGACGCGGGCGTCGCGCTCGTCCGCCTCTTCGGCACCCAGGCCGAACCCGTACTCGGCCGCGTCAACCGGCTGCCGGAGAAGGCGCTGGCCGAACACCTGGCGATCGCGGGCGTGCGACGGCGCCCGGCCGGGGCGGCGGCAGCGCTCCTGGAGTTCACCGTGAACCCGCCGAACGGCTCCTCCGTACTCGTCCCGGCCGGGTTCCAGAGCGCGGCGCAGACCCCGGCGGGGCAGGTCGTCTACGAGACGGACCAGGACCTGTACGCCACCCCGGCCACCCTCGGCGACCTCGCCGTCCAGGAGGCCGGAACGCTGGAGCCGCTGCCGCTGGGTCCGTCCGGGCCCAGCCGTCCCTTCGCGCCCTTCGGCCGGGACCCGGAGCCCGGCAACGGGCTGTGGATCGGGCTCGCCGGACCGGCCGGCCCCTACCCGCGGCTGTCGCTGGGCATCGTGGTCGTGGCCGCGCCCCCCGCGCCCACGGCCTCGGGCGGGGCGCTGCCCCTCCCGCTGCCGCCCGCACCGCTGCTGCGCTGGGACGTGCTGGACGGCACCCGGCTGGTACCCGCCGAGCTGATACGGGACTCCACGGCCGGGCTCAGCGCCAGCGGGACCGTCGAGCTGCGGGTGCCGCGCTCCTGGGAGCCGGGCACCCCGGCCGCCACCCGGCCCCGGCTGCGCTGGCTGCGCGTGCGGATCGCGCACGGCGCGTTCACCGGACCGGCGCCGGTGCTGTCCGGACTGCGGCTGAACGTGGTCGCCGCCACCGCCGCCCGCACCATCCGGGACGAGCCGCTGCAGCCCGTCCAGGACCCCGCGGCGACCGGGCGGCGCCGTATGAAACTCAGTCAGGTGCCCATCCTCGCCGGATCGGTGGTCATCGAGGTCGACGACGACGCGGGCGGCGACGTGTTCGGCACCTCGGCCGCCACCACAGCCGGAACCTCGTCCCGGTGGCGAGAGGTGGAGAGCCTGGCCGGGTACGGCGCCGACGACCGGGTGTTCACGGTGGATTACGACAGCGGCGAAGTGACCTTCGGGGACGGTGTCAACGGCGCGGCCGTCCCACCGGGCTTCCGCAACGTCCGCGCCGTGCGCTACCGCGTGGGCGGCGGCAGCGCCGGCGCCCACGCGGTAGCGCACGG
>NZ_MUNE01000870.1 GCF_002154605.1 Streptomyces milbemycinicus | reverse complement strand
CACCCCCTGCGGCTCGACGTCCGCGTCGTCGGTGACGTCGAGCCGCAGGGGGTGTACGGACCGCCGTCCCCCTTCGGCCGGCCGCCGCGCCGCGGCCTCTGCTGCGTCGAGGGAGCGGGCGGTGAGCAGAACGGTGTGCCCGAGCGCCGCGAGCTGCCCGCACACCTCCAGGCCGATCCCCCGGTTGGCTCCGGTCACCAGCGAGACGGGCTGTGGACTGCGGTTCTGCGGCATGCCACCAGCATCAGGCGGAACGCCGTCGCATGTCCAAGACAGGCTGTGATAACCAACCGCTATGGACGCTCATATACGCGATCTGCGGTACTTCGTCGCCGTCGCCGAAGAACTCAACTTCACCCGCGCCGCCGAGCGGATGTTCGTCTCCCAGCCGGCGCTCAGCAAGCAGATCCGCCAGTTGGAGGAGCAGCTGCGGGTCAGGCTCTTCGACCGCGACCGCCGGACGGTCACCCTCACCGCCCCCGGCGAGGCACTGCTCCCCAAGGCCCACGAGCTGATCCGGGTCTGGGACGAGGCGCAGCGGGCGGTCAGCGACGCGGCGGCCGCCGAGGCGGCCGTGCTGACGGTGGGCGTCTCCAGCAGCGTGGGCCGCGGACTGCTGCCCGCGGCCCGCGCGCGCTTCGCCGAACGGCGTCCCCACTGGCGGATCCGGGTGCGCCAGGTCGACTGGGAGGACGCCACGGCCGGGCTGGCGACCGGTGGCGAGGTGGACCTGGCCCTGCTCTGGCTGCCGGTCCCCGGCCAGGAGGGCTTGAACGTGCGCGTGGTGGCGACCGAGCCCCGCTGGGTCGCGCTGCCCGTCGGGCACCGGCTGGCCGGGCTCGCCGAGGTGCCCTTCTCCGAACTCCTCGACGAGCCGTTCCTCGCGCTTCCGGAGAGCGCGGGTCCGCTGCGCGACCACTTTCTGGCCCTGGAGGAGCGGGCCGGGCATCCGGTCCTCATCGGCTCGGTCGTCTCCAACGCGGACGAGACCTTCGAGGCGGTGGAGGAGGGCAGCGGGGTCGTGCTGCTGGCCGCGGGCAACGCCGCGATCTACCAGCGGCCCGGCGTCGTCACGCTCCCGGTCAGCGGGCTCTCGCCGAGCCGGCTGGCACTCGCCTGGCGGCCCGACGACCACCGCTCCGCCGTCCGCGACTTCGTCGAGGCCCTGCTGAACGCCTCGCCCGACCTGCCCCGGGAGGGACAGACCGGCCGCTGACCAGCCCCGCGTTCCTTTGCTACTTCATCCACTCCTGTTCGTACTTGGCGTACGTACCGTCATGCGTGGCCAGGTGCACCCACTGGTCGACGTACTCCTTGAACTCGCCGTCGCCGCGCGGCAGCGCATACGCCTTCTCCGAGAAGGAGAACGGCTTGTCGGGGTGGACGGCGCACAGCTCCGGGTGGATCTTCGCCTGGTAACGGGTCTCGCTGGCATCGGTCATCATCACATCGGCGCGGCCCGCGATGATCTCGTCGAAGATCGTGGTGTTGTCGGGGTGGACGGTGAGGGTGGCCCGCTTGATATGGGCGCGGGCGAACTGCTCATTCGTACCGCCCGGGTTGACGATCACCCGCACGCCCGGCTGGTCGATGTCCTCCAGCGTCTGGTACTTCTGCTCGTCCTCGCACCGCACCACCGGGGTCTTGCCGTCGGTCAGGTACGGGTCGCTGAAGTACGCCTTACGGGCCCGGGCCAGGGTCACCGACACCCCGCCCATGGCGACGTCACAGCGCCCGGCCGCCAGATCGTCCACCAGCTTGGCCCAGGTCGTGGCGACGAAGGCAGGCTTGGCGTCCAGGCTCTTGGCCAGGTCGCGGGCCATGTCGATATCGATACCGGCGTAGTCGCCGGTCTTGGGGTCGAGGTGGGTGAAGGGGCGGTAGTCGCCCGTGGTGCATACGCGCAGCACGCCACGCTCGGGCACCCGGTCGAGCAGGGTGCCGCGCTGGTGCTTGGCCGTGGCGGCGGGCGCGGCGGTGGGGCCGGCGGCCAGGGCCGAGCCGGCGGCGGTGGCGGCCAGCACGGCGGCCAGGGCGGACAGCGTGACGGAACGTCGCATGGCGACTCCTTCGCACAGGCCGCGGCGAGCGGCACGGGACGGCGCACACAGGGCGCGTGATCACAGCGCGCTCAGGGTGGCAGAAGAGCCAGCCCGGCGGAACCCGTTGATCAGCTGCTGAAACGCCGCCCCGGCCACCCTGGATCACAGGAGCCGACTGATGGAACGTCAGCAGGTGTCGCCGGAATCGGAGTCGGTGGGCCCGGGCACCCCGGAATCAGCAGACGTCGGCCGGGGCGACGTCCTGCAGCCGGGCGAGAAGTTCCGCGGCGCGCTTGGCGACCACGTCCCGGTCGCCCTCCGACAGCGCCGAGCCCATCCCGCAGGCGACCGCTCCGGCGGCGATCCACTCCGGCGCGTCGGCGACGGTCACCCCGCCGGTGGGCAGCAGGGCGGCCTGCGGCAGGGCGGCCCGTACGTCCCTGACCCAGCGGGGGCTGTGGGCGGAGGCCGGGAACAGCTTGAGGGCGTCCGCGCCCAGCTCCAGTGCGCGCACCATCTCGGTGGGCGTGGCGACGCCGGGGAAGACCGGCAGGCCGTAGCGGTGTCCGGTGCGGATCACCTCCGGGTCCAGGCTCGGGGAGACCAGGAACCGGGCGCCCGCGTCGACCGCCATCCGGGCGGAGGCGGCGTCCAGCACCGTGCCCGCGCCGATCACCGCCTCGTCACCGACCTCGCGGACCAGGGTGGTGACGGCCTCCAGCGCGAAGGGGGTGGTCAGCGAGAACTCCACGGTGGTGAGGCCGGCGGAGAGCAGGGTGTCCGCCGTCGCGGTCGCGTGGTCGTAGCTGTCGCTGCGGATGATGGCGAAGATCCGCTGTGCGAGCGCGGCCCGGGTGATCTCCCAGCGGTACACGGCAATTCGCCGCCTTTCCTCTCAGAAGGGTCTCCTGGAGATGCCGCCCCGGTGTGCCTCCGGGATATGCGGCCTTTCGCTTTGCGGTTGTCGATGCGGGGGAAGCACTGCGTGGGGGGCTCGGGCTCAGCGGTGGACGGAGTCGGCGGCGCCGGTGAACGCGGCGAGGGCCCGCTCACGACCCGCCGCGCTGGGCAGCCCGTCCGTATCGGTCGCGGTCTGGACGACCAGCGCGGCGACGCAGGCGCCCTCGGCGAGCGCCCGTGGCTCGGGCAGCCCGCGCAGCCGCCCCGACAGGTACCCCGCCGCGAAGGCGTCTCCCGCGCCCACGGGGTCGGCCACCGGCACCGGATACGGCGGCTGGTCCCAGCGCCCGTCCGCGGTCACGGCGGTCGCCGAGTGGTCGGCGCGCTTGATGACGACGGTACGCGCCCGGCCGTCCAGCAGCTCCGCCGCGGCCTCGTCGGCGGATCTGCCGGTCAGCAGCTCCAGCTCGCCCTCGCCCGCCAGGACCAGCTCGGCCTCGCGCAGCAGTGGCCCGGCCGTCTGGGCCCACTGCGCCGCGCCGCCCAGCTTGCGCCGCACATTCGGATCGAAGGAGACCTTCGCCCCCGCGGCACGGGCCAGCTCGATGAGCCGGTCCGTGGCCGCCGCCGCGGTCGGCGAGAGCATCGGGGTGATTCCGGAGATATGCACGAGGCGGGCGCCGCTGACGGCCTCGGCCGATATGTGCTCGGGCGCGAGCCGGGAGCCGGCCGAGCCGGAGCGGTAGTACTGCACATCGATGGCGCGCTGCGGATGGCTGTCGCGCAGCAGCAGCCCGGTCGGGGCCTGCTCGTCCACCCCGGCGAACGCCACATCCACGCCGTCGGCGCGCAGCTCGCGCAGCACGGCCTGGCCGGCCGGATCCGCGCCCACCCGGCCCAGCCAGCGGGCGCTGTGGCCGAGCCGGGCCAGGCCCGTGGCCACATTGGACTCCGCTCCGGCGACCGAGCGGCGGAAGTGCACGGCCTGTTCCAGGGGAACCCCGGGCTCGGCGAGCAACAGCAGCATCGTCTCACCGCATGTGACCACTTCAGGGCCGCTCGCCACCGATGCCTCCCCTTGCTCCCCGCCCGTCCCCTTCTCCCGGAAACGCTACCTGGCGGCACCGACAGTCGCCCCCGCGGGGTTCAGGCCACTTGTCGGCCCGTCAAATCCCGTCGTACGCAATGCCGTTGTGGCCTGCGGAAGCGGGCCCTCAACGCGGCGGCTGCCCGGGGCACAAGGCGGTGCACAACGCGGCGGCCGCTGCCTGCGAGCAGGCAGCGGCCGCGGTGCGGGGGGTGGCGGTCTTCGGCGGTCAGCAGCTGTAGTCGACCAGGTCGAACGACGCGTAGTGGTCGGCCGTGTAGTAGTCCTCGTCCGTCTTCTTCCCGGTCACGATGCGGCGGGCGCCACGGGTGTCGGAGCCGGGGGTCTTGACGGTGTACTCGTGGTAGTAGCCACTGGCCTGGGACGGAAGGATGCCCTCCCGGTTCTGGAAGACGGTCCCGTCCTGCGGATACGGGAAGGGGCCGCCGGACGCGATCAGGTCGAGCGTGTCATGGGCCTGTGACGGCAGGTCGGAGTAGCAGATATCGCCGACGGCCGTGATCTGGAGGACCGACGAGGCGGCCTGGGGCGCGACCGGGGCGGCCGTGGCGGAGACGACGGCCGGGCCGCCGATGAGAAGGCTCGACGCGAGGGCGCCGAGCACACCGATGCGGGCGATCCGTGGGGGGATTCTCATACCTGACAGCATGACGCGCGTAGACCATGACATGTCAATGCCAAATGAAGGGAGTTCCCCAGGAGTTCACAAGACCCGCGCGAAGCGCCGGGAGAAGTAATGAAGACGTAACGCCCGCGCCACCTCGGGCCCGGCGGCGCCGCCTCGACGCACCTTTGCCTCCGAGGCAAAATTTTTGCCCGAGAGGCGAATGCTGGCTATACCGGAGACATGACCTCGTCCCCCGAGGGGCCTGCCGACGGGCCCCCCGCCGAGCCGCCCCCGGCCGAGCTGCCCTCCGTCGCCCCGCGCCTGCGCGACCTGCGGCGGCGCAGCGGCCTGACGCTCGAAGCCGCCGCCCGGCTGGCCGGGCTCTCACCCGCGCATCTGTCCCGCCTGGAGACCGCCCGGCGCCAGCCGTCGCTCCCCATGCTGCTGGCCTTGGCCCGTACCTACGGCACCACGGTATCCGACCTCCTCGGCGAGGTCTCGCCCGAGCGCGACCCGATCCTGCGGGCCGACCGGACGGCGGCCTGGGAGGCGGGCGGCTGGACGTACTGGCGGACCGGCAGCCCCGGCCGGGCCATGCAGGCGCTGCGGGTACACGTACCGGCAGGGACCGGCCCGCAGGAGAACCTGGTGCGGGTCCATCCCGGCGAGGAGTGGCTGTACGTCACCCAGGGGCGGCTGCGGCTGACGCTCGGCGAGACCGTCCATGTGCTCGGCGTCGGCGACGCGGCCCACTTCGACTCACTGACCCCGCACCGGATAGCCGCCGCCTCGCCCGGCGGCACGGATCTGCTGTTCGTCCACACGCTGCTGCAGAGCGGCACGGCCGACCTGTGTCTCGGCGACGCCGTCCGCGGAGGGAGACACCAGGCACCATGACAGACGCCGACAACACCCCGCACCACGCGACGACCAGTGGCGACGGCTCGGCGCACGGAGCCGCGCCGAGCCGTCGCCACTGG
>NZ_MUNE01000087.1 GCF_002154605.1 Streptomyces milbemycinicus | reverse complement strand
GATGGCCCTGCTCGTCGACCGGACAGGCAGTGTCCTCACCCCGGACCTGCGCGCCGAACTGCAAGGCAGCCTGCTGAACTGACCGACCACCCGCCGCCCACCCGCTCGGCTGACAGGCCGAACGCCCCCCAAACGGCACCGACCGACGGCGACACCGTCACCTTCCTGTCCCGACCGGAGGACCCATGACCCCGCCCCCTGCCTCGCCCGGCCCGTACGGCGGCCATCATCATTCGCCGTACGGGAGTGAAGGCGACCAGCCGTTGGTGCGCCCGTACGCGATGACCGGTGGCCGGACCCGGCCTCGCTACCAGCTCGCCATCGAGGCGCTGGTCTCCACCACGGCGGACCCCGCGCATCTGCAGGGGCTGCTCCCCGAGCACCAGCGGATCTGCCATCTGTGCCGGGAGGTCAAGTCGGTCGCCGAGGTGTCCGCACTGCTCAACATGCCGCTGGGGGTGGCCCGGATCCTGGTCGCCGACCTGGCCGAGGCGGGGATGGTGGCGATCCATCAGCCCGGCGGTAACTCGGACGCGGGCGGGACCCCGGATGTGACACTGCTCGAAAGGGTACTCAGTGGACTTCGCAAGCTCTAGCGGCGGCGCTCCGCCGGCCCGTGCGACCACTTCGGCGAAGATCGTGGTGGCGGGCGGCTTCGGCGTGGGCAAGACCACGTTCGTCGGCGCGGTCTCGGAGATCAACCCGCTGCGCACCGAAGCCGTGATGACCTCCGCCTCGGCCGGGATCGACGATCTGAGCCATGTGCAGGACAAGACCACGACGACCGTGGCGATGGACTTCGGCCGCATCACGCTGGACGACGACCTGATCCTGTATCTGTTCGGCACGCCCGGACAGGACCGGTTCTGGTTCATGTGGGACGACCTGGTCCGCGGCGCCATCGGCGCCGTCGTCCTCGTCGACACCCGCCGCCTCTCCGACTGCTTCCCCGCCGTCGACTACTTCGAGAACTCCGGGCTCCCCTTCGTCATCGCCCTCAACGGCTTCGAGGGACACCAGCCCTACACCCCCGAAGAGGTGCGGGAAGCACTCCAGATCGGCCCGGACACCCCGATCATCATCACCGACGCCCGCCATCGCAGCGAGGCCAAGAGCGCGCTTATCACACTCGTGGAGCATGCCCTGATGGCTCGGCTGAAGTAGGCGTAAAATCCCGGCAGTTGTCCGAGATCCGTTGACCGGAGCGGGCTGTGTCTTATGACACGGCCCGCTCGGGCGTTCATAACGTTTCGACAGAGAAATACATGGGATTCAATACGGAGCGCGTTCGGACAGCTCCGTTGCGCGCTCAATTAGTTCGCCGTTTGACATGTCTCACCCGTAACGCCCCTTTTATCTCTGGTCCAGACAACTGGTCGGATGGTTTGCCGACTGTTTGGAAAGCACCGACGCAACATGCTGGAATTCGCTGAACTGGGCGGTACGGGCTCAGCTGGGAACGGCACGACACAGGTGCCGACGCCGAGAGGTTGTTGGTCGAGTGAGGCGAAGCATGCCGGACTCCGCGAAACAGGTGCGGGGGAACTTCACCCCGCCGCCGCGCACAGCGGCGCCACCCGCCGGTGCGACGGCGCCCCCTGTCGCGACCGGCGGGCGTCTGTCGCCGCGGAACTGGCGGGTGCCGGCCCGCCTGAACGCGATCATGCTCATACCCGTCCTGGTCGCCCTGCTCTTCGGCGGCTTCCGCGTGCAGTCCTCCGTTTCCACCTGGAACGCGGCCGAGGACGCCGAGCGCACCGCCCGGCTGGTCCGCGCGGCCGCGTCCTACAGCCACGCTCTGGTGGACGAGCGCGACCGCACCGCGGTTCCACTGCTCACCGGCTCCGCCGAGGACGAGGTCAAAAAGGCGCGGGCGGCGACCGACGCCGCGAAGGCCGAGTTCGACAAGTACGCCAAGAACATGCCGAACACCGCGAGCCTCAAGCGCCGCCTCAAGGCTTTTCAGGCGGTGGAGCCGCAGCTGGCCAATCTGCGCCGCTACGCCTACACCGACCGGCTGAACGGGGTGAAGACCGAAGAGGGCTATGTCGCGGTCGAGCACTCACTGTTGGAGTTCGCAAACGAACTCGGTCTGGGCACCAGCAACATCACCTCCTACGGCCGCACCGTTTACGCGGTCTCGCTGGCCAAGGGAGCTGAATCGCTCCAACGCTCCATTGGCAGCCATCTGCTGGTCAAACCCGGCCCCTCGGCCGCCGACCGCAAGATCCAGCTCACCGCCTTCGGCTCGTACGTCTACCTGGAGAACATCGCCCTCACCGAGTTCCAGTCGGCCGGCCTTCCCGAGGACGTGGCCCGGCTGAAGCAGGCCATGGCCGCGGGGCAGAAGAAGGCCGAGGAGCAGGTCAAGGAGGCCCGGCGGAAGGCCGCCGCCGAGGACCGGCAGTTCGTGGTCCCGCCCTCGATGGAGCAGATGATCCAGGGCATCGGCGACGGCGGAAAGCCGGCCGACCTCAAGGAGCGCGGCATCACCGCGGAATCGTGGTTCGCCGCCTCCACGGCCAAGTTCGACGCCTACCGCCAGATCGAGAAGGACCTCGTCGACAAGGCGGTGAACGAGGCTTCGCAAATCTCCGCGAACGCAAAGCGCGACGCGTTTGTGAACTCCGCCATCGTGCTGCTCGCCCTCCTGCTGGCCTTCGTCGTGGCGGGCCGGATGGCCCGCTCCATGAGCCGCAGCATGCGACAGCTGCGCAACACCGCCTTCGACGTCGCCGAGCAGCGGCTGCCCATGCTCGTCGACCAGCTCTCCCAGGCCGATCCGGGCCGGATCGAAACCCGGGTGCCCCCGATCCCGATCACCACGCGGGACGAGATCGGCGAGGTGGCCCGGGCCTTCGACCAAGTGCATCGCGAGGCGATCCGGCTCGCGGCCGAACAGGCGATGCTGCGCGGCAACGTCAACGCGATCTTCACCAACCTTTCCAGCCGCAACCAGGGCCTTATCGAGCGCCAGCTCACGCTGATCTCCGAGCTGGAGAACCGCGAGGCCGACCCGGACCAGCTCGAGCACCTTTTCCGGCTGGACCACCTGGCTACCCGTATGCGGCGCAACGGCGAGAACCTGCTGATCCTCGCGGGCGAGGAGCCGGGCCGCCGCTGGAACCAGCCGGTGCCGCTGATCGACGTGTTGCGCGCCGCCTCCTCCGAGGTGGAGTCGTACGAGCGGATCGAGCTGGCCGGCGTCCCGGAGACCGAGATCCACGGCAACGCCGTGACCGACCTGGTGCATCTGCTCGCGGAGCTGCTGGAGAACGCCACCACCTTCTCCTCGCCGCACACGAAGGTGCGGGTGACCGCCACCCGGCTGCCCGACGGCCGCGTCATGATCGAGATCCATGACAAGGGCATCGGTCTGACCGCCGAGGACTTCGCGGACATCAACCACAAGCTGGCCAATCCGCCCACCGTCGACGCCGCTGTCTCGCAGCGCATGGGCCTGTACGTGGTCGGCCGCCTCGCCGACCGGCACCACATCCGGTGCCAGCTGCGCCCGTCGGGCGAGCAGGCGGGCACCACCTCGCTGGTGATGCTGCCGGACGCGATCACGCACGGCGGAGGCGGCGAGGAGCTGCCCGGGAACCAGGACTTCACGGTCTCCCCCCGGATCGGCCAGGAACAGGCCCAGCAGGCGCCACAGGTCCCGCAGGTCCAGCAGCCGCCGCAGGCCGTCCCCCAGGCTCCGCAGGCCGTCCCCCAGGCCCTTCAGCCCCCTGTGGCGCCGCAGGCCATCCAGGAAGAAGTCCCCGCGCCGCGCACGGCCGCCGACTACGGGTTCGACGACTCGGCATACGGCGGCGATCCGCTGTTCGGGCCGATGGCACAAACCGGGGCATCCGCCCCCTCGGCGCCGACCGGACCGGCCATGCCGTTCCCGTCTTCTGCGGCGTATTCCGAACCGGAATCGGAATACAGGGCTCCGACGGAATCCGGACCGCCGCCGTACGCTGACTTCACTTCCTCTTCCCACCAGGGAAATTGGAGCGACACTGGTTCGTTTGAGTCGCCCTTTGGATCAAACTACGCAGCACAAACGGAATCTGCGCCAAGCGCTCCCGAAGTTGCCTCGGAAAGCGTAGAGTTCCACCGTCCGGGGCCCTCCCCGAGCACCACCAGCTCCCTGACCGACGCCGGTCTTCCCCGCCGCGAGAAGCAGTGGCAGCCGTCGGAGGACTCAGGGACCCAGCAGCCGACCGCGGAACCGGCGGCGCCCGCGGCGCCGGAGCTGCCCGGTCAGGACTCGGGGGAGCACACTTTCCCGGACACCTTCACGTGGCACCCGGAGAACGACCAGCGCTGGCACCGAGCCGAACAGCTGCGTGAGCCGAAGGCCGGCGGGATCACCTCTTCCGGTCTGCCCCGGCGAGTGCCCAAGGCCAACCTGGTCGAGGGCACCGCGGAGTCGACCGGAGCGGGCGGCCCCCAGGTCTCCCGCGCGCCGGAGGACATCCGCGGCAGGTTGAGCAACCTGCGCCGCGGCGTCCAGAAGGGGCGCCAACAGCGTGACCAGCATGACCAACAGGGCTACGGCCCCGGCAGCAGCTACGATCAGGAGCGTTAGTGTGAGCCCGATGAGCCAGGCGGCGCAGAACCTGAACTGGTTGATCACCAACTTCGTGGACAACACCCCCGGGGTGTCGCACACGGTGGTGGTCTCCGCCGACGGACTCCTTCTGGCGATGTCCGAAGGCTTTCCCCGTGACCGAGCCGATCAGCTGGCGGCGGTCGCCTCCGGCCTGACCTCGCTCACCGCCGGAGCCTCCCGCATCTTCGAAGGCGGCGCGGTCAACCAGACCGTCGTCGAGATGGAACGAGGCTTCCTGTTCATCATGTCCATCTCCGACGGCTCCTCCCTGGCCGTACTCGCCCACCCCGAGTGCGACATCGGCCTCGTCGGCTACGAGATGGCCCTGCTCGTCGACCG
>NZ_MUNE01000869.1 GCF_002154605.1 Streptomyces milbemycinicus | reverse complement strand
GGCGCGCAGTTCTGGCCGGTTGACGATGAACGCGGTGGGGGCGAGGGCGAGCGCGCCCGCGATCTGCAGCACGACGAACCACAGCGGGAGCGCGCCGGGGATGGAGTCGATGGCGATGACCGCGATCGGCACGACAAGGGCGATGATGCGCACCCGTATATAGGCCCAGCGCGCGCCCCGAGAGGCGACGACGGTCAGCCAGTACGTCACGACGGCGCTCGCGAACATTCCGCCGGTGCGGCCCCACATGAACGACGTCACCTCGCGGCCCATGACCGAGAGGACGACGACCACGACGAGGACCGCGACACTGAACGCGCCGTAGACCATGACGAGTTTCTTCACCGTGTCGAAGGCTCGCCGGGTGTCCGGGCGGGTGACGTGGTCGGTTGTGGCCGTGGTGCGGTTGGGAGTTGCCATGGCTCCTGCTTCCTCGGGCTGTCCGGTGTCGATTCGAAGCTAGGGAGCGCACGACCGGGGCGGTATGCGCCTGGACGCACAGTGGGGTGGGCCTAGCCCCACTTCTGCGCTGACCTGGTCGGATTCGGACTTCCCGGGGCGCACAGTGGACTCACTGGGTCGTGAAGCAAGAAGGGGAATCATGAAACCGCTGGTGTCGTGGGTGACGAGCGCATGCGTGGGGTTTGCGCGGGCGTGCGTCGTGGTGGCGGTCGCCGTGCTGGTCCCGGCCGTATGGGCCGCCGCCGTGGGGCTGTGGATCTGGTGGGGCGGAAACCCGTGGTCGTGGATAGGCCCGTTCGTATGGGCGAGTATCGGCACCGTCGCCCTGTCCCGCCCGGTCTGCCGAATGGTCCGCTCCCTCGTCGCGAAGTGGACGGGCACCGTCATTCCCGCCGGATACCGGGAGGCCACCCCGGTGACCCAGATGTCGACCGGGTACTGGTGGAACGGTTTCTCCTACACGCGTACCAGCAAGGACGCCCGCCGGGAGCAGCGGATGCGGCTCTGGTGGAGCGACCCCGCCACCTGGCGTGATCTGCGGTTCACGGCGATCGTGCCGATCACCATCGGTGTGATCGCGGCCATCCCGCCGGCCGGAGCCGTGGCGGCGGTCCTCGGGCTCGTCCAATCGGAGTCTGCTCAGGTCGGGGTGGCCGGCCTGGTCGTGGCCATCGCGAGCGCCCCGTACGCCTGGCGGTCCGCCGAGCCGGTGGCCGTACGCTTTCTGCGCCCGTCGTCGGCGATGGCGCTGGCCGAGCGGGTGGACGAGCTGACCGCCCAGCGCGCCGACACCACCATCGCGCAAGCCGCCGAGATCCGCCGGATCGAACGGGACCTGCACGACGGGGCGCAGGCACGCCTGGTCATGCTCGGACTGTCCCTCGCGACCGCCGAGAAACTGATGGAAACCGACCCCGACCAGGCCAAGGCGCTGATGCGAGAGGCGCGCGTCGGCGCCGCCACCTCGCTGACCGAGCTCCGCGAACTGGTCCACGGCATCAACCCGCCGGTACTGGGGGCTCGTCGACGCCGTACGCACTCTGGCCATGGACAGCCCGCTGGAAACCAGCGTCAGCGTCGCCGACGTTCAGCCGCGCCTGGAACCGCCGATCGAGTCCGCCCTGTACTTCGGAATCGCCGAACTGCTGACCAACGCGGTCAAGCACGCCCATGCGACCCGGGGCCGGATCGCCATCGCCCAGGACGACACCGGCATCGTCGTCGAAGTCGAGGACAACGGCCGGGGCGGGGCCGATGAGCGGGCCGGCGGAGGGCTTGTGGGGCTGCGCCGCCGGATCGCGGTCTTCGACGGCACCCTTGAGATCACCAGCCCGGCGGGCGGTCCGACCCATGTGAGGATGATGGTGCCGTGCGCATCGTTGTAGCCGAAGACCTCTACCTCCTCCGCGACGGCATGGTCCGCCTCATCGAGGCGTGTGGACACCAGGTGGTGGCGACAGCGGCCACCGGACCCGAAACGCTTGCCGCGCTGCTGACATGGCGGCCGGATGTCGCCGTCGTCGACGT
>NZ_MUNE01000868.1 GCF_002154605.1 Streptomyces milbemycinicus | reverse complement strand
AGCAGCGTGTCCACGGCCTCGGGGGTCCCGGACACCACCGCGGAGCCCGCGCCGTTGTCGGCCGCGACGCACAGCCGCCCGGCCCATGGCGCGAGGCGCGGTTCGAGTTCCGGGGCCGGCATGCCGACCGAGAGCATCGCGCCCCGCCCGGCCAGCGCGGACAGCGCCTGGCTGCGCAGCGCGACGATCCGTGCGGCGTCCTCCAGCGACAGCGCACCGGCGACATACGCTGCGGCGATCTCGCCCTGGGAGTGGCCGGCCACCGCGTCGGGCCGCACACCGTACGACCGCCACAGCGCCGCCAGCGACACCATGACCGCGAAGAGCACCGGCTGGACCACATCCGCCCGGTCCAGTGGCGGGGCGTCCGGCTCGCCGCGCACCACGTCGGTCAGGGACCAGTCCACGTGGGGCGCGAGGGCTTCCGCGCACGCCGCCATCTGGTCGGCGAACACGGGTGCGGTGTCCAGGAGCTCGGCGGCCATGCCCTCCCATTGGGTGCCCTGGCCGCCGAACACCATCGCCACCTTGCCATGGACGGCCGGGCCGGGCGGCCCCTCGACCAGTCCGGCAGCCGGTGCCCCGGTCGCCAGTGCGTCCAGGCCGCGTACGAGCTCGTCGCGGTCCCCGGCCACGATCACGGCGCGCCGCTCGAACACCGACCGCTCGCCGGCCAGCGCACGGGCCACACCCCGCAGCTCAACCCGGTCCGCGACAAACTCCCGCAACCGGCGGGCCTGCCCCCGCAGCGCGCCCTCCGAACGCGCCGAGACCACCCACGGCACCACCGGCGATTCGTCCGTGGACTCGCTCTCCGCCACGGCCTCGTCCGGGGCCTGCTCCAGGATGATGTGCGCGTTGGTGCCACTGACCCCGAAGGACGACACACCCGCCCGGCGCGGACGCCCGTTCCCCGGCCACGACACCAATTCGCTCAGCAGCCGCACCCGCCCGGCCGACCAATCGACATGAGCGGTTGGGGTGTTCGTGTGCAGGCTCGGTGGCAACAGGTCGTGCTGGAGCGACAGCACCATCTTGATCACACCGGCGACGCCCGCCGCCGCCTGCGTATGGCCGATGTTCGACTTCACCGACCCGAGCCACAACGGCCGGTCCTCCGGACGGTCCTGGCCGTACGTGGCAAGGATCGCCTGCGCCTCGATCGGATCACCCAGCGTCGTCCCCGTACCGTGCCCCTCCACCACATCCACATCCGACGCCGCCAGCCCCGCACCCGCCAGGGCCTGCCGAATCACCCGCTGCTGTGACGGACCATTCGGCGCCGTCAAACCATTCGACGCACCATCCTGATTCACCGCCGAACCCCGCACCACCGCCAACACCCGATGCCCCAACCGCCGCGCATCAGACAACCGCTCCACCAACAGCATCCCCACCCCTTCGGACCAGCCAACTCCGTCAGCGGCGGCGGCGTACGGCTTGCACCGTCCATCGGCCGCCAGACCGCGCTGACGGGAGAACTCCACAAACACCCCCGGCGTCGACATCACCGTCACCCCACCCGCCAACGCCAGCGAACACTCCCCCGACCGCAACGACTGACACGCCAAATGCAACGCCACCAACGACGACGAACACGCCGTATCCACCGTCACCGCAGGACCCTCAAAACCAAAGCTGTACGCCAACCGACCCGACAGCGCGCTGCCCGAGACGCCGGTCATCGCATAGCCCTCAAGGTCCTCGCCGGTGTGCCGCAGCAGGTCGACATAGTCCTGCTGGGCCATGCCCACAAAGGCTCCGGTGCGGCTGCCCCGCAGGTCGGCGGGGTCGAGGCCGGCCTTTTCGAAGGTCTCCCAGGCGGTCTCCAGCAGCAGCCGCTGCTGCGGGTCCATCGCCAGCGCCTCACGCGGGCTGATCCCGAAGAACCCCGCGTCGAAGTCCGCCGCGTCGTAGAGGAAACCGCCCGCCCTCGCGTACGGGGTGCCGGGGCGCTCCGGATCGGCGTCGTACAGCGCCGCGCCGCCCCAGCCCCGGTCCATCGGGAAGCCCGCGATCGCATCCCTGCCCTGGGCCAGCAGCTCCCAGAACTCCTCCGCGGAGCGGACACCACCGGGGAAGCGGCACGCCATCCCCACCACGGCGATCGGCTCGTCCGTCGCCATGGGCCGCAGATCGGCGGAGGACGGCCCACCGGCCGTTCCGGGGGCGCCGAACAGCTGCTCGCATGTGTGCTGGGCGAGCGCGGCCGGGTGGGGATAGTCGAACACCGCGGTGGCGGGCAGCCTCAGGCCGGTGGCGGCGTTGAGCCGGTTGCGCAGCTCCACGGCGGTCAACGAGTCAAAGCCCAGCTCACGAAAGGCGCGCTCCGGCGGCACGGCCGCCGGGCCGGCGTGGCCGAGCACGGTGGCCGCGTGCGTACGGACCAACTCGACCACCATGCGCCGCTGCTCGTCCGCGGCCAGTCCGGCCAGCCGCGCCCGAAGCGTTCCGGCGGCCTCGGCGGCGCCGCGGCCCGCGGCGTCCCAAGCCGTCCGGGCTTCGGGGATACCGCTGATCAAGGGGTCGAGTCCGGTGGCGGGGGCATTGTCGACGAAGGCCCGCCAGTCGATGTCCGCGACGGTCAGGCGGGTCTCATCGTGCTCAAGCGCGTGCCCGAGCGCCGTCAGTGCCAGCCGGGGATCCATGGCCGCCATGCCGTGGCGGCGCAACCGCCCGGCGTCCGCGGCGGCGTCCGCCATCCCACCGCCGGCCCAGGCCCCCCACGCCACCGACAGGCCCGGCAGCCCAAGGCCGCGCCGATGTTGGATCAGCGCGTCCACCTCGGCGTTCGCCGCGGCATAGCCGCCCTGCCCCGCCGAGCCGAACGTCGCTGCCGCCGAGGAGAACACCACGAAGGCCGCAAGGTCGGCGCCGCGCGTCAGCTCGTGCAACTGCCACGCCCCGACCGCCTTGGCCTGCCGCGCGGCCTCCAGCCGCTCCGGGGTCAGCGTCGCCAGGACGGCGTCGTCCAGCGCGCCCGCCGCATGCACCACGGCCGTCAGCGGGGCGTCCTCCGGCACGCCGGCCAGGACCCGCGCCAGCGCGTCGCGATCGGCCACATCGCACGCCGCCACGGTCACCCGCGCCCCCAGCCCGGCCAGTTCGTCCAGGAGCCCGGCTGCGCCTTCGGCCGCCTCGCCGCGCCTGCTCAGCAGCAGCAGATGCACCGGGCCGCGGCCGGCCAGCCATCGAGCCACATGCGCGCCCAGCCCGCCCGTACCGCCGGTGA
>NZ_MUNE01000867.1 GCF_002154605.1 Streptomyces milbemycinicus | reverse complement strand
CGGCGTGTACGACGGGCCGGGTCGCCGGATCCTCGACCCTGGCGGGCGGGCGCCGGGTCCTAGACCTTGGGCCCCGGCCCGTCGTACACGCCGTCCGGCCCCGGCTGTCGGTAGTCGTAGTGCGTCACCGAACTGCTGCCGCGCATATCGAAGTCCTCAGCCAGCCCCGCTTCCTGCAGTTTGGCCAGGTCCGGGTCCGGGGGATCCGTCCAGTTGGGCTCGCTCTCGTTCTGGCTGTATCGATCCCAGACATTCACCTGATAGTCGAGGTAATACTCGGGCTTCCCATATTCGTTGAGCTTCGCCGTCATCGCGCCGGAGACGTTGAACGTTCCGGTGCCGACGGCGTCGCGCCAGTCCTGGTCGCCAAAACCGAAATACTTGCCCTTCGTTTCCACCGGAACGGTGACGGTCTGCGCCCCGGACTTCTCCAGCTCCTTGCGCGCCTGTTCCGCCCACTTGTCCTGATGGTCGACGATGGCCCACTCGACATCTTCGTACATGGGTTTGTCGTCGCGCAGCATGCTGTCGACGTCCAGATCATCAACAGGGGTTCCCGTGTTCGAGAGGTAGTGCTCCAGAGCCTGGCCGCCGTGGCTGAGGCCATTCAGTTTGTCCCACGCCACCTTGCTTTTTGCCTCGAACAAGTTCCAGCGATCGCCCGCCGTCGGCTCTCTCAATGCCCATCCCGGGTCACCCTTGACCGAAGGCTTCCATTTGTACTTCGGGGAGATGACCCCGGCATCCATCAGCTTTACCCTGTCGGCATCCCACAGCTGACCGCGCAGCCCCGGGCTCAGCGCGTCCCAGAGCTTCCGCAGCTCCGCCCGCTGCTTTGGGTTCACGTCCTTACCGAGCGAGGCGAGCGCCATCGCCCGGTCGAGCGCGACGTCGTCGAGCGAGTCGTACCGGGTGTGCCCGGCGTCGTAGGGGTCGCCGCCGTGCATCTTGGCCAGCGCGCCCTTGACCAGGCCGTCGATCTGGATGGCCCTGGCCATCTTCGCGTTGACGTAGCGGTTGTATTCGTCCTGGACGGCGCGGTCCTGCTTGGAGTACGTCCCCTCCGCCGCAAACGGGTAGACAAACTTGACGGTGCCGTCCCAGTTGTCGGTGACCCGGAGCTTGATTTCCTTCGCCTGCTCGACGATCGACTTGATACTGGACTGGATCTCCGTGAGCTGAGAATGCGCGTCGTCGAGGACGCTCCAGACTGCGTTGGCTTCTTTGTGCAGATCCGCGAGCTCTTTAGCGGTCTTCTTGACAAATTCACGCGTGACATCCGCGTTGAGCCCGACCCACCGAGCCCCCTCCGACTTCTTCAACAAGCCGGAATTCGCGTCCTCCATCAGCTTTTTCAAACCGTCAACGGTCGACTTCCAGTCCGCGACCGCACCACCGAGCTTACCCAGGTCGAGTTCGACCATGTCGTGGTAGTTGAGACCGTCCAGATAGCTGGGACCGCTCATGGCCTTTCCCCCGTCACTCCATCAGCTTGGCGATCGCAGACTAGCCGAACCAGATGATCTTGTTCCGAGCCCTGGAACGAAGGAAGAACGGGACATTACAGAGCTAAGCCGCCGCGACGACAGACATATGCGCAGGTGAATGCGCGGCGCCGGATACTCGCTGAACTTCTCCTGAACTCACCCGGGGCAAACTTCACCAAGAGTTCAGCGGCCCGACCGCCGCCCACGCGGCGAGACGGGCCTGTGGAACATGCAACCTCAACCGAGCCCCGGACGTCCCCAAGGGTGCCCCCACGCAATCCTTCAAAGGAGACCCGTACGCCAATGACCACAACGGCCGCCCGCTACCTCTATCTGACCCGCCACGGCGAGGCCTCACCCGACGAGACCGAGCTGACGGCGAACGGCCGCCGCCAGGCCGTACTGCTCGGCGAGCGGCTGCGCGGCCACCCCATATCCGCCATCCACCACAGCCCGCTCCCCCGCGCCGCCCAGACCGCCCACCTGATCGCCGAGCAGTTCACCGAGCGCCCCGAAGCCCCTGAAGTCCCCGAAGTCCCCCTCCAGCCGTCCGAACCGGCCGGGGACTACCTCCCGTACGTCCCCGACCGAGGCGAACTCCCCGCGGACGCCGCCGACGCCCTCCTCGGCTTCCTCGCCCAATTCCCCCCGGAAGCGCGCGACCACGGCCCGGCACTCGCCCGCGAGGCCCAGGCCCTCTTCACCGGCCCGGTGCCCGGCGACGAGCCCCGCCACGAACTGGTCGTCACCCACAACTTCCTCATCGGCTGGCTCGTCCGCGCCGCCCTCGACGCCCCCGACTGGCGCTGGCTCGGCCTCAACCACGCCAACGCGGCCCTGACAGTCATCCGCTACGCGCCCGGCCGGCTCTCCTCCGTCCTCTTCTACAACGACATGTCCCACCTCCCCGCCGACCTGCGCTGGACCGGCTTCCCACCCGAACTGCGGGTGTGAAGTGGCCGAGTCAGGCTGAGGTGGGGCCCGAGACCGTGATGAGGACCGGCTCGGTCGCTCCCGCCGCCCGCAGCGCGTCGATCGCGATCTCGGCGGCCCAGACGGCCGTGTCCAGGGACCAGGAGCGCCCGCCACAGCGCAGCGCCAGCACCGGCCGCATCCCCTCCGTCTGCACCTCCCCCGCGACCGGCAGCGCCAGCCCCTCCTGGGTGTCCGCCCCCGCCGGCACGGCCTCGACCGTCAGGCGCCCGAAGGCCCGCTCCCGCGCCAGGGCCGGTACGTCATGGCGCCGCACGGCCGACGCCACCGCTTCCCTCGCCGAGACCGTCACCGTGAACTCCACGGCGCCATCGGGGTCGGCGAGAGCGAACCAGTCCGCCGCGCCGGCCAGATGGGGCAGGCTGTCGGGGGCGAGGTGGAGCGGCGCCAGGGCGTGCAGACCGGTCAGGCGGAACGTACCCATGCGGCACAGCGCGTCGCCCAGGACCGTCGCCGCCGGCAGCACCGGCAGACGCTGCCCGGGTACGTCCTCGGCGGCGATCTGAAGCCAGGCGATCTGACGTATCCGGCCGTCCTCCGTCCAGTCCTCACCCGCGTCGTTATGACCCCACCGCGCGCCCTCCAGCTCGCCACCGCCCGTGGTGGTCCACCCGTACGCCTCGGCCCGTTTCACCGCGAGGCTGAAGACGTCCTCGTCAAGGTCCTCCTCGGCCTGGAGCCGGCCGATCCAGGGGTGCTGGTGGAAGACACCGTGCAGCCCGACGATGACGGTCGGGTAATACCGTTCGATATAGCTCACCGCCACCACTCCACTGCCCCGTCGCCGCTCATACTTCCGCAACCGCGTCGATCTCGACGAGCACACCCTCGCGTACGAGCTGCGCCACCACGGTGGTCCTGGCGGGCAGCGGCGAACAGTCCGCGAAGAACTCCCGGTACACGCGGTTGAACTCCGGAAAGTTCTTCCTGTCGCTCAGATAACACGTGCACTTGATGACGCGGTCCTTACCGCTGCCCGCCGCCTCGAAGACGGCGACGAGGTTGCTCAGCACCTGCGTTGCCTGCGCGGCGAAATCGGCCGGCATCTCGTTCGTGGCGGGGTCCAGCGGCCCCTGGCCGGAGGTGAAGACCAGGCCGCCGGACACGATGGCCTGGGACAGGGGCGGCTCGGTGCCGTCGGAGAAGCGCACGAACGGCGCCTTGTCGGTGTGAACGCCTTTGATCATGCGGGCATTCTGCACCGCGTCCCACGGCGTGTCATCGCGCGCCATCGCATGTGTCCGACGGGCAATCGGCGGTCTTGCCGCGGTAGGCCACCGCTCCGCACACTGCCGGTACCTACGGGAGGGGCGAGATGGCGGCGCGAGGACGGCGCACATGGTCATCACGGCGGCTGAAGGCACGGATACGCCGCTGGGCATGGGGCGTCGGCGCCGTGATGCTGCTTGGGTTGGCTCTGACCTGGAAGACGGTGTGGCCGTACGCCGCCGGGGTGGTTCTCGCGACGCTGCTCGGCAGGGTCGGTTGGTGGCTGCTGAGGGCCCACCGAAGCGCCGTATCCGGCGACCGCGCCTGGCAGGCCGCGGAGGAACGCAAGGCGCGCGAAGTGGCCATGTCTGATGTCGACGCGATGACCTGGCAGCGGTTCGAGCAGTACGTCGCGCAGCTGTGCCGCCGCGACGGCTGCACCCAGGTCGTGGTCTCCGGCAAGACCGGCGACCTGGGCGCCGATGTCATCGGGCTGATGCCGGACGGGCGCCGGCTGGTCATCCAGTGCAAGCACTACGCGCCCCACCGCACCGTGGGCAGCGGTGAGATGCAGAAGTTCCTCGGCACGGCGCGGGCCGAACACGGCGCCGACATCGCCGTATACGTCGCCACCTGCAACTTCACCGCGGCGGCCGAGAAACTGGCGGTGAAACACGAGATCTTCGCCATGCACCGGGACCTGCTCGGGGCGTGGGTCCGAGGCTCCACCCTGGAGTCGCTGCTCCCCCTCAACGGGACAGGGGGCGGACCACCACGCGGACGCCGCCCGGCCCGCTAGCCGGCGGCTGCGGCCGGACACCGTATCGATCGCGACACCTGGGATACCGCGCTATCGGCGCCCGGCCGGACGCCGATACCCGTCAGGTCAGCTCAGGTCAGACCGGCGGCGTGACTGCCTGGCCGAGATGCCGGGCGAAGAACCGGACCACGCTGTCGACCTCGAGCCTGGGCAGCTCCTCATACCTGCCCGCATTGGCGTGCAACGTCTTCTCCTTCGAGGCGAAGGCTTCGAACAACGCGAGGCCGGATTGGCGCGGGATGTGCTCGTCGTCCCACTGGAGCACGTACTCGATCGGGATGGTGATCCGCCTCGCCGTCTCGGCCAGGCAATCGGGCCAGTGAAGACCGAAGACCGCGGCAACGATCCTGGGGCAGCCCGAGGAGAGTGCACCGTGCGGACGTGCTCTCCACTGAGGTCGGCGTCCATTCCGGCTGGTCGGCGACGGCCTCTGCCATCGGCTCTGATCGCACCTTTGGCTACTGCCAGGGGCTGCTTAGTCGGCGAGTTGAGTCACTCCGTCGTGGCATTGTCGAGGGAATCCCGAGTGCAGTGCAGTACGTTGCGCACCCAACTGGGCACATAGTGTGACCAGTTCGAAGCGGAGGAGTCCTACATGCGCATTCGATCCGCCTGCGCCGTGGTCGCCGTAGCGCTAAGTGCGACCGTGCTCGGGGTGGGCACTGCCGACGCCACCGGGCCGTTGAGCGGCACCAAGGTCCGCGCCTGGGCTAGCGGTTACGTCCTCGGCGTCGCTGGCAACTCGACGGTCGGCGCTGCCCAACTCCAGTACCAGACCGACACCGATGCCTTGGCCCAGAAGTGGGCCATCGATCCGGTCACCCGCGACACCTTCATGCTGCGCAATCTCAACAGCGACATGTGCGTCACCGCTATGAGCGGCAGCACCGCGGATGCCCTCCAGCAGCGTCCGTGCGATCCCCGGTGGGAGGAGCAGGCTTTCACCATGGCGGACTCCAGCAAGCCCAACCGGCCCCTGCTGCGCAACCTGGCCTACAACAAGTGCATGCAGCAACTGTCCTCCGTCGCCATGCCCACCATCGCCGTCTTGAACGACTGCGCCTCCACCAACAACTACCAGGCCCACTCGTTCGACGTCCGCTGACCTACTTAAGGGCGGGCCGCGCAGCAAGCCAGCACGATCTGACAGACCCGACCCGAAGAAGAGGTGTCCGAAGCCACCTCCTATGGCTTCGGACGCCCCTTTCGACTGTAGCGACAGGGGTCAGCGGTTGAATCATAAGTCGGGCTTTCGAAGACTCGCGCGCACGCCGGTCCAGTGATTCGCAGGTGGTGGCCGCTACGGTGCCGATCCCCCTACGAAGGAGCGGCATGAGGCTGAAGGCACTACTCGTCGTCGGCGCGGCAGTGGCGGCCCTCGTCGGCTCGGGCCCGCCGGCGTCAGCGGCTGTCCCGACGCACCGCTGACCTATACCCCCGCTCCCTGATCTGGCGGCCGGCCCGCTGACATCTCAGACTGTGCCCCCTCGTCTGGCCTTTCGGGCCG
>NZ_MUNE01000866.1 GCF_002154605.1 Streptomyces milbemycinicus | reverse complement strand
GTCGGCCAGGATCTTGGCCACGGCGGTGCCCCAGGACCCGGCCGAGAACACCGCAGCACGTGCCGAATGGCGCTGGGTCACTGCGGGGTCCTCTCGTCAGGGTGGCGGCCGGGCCCGGTCATCGTATCGGCCGCACCGGGCACGGCCGGGGCATTCGCGGTGCGTCGCAGGGTCAGCACAACAGCGCGGCGACCAGGCAGCGTGGGCAGCACCTGGTGCGCCTCGCGCAGCATGTTCTGCGCCTGGGCGTGGCCCAGTTCGCTGCGTAGCTCGTCGGCGTGGGCGATCCACAGCCGATAGAGCCTCTCCCACATCGTGGGCTCGGCGGGCCGCTCGTCCACGCGCTCGACGGTGAGGCCAGCGGCGCGGGCCTGCTCCATCCAGGCGGGGGCGGCGCCCCGCCGCGAGGCCCGGGTCATCACCAGCCGACCCCCCGGGGCCAGGACGCGGCCGAGTTCACGCAGCGCCGCGCCCCGGTCGGCTGCACCGCCAAGGGCGTCCACGCACACGATCCCGTGGGCACTGGCGTCGGGCAGGCCGGTGTCCTCCAGCTCAGCGACGCGGAAGGCGGCCCGCTCGGCGGACAGGCCGAAACGGGGACGGCGGTCGGCCGCCTGGGCGACGGCGACCGAGGAGAGGTCGAAGCCCTCCAGACGCAAGGAGAGGGCGCGGGCCAGCCACAGGCCGATGCCGCCGGTGCCGCTGCCCGCATCCACCAGAAGCTGGCCGGGCCGCATCCGCAGCCGCGCGATCATCAGCCCCAGCAGGGGCCAGTCACAGGAGCTGGAGGCGGCGACCTCGACGGGGTAGTCCTCACCCATCGCCGCGCCGTACAGGCGGGCGACCAGGTCGGTACGGGCGCGGGCGGCGTGGAAGGCGTCGTACTGGGCCGAGCGCTGCTCGGCAGGAGCCTCCGCCGTGGTGGTGGCGTTCATCGGGGCATTGACCTCCTGATCCTCGAACGGGTACCTGGGCACACGACCTGCACGGCGTGGACGGGGGCGTCCGGGGCGGACAGGTCCAGGGCCATCGGCTCGTACCTGGTGACGTGCTTGACTCGCTGCGCCACGTCCCTGGCCTGTTCGGCGAAGCCGCCGACCGCCTGGGTGAAGTGGCCGGTGGCCTCCGGCCACGGCGTGAGCCCCGTGGTATTGGCCGGGTGGAAGGGCGGGGTGTCGAAGCTGCCGGGGTCGCTGGGCAGATCGTCGCGGGTTCCGGCGATGGCGGTCAGCCGGGACTGGGCGGCCTCGGTCAGCGCCCGGGTCAGCGCGATGGCCGGGTCGCTGTGGCAGCCGCCGCCAGCGAAGACGACCGGGTAGTCCTCCGACCACAGGTAGGCGACGCACACCGGCAGCCCGTACGGGCCGTCCACCAGCGCGATTTCCAGCGCCATGCCCGCGGCCACCAGCCGGCCGACCGCTTCGCGGCCGTGGGGGTCGTCGAGCGTGGCGGGCGCGACGAGGGTGCGCCGCCGCCCGCCTGCCTGTCCGTCCCGGTAGAGCACGTCCCGCTCCACCACCTCGAACAGGGCGTGCAGCAGCGCCTCGTCGCGGGTGTTGCCGCACGCCAGGCCGGTGCTGGTCGCGCGCAGCAGGTCTGGGCTCCACTCCGGCCGCTGCGCGCGGCGGCGGACTACGTCGACCGGCAGCAGCGCCTTCTCTCCGCTGATCAGGCCGGTTGCGGGCGTCCACTCCCACACCATGCGGGCTAGGGCGTGCTCGGGGTGGGGGACGGTCAGCGGCAGCGCGACCACGGGGCAGTTTGGGGCGACCTCGGCGGCCGGGCCGTGGGCTGCGACGGTCAGCGGCTGCTCGACGTGCCACAGTTCGATCGCTTCCATGACCGCCGACAGCTTCGCCAGCATGGCGGTGGCGCCCTTGCCCTGGGATGTGCTCAGGGTCTGCGAGGCGGGCCGGATCGCGGTCCAGACCGGAAGCCCGATGCAGTCCAGGCCGGTCAGGTCCGCGACCCGGGTGATGCCGAACTCCGGCAGGCGCCCGGCCACCGCCTCCCACGTCTGATCGGGGGTCCGGGCGCGCACCGTGCCCGGCAGCCTCACCAGGTCTTCAATGTCCACCGCAGGCCGCCTCCTTCCGCTCGGTCGTCTCGTTCATTTCCTCCAGGAGCCCGGGTACGAGCCGCTTGGCCATCTCGACGGCGCGCGCTCCGCAGACCAGTCCGCGCGCGGACGCCTCGGCGTCGAAGTGGTGTTCAGGGCACTGCCATATCCGCTCAAGGAGCTGGCGGGTGAGGTCGTCGCGCACCGCCGCGACCTGGAACCCGGGCCGGCTGCGGCGGGCCTGTGCGAGGGCGGAGGCGTACCGGGTCACTGCCTGGCGGTCCTGCTCCGTCTCGTGTGCCAGCAGTAGGGCCACGGCCTGCTCGTCCCGCAGGTCGACCGCCGGGTGGAACACGCGGTCGGCGGGTAGGTCGCCGCTGGTGACCTGGGCCAGCCGTCCCTCAAGCGGCAGGCCCGGCCCGCCGTCGGCGGGGTGGAGGGAGCGGTGTTCGAGGTAGGCCGTCCATGCCCTGCGGAACTCGGGGTCGAACACCTGCTGGTACACGAGGCGGTCTTCGGTGGACAGCTCCAGCCCGTCCACGCTGTCGCGGGCGAAGGTGTTGGACCAGCGCCGGAAGTACGTTGTCTGCCACGTCGGAGGCGACGGGCAGGCGTTGGCCTGCGGCGCCCTACCATTCAGCGCGGCGCGTATGGCGGCGAGGGCGTCGGCGCGCTTGATGTCGCCGAAGTGCCGGTCCTCCTCCAGCTGCTCGGCCAGCCACCGGGCGAACTGCGTCTCGCCCTGGCGGCGGCAGACGGCCCGCACCGCGGCCGTGGTGCGCTGCGGGTAGTAGACCGCGCGCAGCTCCTCCAGCAGCCCCGTGGCCCGCTCGCTGTGGAGTACCCCAGCACAGACGGCCAGCTGAAGGACCTGCCGGAGGTTGACCACTGGCCAGGTCAGCGGGTGCAAATCTCCGTCCGGGGCCTGCCCGACGGCCACCTCGTCGTCGCCGTCGATCTCTCCGCGGACGTAGGCGGTGTAGACGCTGCCGACGCCGCACATCCCGAACGGCGCGAGCTCGGCCGCCCGCAGCGCGCCAATGCTCGCCGCCCCGATGACCTCAACCCCGCGGCCCATCGCGGCCAGGATCTCCTTGTGGCGCAGTGCCGGCGCCTGGTGATACACCCCGTCGATGATCACTGCTGTGTCGCCACTGCGGATCGCGGCGTCGAACAGATCCCCATGCCGCACCGGCGGCCACACCCGCACGCCCGGCGCGGCCAGTAACGGCTCGGACCGCGGCAGCGTCGGCCCGACGAACACGTGAATCACTGCGACCTCCAAACGGAAGCGGGAGGAGTGCCCCTCCCCGGGCCCCTACGGGGCAGACGAGAAGGGACACCCCCATCAGGACACGCCGGACGGGACTACTCCTCGTCCTCGACGTCCACAGCAACCACCACGGTCCCGGTGATCTCCTCGGGCTTCTCCTTCGCCGACGCCGAGGTTTTGACGGCGGCGAAGGAGAAGCCCGAGG
>NZ_MUNE01000865.1 GCF_002154605.1 Streptomyces milbemycinicus | reverse complement strand
CCCAGAGCCCTCCCCCTCTCCCGCCGCGGTCTGCTGGCCGCCGGTGGCCTCGCCGGACTCGGCGCCCTCGTCACCGCGTGCGGCAGCAAAGACGGCTCGGGGGCCTCGGGCAAGGAGGGCAAAAGCGGCGGCGGGTCATGGTCGTTCACCGACGACCGCAAGACGAAGATCGACCTCGGCAGCCGCCCCGAGCGCATCGTCGCGTACATCGGCTCGGCGGCCGCGCTGTACGACTTCGGCATCGACGACCAGATCGTCGGCGTCTTCGGCCCGACCAAGCTGAAGAACGGCAAGCCGGACGTGCAGGCCGGAGACATCGACGTCGACAAGGTGACCATCCTCGGCAGCGCCTGGGGCCAGTTCAACGTCGAGAAGTACGCCTCGCTCAACCCGCAGCTGCTGATCACCAACATGTACGACCCGGGCGCCCTGTTCTACGTCCCGGACGACTCCAAGAGCAAGATCCTCGCCCTGGCCCCCAGCGCCGCCCTCACCACCGGCCGGGTCTCCATGGCCGAGCCCATCAAGCGCTACGCCGAACTCGCCGCCGCCCTCGGCGCCGATCTCAACGCCAAGAAGGTCACCGACGCCAAGGCCCGCTTCGAGGCCGCCGCCGAGACGCTGCGCAAGACCGTCAAGTCGAAGAAGATCAAGGTCATGGCCTGCTCCGGCAGTGCCGACCTCTTCTATGTCTCCAACCCGGCGGTCAACGCCGACCTGATCTACTTCCGCGAGCTCGGCGTCGACTTCGTCGTCCCGCAGAAGACCGACAAGGGCGGCTATTTCGAGAGCCTGAGCTGGGAGAACGCCGACAAGTACGGTGCCGATCTGCTGTTCCTCGACAACCGCACCGCCACCTTGCAGCCCAAGGACCTGGCCGCCAAGCCGACCTGGTCCAAGCTCCCCGCGGTCAAGGCCGACCAGATCGTCCCCTGGAGCAGCGAGCCGCGGTTCTCGTACGCGGGCGCCGCACCGCATATCGAAGCCCTCACCAAGGCCATCCAGGACGCGAAGAAGGTCAGCTGACCCAGGCAGGGCAAGCGAAGGGAAGAGACCGCTCTCATGACCACCGCCGCCACCCCCCACACCTCCACCGAATCAACCGAGTCAACCGAATCAGCCGAGACCCCGTCCCCGTCCCCCGCCTCCGTCCCGTTCCGCTTCTTCGACGTACGGGTCGTCCGCACACAGGTCCTCGGGCCGTCCATGGTGCGGATCACCTTCGGCGGCGACACCCTGAAGGACTTCGCCTCCGGCGGCCGCGACCAGCGCTTCAAGCTGTTCCTGCCGCACCCCCACCAGGACGCTCCCATCGTGCCGGTCGAGGCGGGCGAGGAGTGGTTCCCGGTGTGGCGGGCCATGGACCCCGCCGTACGCGCCGTCATGCGCTCGTACACCGTGCGCGCGCAGCGGCGCGAACCCGAAGAGGTCGACGTGGACTTCGCCCTGCACGGCGCCGACCCGACCGGCGCCGACGCGTCGGGCGGTCCGGCCTCCCGCTGGGCCGCGCGCGCCCGGCCCGGTGACCGCGCCATGCTCCTCGGCCCGGTCGCCCCCGACAACGGCGGCGTCGACTTCCGCCCGCCGCCCGGCACCGACTGGGTGCTCATCGCCGCCGACGAGACCGCGCTGCCCGCCGTCGCCGGAATCCTGGAGTGGCTGCCGGCCGGTATCGGGGCCAGGGTCTGGATCGAGCTGCAGCACGCCGAGGACCTGCAGCAACTGCCCACCGAGGCGGACGCCGAGATCGTCTGGCTGGTCCGCGACGGCGCCGACCCCGCCGACCCGCACTCGGCCCTCCTCCTGGACGGCGTACGCGACGCGACGCTGCCCGAGGGCACCCCGTACGCCTGGATCGCGGGCGAGGCCGGTACGGTCCGCGCGCTGCGCCGCCACCTCGTACGCGAGCGCGGCTACGACCGCAAGGCGGTCACCTTCACCGGCTACTGGCGGCTGGGCGCGACCGACGACCAGCTCATCGAGGAGGCCGTGAGCGGCACCGGCCCCGCGTCGGACGACGACTGACCGGATCAGCCCAGCCCGGACCAGCACAGACCAGCGCAGGACCAGCGCAGACAAGAACACGAACACCCCGCGCACCCCCGCACCGCTCCTCACCCTTGCACGCCCGCACCCCCGTCCAGGGCACACCCATGCCGTGTCCAGGGCACACCCATGCCCGCAAGCAGCCCAACCCAGAAGGGACAGACCGTGAGTCTCCTCGCGCACCCCGCTGAGGACCCGTCGTCAGGGCCGATACCCGGGGCGGCGGATGGCAGGGCCCACCTCTTCAACGACCGTACGGCGGACCGCTATCGGCGGTCGGTGTCCGACGGCGTCGGCCTGGTGGCCTCCACCGTCGCCCGCACCACCCGCCCGTTCACCGGAGTCACCCCGGCCGAACTCGCCCCCGAGATCGCCGGGATCGACCTGGAGCGGCCGCTGGGCGACCCGGCCGCCGCCCTCGACGAACTCGAACGCGTCTATCTCAAGGACGCCGTCTACTTCCACCACCCCCGCTATCTCGCCCACCTCAACTGCCCCGTGGTCATCCCCGCGCTGCTCGGCGAGGCGATCCTCTCCGCCGTCAACTCCTCGCTGGACACCTGGGACCAGAGTGCAGGCGGCACGCTCATCGAACGGCGCCTGATCGACTGGACGGCGGCGCGCCTCGGGCTCGGCGAGGCCGCGGACGGCATCTTCACCAGCGGCGGGACGCAGTCCAATCTGCACGCGATGCTGCTCGCCCGCGACGAGGCATGCAAGCTGGTGGAGAAGGAGACGGCGGCGGCCGGGGCACCGCTCACCAAACCCCAGATCCTGCCCCGGCTGCGCATCCTCGCCTCCCAGGCGAGCCACTTCTCCATCGCCAAGGCCGCCGCCGTCCTCGGGCTCGGCTATGAGGCGGTCATCGCCGTGCCCTGCGACCAGGACCGGCGGATGCGCACCGTCGCGCTCGCCCGCGAGCTCGACCGCTGCCGCCGCGACGGCCTGGTCGTCATGGCGGTCGTGGCCACCGCCGGGACCACCGACTTCGGCTCCATCGACCCGCTCCCCGAGATCGCCGACCTGTGCGCGCGGGCCGGGGCCTGGCTGCACGTCGACGCGGCGTACGGCTGTGGCCTGCTGGTCTCCCCGCGCCGTCGGCATCTCCTCGACGGCATCGAGCGCGCCGACTCGGTCACCGTCGACTACCACAAGTCGTTCTTCCAGCCGGTCAGTTCCAGCGCGGTCCTGGTGCGCGACCGTACGACGCTCAGCCATGCCACGTACCACGCCGACTACCTCAACCCGGCCCACAGCGCCGAACGGCTGATCCCCAACCAGGTGGACAAGTCCCTGCAGACCACCCGGCGCTTCGACGCGCTCAAGCTGTGGCTGACGCTGCGCGTCATGGGCGCGGACGCCGTCGGGGAGCTGTTCGACGAGGTGGTGGACCGGGCGGCCGAGGCGTGGCGGCTGCTGGACGCCGATCCGCGGTACGAGGTGGTCACCCGGCCGCAGCTGAGCACGCTGGTCTTCCGCTACACCGGCGGGTCAGCGGACCCCGGAGTGCTGGACCGGGCAAATCTGCACGCGCGCGAGGCGCTGGCCGCCTCCGGTGAGGCCGTCGTGGCCGGGACGGTCGTGGACGGGGCGCACTACCTGAAGTTCACGCTGCTCAACCCGGAGACCTCGGTCGGCGATATCGCCCATGTCCTCGATCTGATCGCCTGCCACGCCGATCAGTACCTGTCCTCCCCGGACGCCGCCGAACCGGAGTTCACCCGGGCCCGGGCCAGCTGACCGCCTTCGACCCCGCCGGAGACCCACGTGTCCACCGTGTCTTCCCATGACTTCATCGCCATCGGCCTGGGCCCGTTCAACCTCGGCCTCGCCGCGCTCACCGACCCGATCGACGAGCTGAACGGGCTGTTCCTGGAGCGCAAGCCGGACTTCGACTGGCACTCGGGGATGTTCCTCGAGGGCAGCACGCTCCAGACGCCGTTCATGTCCGACCTGGTGACCCTCGCCGACCCCACCTCCCCGTACTCCTTCCTCAACTACCTGAAGGAGAACGGCCGCCTGTACTCCTTCTACATCCGCGAGAGCTTCTATCCGCTGCGGGAGGAGTTCAACGACTACTGCCGCTGGGTGGCCGCCCGGCTCGGCTCCGTCCGCTTCGGCCAGGAGGTCACCTCCGTCGAGTACGACGAGGCCGGCGGCCAGTACGCAGTCCACACCACCGAGACCGCGACCGGCGAGCGCCACACCTGGCGGGCCGGGCGCCTGGTGCTGGGCACCGGGACACCGCCGTACGTTCCCGAAGCCTGCCGTGACCTGGGCGGGGACCTGATCCACAACTCCCGGTACCTGGAGCACAAGGAAGCCCTCCAGGCGAAGGAGAGCATCACCGTCGTGGGCAGCGGCCAGAGCGCCGCCGAGATCTACTACGACCTGCTCCAGGACATCGACGCGCACGGCTACCGGCTCGACTGGATCACCCGCTCGCCGCGCTTCTTCCCGCTCGAATACACCAAGCTCACGCTGGAGATGACCTCCCCGGAGTACGTGGACTACTTCTACGGGCTGCCCGCGCACACCCGCGAACGGCTGAACACCTCGCAGAAGAACCTCTACAAGGGGATCAACTCCGATCTCATCAACGCCATCTTCGATCTGCTCTACATCAAGAACCGCCGGGGCCCGTGCCCGACCCGGCTGCTGACCAACACCGCGCTGCGCGAGGCTTCCTACGACCCGGCCGACGGCGACCCGGCAGGCGGCGACGCGGCCAGTGGCTCGTACACCCTGGCCCTGCGCCAGGAGGAGCAGGGCCAGGACTTCACCCTCACCACCCAGGGCCTGATCCTGGCCACCGGCTACCGCCACCAGGTGCCGGAGTTCCTGGCGCCCGTACGGGACCGCATCGCCTGGGACGAGGCCGGGCGCTTCGCCGTCGCCCGCGACTACAGCATCAACACCGCCACCGCCGGGCGGGAGATCTACGTACAGAACGCCGAGCTGCACACCCACGGCTTCGTCACCCCCGACCTCGGGATGGCCGCCTACCGCAACTCGTGCATCATCCGCGAGCTGCTGGGCCGCGAGCACTACCCCATCGAGAAGACGATCGCCTTCCAGGAGTTCGCGGCCCCCGAGGGGGCGCTGCGATGACCACGGCGCTCTTCACCCACCTCGACGCGGCGCTCGGCCACTTCTCCGTACGCCCCCTCGACCCGGCCGCCGACGCCGAGTTGCTGCACCACTGGGTCACCCACCCCAAGGCGTCCTTCTGGCTGATGCAGGACGCCGACGTGGCGCAGGTCGCCTTCGAGTACCGCAAGATCACCGAGCATCCGCACCACGACGCCTTCATCGGCCTCCACGAGGGCCGCCCCGCCTTCCTCACCGAGCGCTACGACCCGGCCCGGGTGGAGCTGGCGGGCCTCTACCCCGCCCAGGAGGGCGATGTCGGCATGCACTTCCTGTGCGCGCCGGCCGACACCCCGGTGCACGGGTTCACCCGGGCGGTGATCACCACCGTCATGGAGTTCCTCTTCGCCGACCCGGCGACCCGACGGGTCGTGGTCGAGCCCGACGTCCGTAATACGGCGGTGCACCGGCTCAACGCGGCCGTCGGCTTCGAGATCGCGGGCACGGTCGCCAAACCGGAGAAGGACGCGTACCTCAGCTTCTGCACCCGCGCCCAATTCCGCGCCGCGACGGCCGACGCGCCCTCCGGCCCGACCGCCACCGCACCCGGCACAGCCACCGCACAGGCCGCACCCAACGTACCTGACGCATCCGGCGCACCCGTTCAAGGAGCCCCCCGATGAGCCCCCGCGACGCCGTCGC
>NZ_MUNE01000864.1 GCF_002154605.1 Streptomyces milbemycinicus | reverse complement strand
GCCGATGGCGCTGATGTCGGTCTCCATGATGCTGATGTACATGAGGCCGGGCGGCTCCAAGAGCGGTGCCTTCATGTACCTGGCCCTGGGCATGATGGTCGTCTCCGCCGCCGCCATGATCGTGGGCCAGTTCATGCGCCGCAGCAGCGAGCGCAAACAGAAGCTCAAGGGCGAGCGGCGGGACTATCTGCGTTATCTGCGGCAGACCCGGAAGAAGGTCCGGGCCGCCGTGGTGGAGCAGCAGCGCGCCCTGCTGTGGCGTCATCCGGAGCCGACCGCGCTGTGGTCGCTGGTCGGCACCACCCGGCTGTGGGAACGGCGCCCGGCCGACCCGGACTTCGGGGAGATACGGGTCGCGGTCGGCGACCAGAAGCTGGGGCTCCGGCTCTCGCCGCTGTCCACCAAGCCGGTGGAGGACCTGGAACCGCTCACCGCACACGCGCTGCGCAGCTTCATCCGTGCCTACTCCACCGTCCCCGACCAGCCCATCGCGGTGTATCTGCGAACCTGGGCGCGGGTGCTGTTCCGGGGGGATCCGGACCGGACCCGGGAGCTGACCCGGGCGATGCTCGCCCAACTGGCCGTGCTGCACTCGCCCGAGGACCTGTGGATCGCGGTGGTCACGACGGACGAGCGGCGGGCCGAGTGGGACTGGGTGAAGTGGCTGCCGCACAATCTGCACGCGCAGGAGAGCGACGGGGCCGGTTCCGTACGGATGGTCCTGTCGTCGGTGAACGAGCTGGACGATCTGCTCGGCGGCGAGTTCCAGGAGCGACCGCCGTTCGACCCGGACGCGACGGCCGGCCGTGAGGAGCCGTACACGGTCGTGGTGTTGGACGGCGTCGCGCCGCCCGGCGGGCACCGTATGGAGGGGCCCGGCCACCGCAACGCGGTGGTGCTCGACCTCACCGGCGAGCTGCCCTGGCGGCCGGGGCGTGCCACGCTGCGGTTCGAGGTCGCCGACGAGACCATGAACCTGGTGCGTACGGACCGCGAGCGCAAGGAGCAGGTGACGTTCCTCGGCCGGCCCGACCGGCTGAGCACAGCCGTCGCCGCGTCGCTGGCCAAGCGGCTCGCCCCGTACCGGATGGGCATGGCCACGGAGTCGGCCGAGCCGCTGGCCGCCGACGTGGAGCTGACCTCGCTGCTGGGCATCCCGGACCTGTACCGCCATGAGCCGCCCACGCTGTGGGGGCGGCGCACCGGATCCGCCCGGCTGCGGGTGCCGATCGCGGTGGGCTCCGACGGGGTACCGGTGGAGCTGGACATCAAGGAGTCGGCGCAGGGCGGCACCGGGCCGCACGGCATGCTGATCGGCGCGACCGGCTCGGGCAAGAGCGAGCTGCTGCGCACCCTGGTGCTGGGCCTGGCGCTGACCAACTCCTCGGAAACGCTCAACTTCGTGCTGGTCGACTTCAAGGGCGGCGCGACCTTCCTGGGCCTGGACGAGCTGCCGCACACCTCCGCCGTGATCACGAACCTCGCGGACGAGGTGGCGCTGGTCTCCCGGATGCAGGACGCGCTGCACGGGGAGTTGATGCGGCGTCAGGAGCTGCTGCGGGCGGCGGGCAACTACACCTCGGCCCTGGAGTACGAGAAGGCGCGGGCGGACGGCACACCGCTGACGCCGCTGCCGAGCCTGTTCGTGGTGGTCGACGAGTTCAGCGAACTGCTCTCCGCGCACCGCGATTTCATGGAGCTGTTCGTCATGATCGGCCGGCTCGGCCGCAGCCTCGGGGTGCATCTGCTGCTCGCCTCGCAGCGCCTGGACGAGGGCCGGATGCACCAGCTGGAAAGCCATCTGTCGTACCGCATCGGGCTGCGCACGTTCTCCGCGATGGAGAGCCGGGGCGTGCTGGGCGTGCCGGACGCGTACGAGCTGCCGCCGACCCCGGGCAGCGGCTTCATCAAGACCGGTGTGGAGGCGCTGACCCGCTTCCGGGCGGCCTATGTCTCGGGCCCGTACCGGCGGCGCAGCGGTTCGGCGCACCAGGCGCGGGTGGCCAGTCAGGTGGTGCCGTGGACGGCGGGCTGGGTGGTGCCGCGGCAGCTGCCCGACCTTCCGCCGGACGAGCCGGAAAAGCCCAACGAGAACGACGACAACGAGGCCGGGGACGGCGAGTCGCTGCTGTCGGTGGCCGTGGACCGGATGCGGGACGCCGGGCCGCCCGCGCATCAGGTGTGGCTGCCGCCGCTGACCGATCCGTCGCCGCTCAACGAGTTGCTGCCGTCGCTGGCACCGCACACCGAGTACGGGCTGACGGTCACGGATCTCACCAGACGGGGACGGCTGTCGGTCCCGGTCGGCGTCGTGGACCGGCCCTTCGACCAGCTCCGGGACGAACTGCGGGTGGACCTCTCGGCGGCCGGCGGCCATGTCGCCGTCGCGGGCGGCCCGCAGAGTGGCAAGTCCACCCTCCTCCGTACGCTGATCACCTCGCTTGCGCTCACCCACACCCCGCGCGAAGTGCAGTTCTACTGCCTGGACTTCGGTGGCGGCACCCTCGCGGGTCTGGTGGGCCTGCCGCATGTCGGCGGGGTCGCGGCCCGGCTGGACCAGGAGCGGGTCGGCCGGGTGATCGCCGAGGTCTCCACGGTGCTGGCGCACCGGGAGCGGTTCTTCCTGGACAACGGGATCGACTCGATGGCGACGCTGCGGCGCCGCCGGGCGGCCGGGGAGTTCCCCGAGGAGAAGCACGGCGACGTCTTCCTCGTCATCGACGGCTGGTCCACGGTCCGCCAGGAGTACGACCAGCACATCCCGACGTTCAACGCGATCGCGGGCCGGGGCCTCAACTACGGCGTCCACCTGATCGTCACCACCGCCCGCTGGGTCGAGCTGTCCTCGGCGGTGCGCGACCAGGCCGCCACCCGGCTGGAGCTGCGCATGGGCGACCCGATGGACTCGGGCATCGATGTGCGCAAGGCGGCGGGCGTGCCCCGGATCCCGGGCCGTGGTCTGACCCGCGAGTCCAAGCTGCACTATCTGGCGGCGCTGCCGCGTATCGACGGCGTGGCGGGGGCCGACGACCTCGCGGACGGCGTGGCCGGGCTGGTCGCGGCGGTGCGCGAGCACTGGTCGGGCCCGCCCGCTCCCCCGGTGCGGATGCTGCCGACGAAGCTTCCGGCCGCCCAACTGCCGCCCGTGGAGGGCGATCTGCGGATGCCGCTCGGTCTGGAGGAGGACCGGATGGGCACCGTCTGGCACGACTTCAGCGCCAATCCGCACATGATCGTGGTCGGCGACACCGAGAGCGGCAAGACCAACCTGCTGCGGCTCGCCGCGCAGTCCATCATGGCCCGGTACACCCCCGCCGAGGCCCGGATCATGGTCGTGGACTACCGCCGCGAGCTGGTGGAGGCGGTCCCCGACGAGTACCGGCTGGGCCACGCCGTCTCGCTGGACGCGCTCAAGGAGCTGGTCGGGGGCGCGGCGCGGGCCGTGAAGACCCGGATGCCGGGCCCGGACATCGCCCCGTCCCGGATGCGGTTGTGCGACTGGTGGACCGGGCCGCGGCTGTTCGTCCTGGTCGACGACTACGACATGGTGGGCGGCGGCGGACCGCTGAACCAGCCCTTCGAGGGCCTGACGGACTTCCTCGCGCTGGGGTACGAGGTCGGGCTGCACATGATCGTGGCCCGCTCGGCGGCGGGCGCGGGCCGGGGCCTGAACGACCCGCTGATGCGACGGCTCCAGGAGGTCAACACCCCCGGGATCCTGCTGTCCTGCCCGCCGACCGAGGGCTACCTCTTCGGCAACGTCAAGGGGCGGATCCTGCCGCCCGGACGGGGTCTGCGGATCGCCCGGCGCAAGAGCGTCCAGATCCAGACGGCCCTGATGGGCACGGAGGATTCATGACATCGGGCGGCGGTCGCGGTGCCGGTGTGCGGAGCTCGCTCCGTGCACCGGCACCACCGTGCCGGAACCCGCCAGGGCTATCCGGCCGGGCGCCAGCCGCGGGCCTTGCCGCGCGGCACGATGAACGCGGCCGCGGCCACCAGCAGGACGACGGCCCCGGCCACGCCCGCGATCAGCAGGGCCCGTACCCGCGGCGTCCTGGCCGCGGCGGGCGGGACATGGGCGGCGGCGGCCTTCGGTTCGCCCCGTGTGCCGTCGCCGAGGACCACGGTCAACCCGGCGTAGGTGTCCAGACGCGGGGCCTCGCCGGGGTAGGCGGCCTCGGTCAGCCGCCGGGAGACCTCGGCGGCGGACAGCTCGGGGTGGTACGAGCGGATCAGCGCAGCGGCCCCCGCGACATGCGCGGCGGCCAGCGACGACCCGGAACCGATGTAGTGGCCACTGCCCTTGGGCCCGATACCGACCACGGCGTCGCCGGGGGCGGCCAGGTCCGGGGCGAGGGGGGCCGCGGCTTTCTCCGGACGGCCGCCACTCGGCCCGTAGTCCACCACCGACAGCACCTGCGGGACCTGGGCGGGCCAGTAGGCGCGGGCCCGCGGGTCGGGGCGCCCATCGGCGCCCTCGGGGGCGATGTCCGGCGCGGCCGGGGCGATCACCAGCACGTCCTTGGCGGTGGCGTAGGCGACCGCCTGGGTCAACTGGCTCCTGCCCACGGCCAGGGCCTGCCCGGTGTAGACGATGTCCGCGCCCTCGTCCACGGCGGTCCTGATGCCGTCCGCGACCTGCTGGGCGGTGGTGTTGCCACGCGCGTCGGTGGCCCTGACGGCCAGGATGCGGGCCCGCGGCGCGACACCGGTGACCGCTCCCTTGCCACTGGGGGCTCCTGCGATGAGGCCCGCGGCGAAGCTCCCGTGCCCCACGCAGTCGACGCCCGCGTCTCCCGCCTGGGTCACCCGGCCGTCGAGCGCGGGCAGGTCGGAACCCACGCCCGTGTCCACGACGGCCACGGTCACCTCCGCGCCCTTCGACAGCTGCCACGCCCGGGACAGCTGCAACGCCTGCCACGTCCACGGCTGCTGCTCCGCGGTCTTGTGCGACGCGGTGGCGCAGCTCTCGTCGGCGGCGACGCGCGAGCGGAGCGCGGGCAGGCTGACCGGGTCGTCCTCATCGGCCTGCGCGGGCGTGGACATCATGAGCGCGGGAAGAGCGGCTGCCACCGCGAGAGTCACAGAGGCGCGGTGGTAACGATCGCTTCGCATGCCACGCATGATAGGGGAAGCCCGGCCGCCAACTCGGCTCGGTCCGGGCATTGTTCACGGCACCATCAATTCAGGAGGTCCGAGCGTGTCACGGCAGGTACTGACGGTCTGCCCGGAGCAACCGGAGAGTTTCCGGACGATCGGTGAGGCGCTGGCCACGGCACGTACCGGAGCGGTGATCCATGTCCGGCCCGGCCGTTACCCGGAAAACCTCACCGTCAAGACCCGGGTCACGCTCGTCGCCGAGGGCGAGCCCGGCAGCGTGGAGATCTGCCCGCGCCGCGGCACCGCGCTGACGCTGGTCGCGGACGCGGTGATGCTCACCGACCTGACGCTGCGCGGCGGCAGCGAGGACGTGGCGGTGGTGGACGCGCCGCGCGGGCAAGTGGCCATGGACGGCTGCACGGTGATCGGCTCCGGCTGGACGGCGGTGCTGGCCCGGCAGACCGGTTCGCTGGCCATGCGCGGCTGCCGGGTCACCAACCGCGAGGGCGCCGGGATCGTGGACACCTCCGAGGTGGCGAGCGTCATCGAGGACTGTGTGCTGGAAAACCTCGGCACCTCCGGTGTCGTCCTCAGTGAGGGCGCCCGCTCGACGGTGCGCGGCTGCCGCATCCGCGACGCCCGCGGCAACGGCGTGCTCGCCAACGGCGAATCGCAGGGCTCCATCGAGTCCTGCGACATCACCGCCACCGACAAGCCCGCCATCGCCCTGGAGGGCAACAGCACCACGTACGTCTCCCGCTGCACCGTCCGCGACACGACGGTGGGCGTCTATCTCACCAGCGCGTCCCGCCCCACCGTCGAGGACGTCACGGTCTCCGGCACCACCGGGCCGGCCATCGCGCTGTCCGCGGGCGCCGACCCGCTGCTGCGCAGGTGCCGGACGCTGCGCACCAAGGGCGGCGGGGTGGTCGTCTCCGAACGGTCCCGCGGCACCTTCGAGGACTGCGAGTTCGTCTCGGCCACCGGTTCGGCGATCCGGGTGGCGGGTTCCAGCTCGCCGTCCTTTCTGCGCACCGCGGTGTCGGACTGCGCCGACGCGGCGGCGGCCGTGCTGCTCACCGAGGAGTCGACCGCCGAGTTCGACCGGCTGGAGGTGACCGACGCGGTCGGCAGCGCGGTGGCCATCCGCTCGCACGCCAATCCGCTGCTGCGTGGCGCCCGTCGTCGACCACCTCGAAGCCGTACTTGCCGGGCGCGGTGATCCGGGCGCCACGCAGCAGCGGA
>NZ_MUNE01000863.1 GCF_002154605.1 Streptomyces milbemycinicus | reverse complement strand
CCGCCGCCGGTACGTCCCGGCGGCGGTACGTCCCGGCGGCGGGACCTCAGACGCGCGTGGGGGCGAGAGACCGGGCGTAGCGCAGCTCGGGGACGGGAACGCCGTCCACCGCGTAGTCCTCTTGGCCGCCGTCGGGGGTGAACCCCGCGCGCTCGTAGAAGTGGCGGGCGTGGGTGTTGCCCTCGAGGACCCAGAGCCGCAGGTGCGGGAAGCCGCGTTCGGCGGCTCTGGTGATGGACTCCGTCAGCAGGGCGTGGCCGATGCCGGTGCCGATCAGGTCGGGGCGTACGTAGATCGCGTACAACTCCGCGTCGCCCGACGGGAGATCGCGGTCCCGGTACGGGCCGAGACAGGCCCAGCCCACCACCTTGCCGCCCGCGTTCTCGGCCACGAGGTTGACGACGTCCCCCAGGCCCCGGGAGAAGAACTCCCGCCGCCGCGCCGCGTCCTTTTCGACGCTGAGGCCGTCCAGGTGCGCCTGCGGTACGAGCCCTCGGTACGCCGCCTGCCAGCCGCGCACCCGTACCGCCGCCACGGCGTCGATGTCCGCTTCCGTCATGAGCCTCACGCGTACGCCGTCCATCCGCCCACCGTAGGCCGCTTGACCCTGCCATTGGCGGCAGGGTCGCACGATCCTCGCCATGAACCACAACAGCGACACCGACATCAGGACAACGCACCCGCTCGACGACGGCCCTGACAGCCTCGACAGCGCCGACAGCCTCGACGGCAAGGTCGCCCTCGTCACCGGCGCGGGCACCGGGATCGGGCGGGCCACCGCCCGCGCCCTCGCCGGGCAGGGGGCGCGGGTGGTGGTGGTCGGGCGGCGGCCCGGGCCGCTGGAGGAGACGGCGGCGGGGCAGCCGCGGATCCAGCCCCTGCCGGCCGATATCACCGCTGAGGGCGCCGCCGAGGACATCGTGCGGCGGGTGACCGAGTCGTACGGCCGGCTGGACGTGCTGGTCAACAACGCCGCGGTCGTGCGCGCCGCGGCGCTGGGCGACATCACCCCCGAGCTGGCCACCCCACTCCTGGCGACCAATCTCCTCGCGCCCGTCCTGCTGACGCGCGCGGCCCTCGGGCCCCTGGAGGAGAGCGGCGGCGTGGTGGTGAACGTCAGCACGGCCGTCGGTCAGCGGGCCTGGCCGGGCAACTCCTTCTACGCGGCGACGAAGACCGCCCTCGAAACGCTGACCCGCAGCTGGGCGGTGGAGCTGGCGCCGCGCGGGGTGCGGGTGGTGGCGGTCGCGCCCGGGGCGATCGAGACCCCGATCGGGGAGCACCAGGGGCTGACGCCCGAGCAGCGCGTCCAGGTGCGGGCCTGGCAGCTGGCCCACACTCCGCTGGGGCGGATCGGGCTGCCGGAGGAGGTGGCGTGGGCGATCGTGCAACTGGCCTCGCCCGGGGCGGCGTTTGTGACGGGGGTCGTGCTGCCGGTGGACGGCGGGGCGGTGATCGGCTGATGGGCGGCTGAGCGACAGCTGATAGAAACGGCACCGGAGGTGGGACCGGTGCGGATCGGGGAACTGGCGAAGGCCACGGGCGCGACGCCGCGCGCGCTGCGCCACTACGAGCAGGCGGGGCTGATCACGTCCTCGCGCGAGCACAACGGCTACCGCGACTACGACGCGCGGACCGCCGTCCGCGTCCGCAACATCCGCCGGCTGCTCTCCGTCGGCCTCACCCTGGACGACGTCCGCTGCTTCCTGCCCTGTCTGGACGGCGATATGACGAGCGCGCGGCCCAGCCAGGAAGGGCTCGGCATCGCCCGGGACCGGCTCGCCGTCCTCGACGCGCGCATCGCCGCCCAGACCGAGGCCCGCGACCGGCTGGCGGCCGCCCTGAGCAACCTGATCACGAGCGTATGAGCGTCTGCCGGCCTCTTACAGCAGGGTCAGCTGGTCGGGCGCCTCAGCGGTGACCGTATCCGCGTCCGTATCCGTATCCGCATCCGTATCCGGACGGTCCGGGACGCCCCGGTGCGCGCCCGCGCGGTGCGGGCCGATGCCGTACTCGTCGGCGAACTCGTGGACCATCCCGGTGATCCGCCGCTGATACCACCGGGGCGCGTACGTCCCGCCCTCGTACAGCGCGTCGTACCGGCGCAGCAGGCGCGGGTGGTGGTGGGTGAGCCAGGCCGTGAACCACTCGCGGGCGCCGGGTCGCAGATGCAGTACGAGCGGTGTCACGGAGGTGGCCCCGGCCGCGGCGACGGCCCGTACGGTCGCGCGCAGCTGCTCGGGGGAGTCGCCGAGGAAGGGGATGACCGGGGCCATCAGCACACCGCATGGGATGCCGTGGTCGGTCAGCGTGCGCACCGCCTCCAGCCTGCGCTGGGGCGAGGGCGTGCCCGGCTCGACGGTGCGCCACAGTTCGGGGTCGGTGAAGCCGACCGAGACGGAGACGCCGATGTCGGTGACGCGGGAGGCGCGCCGCAGCAGCTCCAGGTCGCGCAGGATCAGGGTGCCTTTGGTGAGGATGGAGAAGGGGTTGGCGCGTTCGGTCAGGGCGGTGAGGATGCCGGGCATCAGCCGGTAGCGGCCTTCGGCCCGCTGGTAGCAGTCGACGTTGGTGCCCATGGCGATGTGTTCGCCGCGCCAGCGGCCGGCGGCCAGCTCGCGGCGGAGCAGCTCGGGGGCGTTGATCTTCACCACGATCTGGGTGTCGAAGCCGAGCCCGGTGTCGAGGTCGAGATAGCTGTGCGTCTTGCGCGCGAAGCAGTAGACGCAGGCGTGCGAGCAGCCGCGGTACGGGTTCACCGTCCACTCGAACGGCATCCGGGAGGCGCCGGGCACCCGGTTGACGATCGAGCGGGCGCGGATCTCGTGGAAGGTGATCCCGCGGAACTCGGGGGTGTCGAAGGTGCGGGTGGTCACCGCGTCCGCCGCGAAGAGGGCGGGCGCGGCGGCCCCGTCGCCGTCGGTCAGGTTGTCCCAGCGCATGGCGTGCACCTCCGGGGGTCTCGCTCGTACCCAGAATTAGAACACATGTTTCATTCATGGGTCAGCCCCCGGATGCCGTGTCGCGGTCAGCCCCGTGCGCTCGGCGCCGCGTGCCGGGGCTCGGCGCTCGCCGGGGCGCCGACGGCCCGGAGCGAGCCGGCGGTGAGGCGGGCGCGGCGGGCCGGGACGAGCAGGGCCGCGAGGGTGGCGGCGAGGCAGAGCACGGCCAGCAGGGCGTAGCCGTGGGTGTAGCCGGATTCGTACGGCAGGCCGGAGGGCTGGAGGCGGCTGGTGACCAGCACGCTGGTGACGGAGGCGCCGATGGAGCCGCCGATGGTGCGGATGTTGGCGTTCATACCGGTCGCCGCGCCGGTCTGCTCGGCCGGGACGCTGCCCACGATGAGGTTGGCCATGGAGGCGAAGGCCAGGCCGATGCCGAGGCCGAAGATCCCGGCGACGAACGCGATCTGCCACTGCTGGTCGTGCCACAGGGTGAGGAAGCCACAGGCGACGGCGCCGAGCGCGGCGCCCGCCACCAGCAGCCGCTTGGCGCCGAGGCGCGGTTCGAGGCGTCCGCTGAGCACGCCCGCGCCGAACATGGCGAGCAGCATGGGGAGCATCAGCAGCCCGGCCCCGGTGACGCTGGCGCCGAAGCCGTATCCCGCGGCGGACGGGGTCTGTGCGAAGGCGGGGAGGAAGGACCAGATCGCGTACATGCCCGCGCCGAACAGCAGCGCCGCGGCGTTGGTGGTCCATACGGCGGGCAGTCGCATCACGCGCATGTCGATGAGCGGGTTGGCGGAGCGGGCCTCGGCCAGCAGCCACAGGGCGAACAGCAGCGCGGCGGCCACGAAGAGCGTGATCACCCGGGCCGATCCCCAGCCCCAGACGGCGGCCTGGCTGAGCGGCAGCAGCAGTGTGATCAGCCAGCCCGAGAGCAGCACGGCGCCGAGCCAGTTGACCCGTCCGGAGGCGCGGGTGGGGGATTCGGGGATGAAGCGCAGGGCGATCAGCGCGGTGGCGGCGACGATGCCGACGGGCAGCCAGAACAGCCAGCGGTAGTCGAGCGCGGAGACGATGGGCCCGGCGGCGACCACCCCGACGCCGCCGCCCGCGGCGATGACCGCCGAGAGGTTGCTGATGCTGGGGCTCACCTCCTCGGCGGCGAACTCGTCGCGGATGATGCCGAAGGAGAGCGGGAAGAGCGCGCCGCCGATGCCCTGGATCACCCGGGCGACGATGAGGGCGCCGATCGTGGGCGCGAGGGCGGCGAGCAGACAGCCGAGCGTCAGCGCGACGAGGACCGCGACCAGGGTGCGCTTCTTGCCGATCAGATCGCCGATGCGGCCGAGGATCGGGGTGAAGATGGAGGCGGAGAGCAGATACGCGGTCATCACCCAGGTCGCGGTGGACTGGGAGGTGTGCAGGGCGTGCTGCACGGTCGGCAGGGCCGGGGCGATCAGCGACTGGAGCATGGAGAACACGCCGGCGCCTGTCGCGAGGACCGCGAAGGTGAGGCGGGTGGAGCTGCGGGGCATGGTGACCTCTCCGTACAGGACAGGGACGGGGCGGCGTGCGCCTGGGCACGGCCGGCCAGGGGCGCGGGCACCGCGGAACGGTGGGCGCACGAGGGTGCGCGACCGGCAGTGCACGGCCCCGACTGATAAAGTGGAGGTGTACCTCCACTCTAGCGGAGGTCAACCTCCACTTTCAAACCGATTGCTTCGATCCCTGCTTCGACCCGTTTCACCCGGAGGCCCCCGTGACCGTCCCGCAGCTCCCCGTCGACGAGATCGTCGCGGCCCAGCGCCCGTACCGCCGGGACGCCGCGCGCAACTACGACGCGCTGCTGTCGGCCGCGCGCGAGGTGTTCGCCGAGAGCGGCGCGGAGGCGCCGCTGGAGGACATCGCCCGCCGCGCCGGGGTCGGCATCGCCACGCTCTACCGGAACTTCCCCACCCGCCGCCATCTCTTCGAGAGCGTCTACGCCGACGAGGTCGCCGCGCTCTGCCGGGTGGCCGAGGGGGTCGCCGCGCTGGAGCCCTGGGAGGCGCTGGACTCGTGGCTGCGCCGCTTCGTCGGCTACAGCGTCACCAAGCGGGCGATCCGCGAGGCCATGGACGATGAGTCGGACATCTTCCAGGCCTGCCGCGAGTCGATGTACCGGGCGGGCGGCCCGCTCTTCGACCGGGCGCGACAGGCCGGCCGGATCCGCACCGATATCGACTTCGACGACCTGCTGCGGATGGTCGCCGGGATCACCGCGACCAACTTCCTCGACGACGCCCAGCGCGACCGCGTCCTCGGCGTGGCCCTCGACGGCGTCCGCGCGGTGCGCTGATCCAGCCGCGGCCGCTTTACCGGTGGCTGCCTCCAATTAGGCAAAGTCCCAGCAAAAATGGTTGGCTTGCCGCAGTCGAGGGCGCCGCAGGCCGGGGCGCCGTGCAGCGAGTGGAGGAGAGCAATGGGCCAAGTCGAGGCCACCACTGAGCGGATCGTCACGGGCAGCCCCGAGGACGTGTTCGACGCGCTCGCCGACTACAGCGGTGTGCGTGGCCGGCTGCTGCCGGAGCAGTTCAGCGAGTACGAGGTACGCGAGGGCGGCGACGGTGCGGGCACGCTGGTCCACTGGAAGCTCCAGGCCACCAGCAAGCGCGTGCGCGACTGTCTGCTGGAGGTGACCGAGCCGACCGACGGGGAGCTGGTCGAGAAGGACCGTAACTCCTCGATGGTCACCACCTGGGTCGTGACCCCGGCGGGCGAGGGTCAGGCGCGGGTGGTCGTCACCTCGGTCTGGCAGGGTGCGGGCGGTATCGGCGGCTTCTTCGAGCGGACCTTCGCGCCCAAGGGCCTGGCCCGGATCTATGATGCGTTGCTCGCCAACCTCGCCACCGAGGTCGCGAAGCAGAAGTAACTGAAGGCTCACCGGATCGGGTGGTTTTCTCCGCGGCGCGGTTAGCCGCCGCACACCCTCCGACCGGGGCGAAAGCCTCTTACGTCCCTCTCCCCACCGGTCAGCGGCGATTCGTCGCGCTTGCTCACAGTTGTCGCGTAATGCGAGAAATGGGCGGCGGTGCAGGCGCGACGAGGGGAGAAGGACGTGGGCGGGATCACCTGGACCCCCCTGGCCAAGGGGGGCGAGCCGGGGCGCGCCACCGGTCCCGGACCCGCCTGGGCCCGGACGGCGCAACAGGCGCAACAAGCGGCTCAACAAGCCCAACATGCTCAACACACGCAGCACGCTCAACACGTGCAGCAGACCCAACAGGTCCAGCAGGCGCACGAGACGGCGTGGCAGTCGGCGCACCAGACCTCCGGGGAGGCGCCGGGCCCCGACGCGCCGGGCCCCGGCCCGGCGGGTGGTGGCGGCGCTACGGTCGGGCTCAGCCCGGCCCGGGTCCGGATGGTCTTCTTCGGGCTGATGCTCACGCTGCTGCTGGCGGCCCTCGACCAGACCATCGTGGCCACGGCCCTGCCGAAGGTGGTCGGTGAACTGCACGGCCTGGACAAGATGTCCTGGGCCGTCACCTCGTACCTCCTCGCCTCGACCATCGTGCTGCCGGTCTACGGCAAGCTGGGCGACTTGATGGGGCGCAAGGGCGTCTTCATCTTCTCCATCGCCGTCTTCGTGGTCGGCTCCGCGCTCGCGGGCTGGTCGCGCACGATGGACGAGCTGATCGCCTTCCGGGCGGTCCAGGGTGTGGGCGCCGGGGGCCTGATGATCGGCATTCAGGCGATCATGGCGGACATCGTTCCGCCCCGTGAGCGCGGCCGCTACATGGGGCTCATCGCCGCCGCGTTCGGCCTCGCGTCGGTCGCGGGCCCCCTGCTCGGCGGCTTCTTCACCGACCACATGTCCTGGCGCTGGTGCTTCTACGTCAATGTGCCCTTCGGCCTGGTCACCCTGGCCGTCGTGACCGTCGCGCTCAAGCTGCCCAAGCCGACCCGGCGGGCGCGCTTCGACTATCTCGGCGCGCTGCTCCTTGCCGTGTCCTCGACCTGCCTGGTGCTGCTGACGAGTTGGGGCGGCACCGAATATCCGTGGAAGTCCCGAGTCATCCTCGGGCTCGCGCTCGGGGCGCTGGGCAGCGCGATCCTCTTCGTCGTCATCGAGTCGGTGGCGGTCGAACCCATCATCCCGCTGCGGCTGTTCCGCGACTCGGTCTTCTGCGTCACCGGCGTCATCGGCATGGTCCTCGGCGTAGCGCTCTTCGGGGCCGCCAGCTATCTGCCCACCTTTCTCCAGATGGTCGACGGCGCCAGTGCCACCGAGTCGGGGCTGTTGCTGCTGCCCATGATGGGCGGCATGGTGGTGGCCTCGGTCGCCTCGGGCCAACTCATCAGCGCCACCGGCCGGTACCGGATCTACCCCATCGTCGGCGGCGTGCTCTCCGCCATCGGCATGTGGCTGCTCTCCCGGATGGACGAGGACACCTCCCGCCAGGACTACAGCCTGTGGATGGGGATCCTGGGGCTCGGCATGGGGCTGGTCATGCCCGTGCTGGTGCTCGCCGTCCAGAACTCCGCACGCCCCGCCGACATCGGCTCCGCCACCAGCGCCAACAACTACTTCCGGCAGATGGGCGGCAGCGTCGGCGCGGCCGTCTTCGGCACCCTCTTCGCCCACCGCCTCGCCGACCGCCTGGCGGTCGAACTCCCCACGGGCAGCACCGATCCGGGGGCGTCCGGCCCCGGGATCCCCGACCCCGAGTCGGTCACCCCGCAGCTGGTGCACTCGCTGCCCGGCCCGCTGCGCGACGGCTATATCGCGGCGTACGCCGACGCCATGCCGCGCATCTTCCTCTATCTCGTGCCGGTGCTCGTTCTGGGCTTCCTGCTCGCCTTCCTGCTGAAGGAGAAACCTCTGGTGTCCCACACCGACTTTGCCGTCCAGCAAGACCCCGTCGTCCCGGCCGCGCGCACCGTGCCCCGCACCGCCCCGACGCCCACCACCGCCGGCATCCCGGTCTGCGGCACCGTCCAGCACCACGACGGCACCACGGTCCCACGGGCGGCGCTCACCCTCATCGACATCGCCGGACGCCAGATCGGGCGCGGCGCCACCGGGGAGGACGGACGGTACGCGCTGAGCACTCCGGGCGCGGGCTCCTACATCCTGATCGCCGCGGCCGGCGGCCATCAGCCACGGGCGGTCAGCGTCACCGTCGGCGACCGC
>NZ_MUNE01000862.1 GCF_002154605.1 Streptomyces milbemycinicus | reverse complement strand
GCGCCGCGCCGATCGTGGCGGCGGTGGCGGACGGATATCCGCTGGTGGACCTGTCGGTGCGGGAGCCGGACATCGAGGACGTGATCGCCAAGATGCTGTATCCGGCGGGGGGCGCCCGGGGGGCGGGAGCAGCGGCGGAGGCGGAGCGGGAGCCGGATGCGGAAGGGGCGGCGGAGGGGGAGGGAGAGGCGGAGCGGGAGGGCAAGTCCGCGCGGCCGTCGGCCGACCCGGTCTGAAGGGCGTGGGCCACACGGCCTTACGCCGTTAATCTGTCCGTATGACGAGCGGTGCATCCTCGGGGGATATGACACCCGAACCTCAGACCGGGCTGGAGATGCGGGCCTCGGACGCCGAGCGCGAGCGGATCGCCGACGCACTCCGGGACGGCGTCGCCGAAGGACGCCTCACCATGGAGGAGTTCGAGGAGCGACTGGACGCGGCGTACCGGGCCCGGACCCATGCCGAACTCGAACCGCTCGTGCGGGACCTCCCGGTGCCCGGCCGTCCGGCCGCCGCCCCCATGCCCGCGGCCGAGGGCGGCTGGGCGGAGCGGATCGGCGCTACGCCGACCTCCCGGACCGGGATCGCGGTCATGGGCGGCTTTCAGCGCAAGGGCCGCTGGACCGTGGCGCGCCGCTTCACCTCTTTTGTCTTCTGGGGCGGTGGGGAGATCGATCTGCGCGAGGCCCGCTTCGAGGACCGCGATACGGTGATCCGCTGCTTCGCGATCATGGGCGGGATTCAGGTGACGGCCCCGCCGGACATGGATGTGCAGGTCGGGGGCGTCGGCATCATGGGCGCCTTCGACCACAGCGGGTCCGGTGAGGGCTCGCCGGGTTCGCCGCGGGTGACCGTCACCGGCCTGGCGCTGTTCGGCGGTGTGGCGGTGGAGCGCAAACTGCGCAAGGAGGAGCGCCAGCGCCTCAAGGAGGAGCGTAAACGGCTCCACGCCGAGCGCCACGCCGAGCGGCGCGAGCTGCGGGCCGAGCGCCATGCGGAACGCCGGGAGCGCCATGCCGAACGGCGTGAGCGGCGCGGGTCGTCGGAGCGCCCGTCCTTGGAGAAGGGCGACTGGGACTGAGCGGCGACTGGGACTGGGCGGCGACTGGGACTGGGCCGGTCGGCTAGAGGGCGGCTGCCGCGCCGCCCTTGAGGGTCTGCAGGTCCAGTGCCCGCGCCATCGCCCGGTAGCCCTCGTCGCTCGGGTGGAGGTGGTCGCCCGAGTCGTACGACGGGCGCAGCCGGATCGGGAACATCGGGTCGCGCAGCGCCTGGTCGAAGTCGACCACGTCGTCGAAGACCTTGCCCGCCCGGATCTCTGTGTTGACCTGCTGGCGCACGGCGTCCAGCTGAGGGGTGTAGCCGCGGTGGCCGTAGAAGGGCGCCAGGGTGGCCCCGATGACGCGCAGCCCGCGCGCGTGCGCCTGCTCGGTCAGCCGACGCAGCCCGGCGACGATGGCGTCCGGGTCGGTCTGGTGCGGGGTCCGCAGTATGTCGTTGACGCCCAGCTCGACGACGACGGCCTTGACGCCCGTACGGGAGAGCACGTCGCGCCGGAAGCGGGACAGGGCGCTGGGGTTGTTCGGCGGGACCTGGGTGCCGTCGCTCAGCACGCGGTTGCCGCTGATGCCCGAGTTGAGCACGCTGTAGCGGGGCGCCCCGGGCTCGGTGCGCAGCCGCTGGGCGAGGAAGTCGGTCCAGCGGTGGTTGGCCCCGGCGGTGGAGGTGATGCCGTCGGTGATGGAGTCGCCGATGACGACGACGGTGCCCTGCGCCTCCCTGCTGAACACGTCCACGGCCGTCAGATAGCGCCAGTAGGGGCTCTGCTCGGTGTAGGCCGCCCCGGCGGTGTCCTCCGTACGGTCGCCGCGCGCCAGGTAGGAGGTCTGGCGGGCGTGCGGGTGGTAGGTCACCGAGCCGGAGGCGCGCGGGGTGTAGGTGGTCACCAGCAGGTCGGCGGCGGCCGGGATGTCCAGCCGCACCGGGTCGCTGGTGACGGCCTGGCCCGGCGGGATGGTCACCCACGCGCGCTCGGCGAAGGTGAGGCGGCGCATCGTGCCCGCGGCGGCGGTGGGGTTGCTGGGGGCGGCCGCCAGGGCCAGCGAGGCGTGCGTGATCGTCAGCGGGCGGGCGCTGTAGAAGTTGGACAGCTGGATGCGCGCCAGGCTGCCGCCGACACTGGTGTGGACGACGTTCCGTATCGACATGCCTGCATAGCCCCGCAGCGTGTTCGGCTCGGCCGCGGCGGCGGACGTGGACCAGGTGCCCACCCAGGTGCCGGCCGAGGCCGGGGCGGCCGAGCTACGGGGCTTGCCGGCAGCGGTGTCGATATTGCCGTCGCTGTTGCCGACCCCGATGAATATCGCGGTCGAGACGAGGACCACCACAGCCGCCAGCGCAGCGAGCACGGCATAGGCCGTGCGTCTGGGCATAGGGGGCACGCTCATGGGCGGGTGTCTCCTCGGGCAGGCGGAACTTGGGGCTCCGGAAGTGGACGTGAACTGCGAGAGAGCAGTGGCGTCGCTGCGGTCCGGTCAGCTCACCATGATCCCATGGCGCGGGACGCGTCCGCCCGTCGGCCTGCCTCCGGCGCACAGGGTCGCTCGCCCACTCAGACGATGGGAACCGCCCGTACGTTCCACTCCATAGGCGATGGAATCTGGACTGAGACACGAAAGAGACAATGACCGAGGGGACGGCTCGACCGGGTGGAGCGAATGGACCGGATGAACCCGATGGACCCGATGGAAGCGACGCCGACGGGTGAGGCGGGGCCGCCGCCCGCGGCCGCGAGGGCCGCTTTCTCCTCGGAGACCGCGTTGGACGTGGAGAAGCGCCGCGGCGTGCGCCGGATGAAGACGATCGCGACGGCGCTGCTGCTGGCCGTAGCCGTCGTGTACGCGCTGGCGACCTGGGCGCGGTCGGCCGGTGCGGGCGGCTGGGCCGGGTACGCGGCCGCGGCAGCCGAGGCCGGAATGGTCGGCGCGCTGGCCGACTGGTTCGCGGTGACCGCGCTGTTCCGGCGGCCCATGGGGCTGCCGATCCCGCACACCGCGATCATCCCGACCAAGAAGGACCAGCTGGGGGTGAGCCTCGGCGAGTTCGTCGGCGAGAACTTCCTGTCCGGCGATGTGGTGCGGATGCGGCTGCGGTCCGTCGGCATCAGCAGCAGGCTGGGCGCCTGGCTGGCCGAGCCCGCCCACGCCGACCGGGTGACGGCCGAACTGGCGACGGCCCTGCGCGGCGCGCTCACGGTGCTGCGCGACTCCGACGTCCAGGCCGTGGTGGGCGAGGCGATCACCCGGCGCGCCGACGCGCAGGAGATCGCGCCGGGCCTCGGCAAGATGCTGGAGCGGATCGTCGCGGACGGCGGGCACCACCGGGCCGTGGACCTGGTGTGTCTGCGCGCCCACGACTGGCTCGTCGAGCACAACGAGTCGGTGATGGAGGCGGTGGCCGGCGGCGCGCCCGGCTGGACCCCGCGGTTCGTCGACCGGAAGGTCGGTGAGCGGGTCTACAAGGAGCTGCTGCGGTTCGTCAGCGAGATGCGCGATATGCCGGATCATCCGGCGCGCGGGGCCCTGGACCGTTTCCTGGCCGACTTCGCGGGCGATCTGCAGTCCGATACGGACACCCGGACGCGGGTGGAGCGCCTGAAGGGGGAGGTGCTGGGGCGGGGCGAGGTGCAGGACCTGATCGCCTCGGCGTGGGCCTCCGTACGGGCGATGATCGTCGCGGCGGCCGAGGACGAGCGCAGCGAGCTGCGGCTGCGGGCGCGGGCGGCGATCCTCTCGCTCGGCGCGCGGCTGGCCACGGAGGGGCGGCTGCGGGCGAAGGTCGACGGATGGCTGGAGGACGCGGCGGTGTACGTGGTCACCACCTACCGGGACGAGATCACCTCGCTGATCACCGAGACCGTGGCGGGCTGGGACGCGGAGCACACCTCGCGGAAGATCGAGGCCCATATCGGGCGGGACCTGCAGTTCATCCGGATCAACGGCACGGTCGTGGGTGCGCTGGCGGGGCTGGTGATCTATACGGTCTCGGGGCTGCTGGGCGCGTAGCGGTTCTGGAGAGTGCGGGCCGCAGGGCCTATGGTGCCCCGACCGGAGGGGGCCTATGGTGCCCCGACCGGAGGGGCCCGGAGGGAGGCCCCGGAGGGAGGTCGGCGTGCGACGGCAGCGGTTACCGGTGGTCGTACGGGGGCGTGTGCGGGGGCGGCGCCCGCGGCGGGCGGTCCTGGCGCGGGTCCTGTGGACCGGCGCGGAGATCACCGTCACTCTCGGGCTCGTCATGCTGCTCTTCGTCGTCCATCAGCTGTGGTGGACCAACCGGCAGGCGCGGGAGGGCGCCAAACGGGAAGTGGCGGCGCTGGAGCGGGAGTGGCGTGACGGGGCGGGGGCCGGGGACGGCTCGGCCGAGGATTCGTCGGGGGGTGACTCCGGGGCCGCCGACCCGGACTCGGACCGCGCCGCGGCCGGTACCTCCCCGGCGGCGGCCGGGAGCCGGGCCCCGCGCCGCGACCAGACGTACGCCGTGCTGCGCATCTCCCGCATCGGGCTGACCGCCCCGGTGGCCG
>NZ_MUNE01000861.1 GCF_002154605.1 Streptomyces milbemycinicus | reverse complement strand
CTTCGGCGGCACATTGATGCGCGGCGCCGCCTACGCGGCCCCCGCCCAGAACGGCCCCGGCCCCTACGGAGCGCTGGGCGCGGCCGACACCAACGCCATCCAGCTGCCCACTGGTTTCACGAGCAGAGTCATCGCCCGTTCCGGAAAGGTCGTCTCCGGCACCTCGTACACCTGGCACAACGCCCCCGACGGCGGCGCCTGCTTCGCCGACGGTACGGGCTGGATCTACGTCTCCAACTCGGAGGTCGCCACTGGTGGCGGCGTTGGCGCCGTCAAGTTCGACTCCTCCGGCACCATCACCGGCGCCCACCGCATCCTGTCCAACACGCGGAACAACTGCGCGGGCGGCGCGACCCCCTGGCAGACCTGGCTCTCCTGTGAAGAGGTCAGCCGCGGCTACGTCTACGAGACCGACCCCTGGGGCGTGAAGGCCGCCACGCGCCGCGACGCCATGGGCCAGTTCAAGCACGAGGCGGCAGCCGCCGACCCGGTGCGCAAGGTGATCTACCTGACCGAGGACGAGACGGACGGCTGCTTCTACCGGTTCACGCCCACCACCTGGGGCGATCTGTCCTCCGGCACGCTTCAGGTGCTGGTCGCCGGCACCGCCACCTCCGGATCGTTCAGCTGGAGAGACGTACCCGACCCCGACGGCTCTCCCACCGCCACCCGCGACCAGGTCTCGAGCGCCAAGATCTTCAACGGTGGCGAGGGCTGCCACTACGCGGGCGACACCGTCTGGTTCACCACCAAGGGCGACAACCGCGTCTGGCAGCTCAACCTGAGCAACAGCACCTACGAGCTGGCCTACGACGACTCCTTGGTCAACCCCGGCTCCGCCCCGCTGACCGGCGTGGACAACGTCACCGGCTCCTCCTCCGGTGACCTGTTCGTCGCCGAGGACGGCGGCAACATGGAGATCTGCATCATCACACCGGACGACGTCGTCGCGCCGTTCCTGCGGATCAACGGCCAGTCCGGTTCGGAGATCACCGGCCCGGCCTTCTCCCCGGACGGCACCCGGCTGTACTTCTCCAGCCAGCGCGGCACAAGCGGCAGTTCCTCGGGCGGCATCACCTACGAGGTGACCGGGCCCTTCCGCCGCTGACGGGGCGGGGCGAGGCGAGGAGCGGCGGAGGGTCCGTGGACCCTCCGCCGCTCCGTTTCCCGACTGTGGTCCGTCAGGCCGCCGCGGGTTGTGCCCGGGGAGCGGGCACTGCCGCAAGGCGGCCGGTGCGGTGCAACCCGTACAGCGCGGCAGCGCACACCATGCCCAGCATCAGCAGCGCGCACCACGGCAGCGCGGACATCCCGGCCGCGCGAGCGGCGTCCAGCGCGGCGCCGGTGAGCAGGTTGCCGAGGGTGATGCCGACCCCGCAGATGGTGTTGTACAGCCCGTAGTGGGTGGCGACGAGCCGGTCACCCGAGAGCCGGACGATGGTGTCCATCTCGAACGGGTAGGCGATCATCGTCCCCAGGGCGAGCAACAGCGCCGAGAGCGCGGGCGGAACGGCGGCGAGCAACCAGCGGCCCGCACCGCCCTCCGGCTCCGGCACGGCGGTCGCCAGCAGCAGTGGCAGGAAGGCCACGCCCATGGTGAACAGCCCCCAAGCCAGCGCCTGACCCGGTGCCATCCGCGCCTTGCACCAGGCCGTGACCTTCGTCTGTCCGAGGATGGTGCTCAGGCCCGAGACGGCGAACAGCAGCGCCACCGCCGCCGCCCCGGCCTCGCCCTGGCCGCCGAGGCGGCGCACCTCGAGCGGCAGGGCCAGGTAGACCTGGAACGACAGGACGTACGAGCCGATCATGGCGGCGGAGAAGAGCAGGAAGGGCCGGTTGGCCACCACGTCCCGCCACTGCGACAACACGCTCCCGCGCGCGGCGTCCCGGCCGTCCCGGGCGTCGTCGGCCCGGCGGGGCGGCAGCGCGCGGATCTGGACGACACTGAGTACGGCGAAGACCGCGGCGGCCGTGAGGCAGGTGACGCGGAAGTCGATGCCGGTCAGCACCATGCCCACCAGCGGGCCGAGCAGGATTCCGGCCTGGTAGAAGACGTTGAACAGTGCGAACGCCTCCACCCGGCGCTCCCCCGCGTCCGCGGCGAGATACGCCCGTACGGCGGGGTTGAACAGCGCTCCGGCGAGCCCGGTGGCCGCCGAGGCGGCGAGCAGCGCGGGCAGGGAGTCCACGAACCCAAGGGCCGCGAAGCCGGCGGTGCGCAGCACGCATCCGGCGATGATCAGTGGCTTGTAGCCGAACCGGTCGGCCAGGGTGCCGCCGACCAGGAACATGCCCTGCTGGCTGAAGTTGCGCACCCCCAGGATCAGCCCGACCAGCCAGCCGGCCAGTCCGAGGGTTCCGGACAGGTGGGCGGCCAGGTAGGGCATGAGCATGTAGAAGCCCAGGTTGATGGTGAACTGGTTCACCATCAACAGCCGGACGCTGCGCTCGTACGAACGCACCTGCGAGAACAGCGATATCACCGGCTCTCCTCCTCGTGGTGCGGGGAGAGGGGGTCGACCACGGTGGCGCACCGGGTCCAGCGGAGGGCCTCCTTCTCGTCGAGGCTGCCGTTCACCTCGGGTTCGGGTGCCGGGGGTGCGTCGAGCAGGCCGTGGGCGGCGCAGTAGTCGTCGTCGTAGACCGTCCCGAGGTAGCGCTGCGGACCGTCGGGGAAGATCGCCACGATCCGGGTGTCCGCGGGGCTGGTCCGGGCCAGCCAGCCGGCCACCAGGGCGACCGCCCCGACGCTCCATCCGCCGGTGGCGTAGTGGGACGCGGCCAGCTGACGGCAGGTCCACACCGCCTCCGCCGGGGCCACCCAGTGCACTTCGGAGAACTGGTCGTAGGCCACATTGCGGGGGTAGATGCTGGATCCCAGCCCGCGCATGAGGCGGGGCCTGGCGGGCTGGCCGAAGATCGTCGAGCCGATGGTGTCGACCCCGATGACCTTCAGCTCGGGGTAGAGCTGCCGCAGGACCCGGGAGACGCCGGCGGAGTGGCCACCGGTGCCGACGCTGCACACCAGTGCGTCGATGTGGCCGAGTTCGGAGGCCAGTTCAAGCGCGAGTGGGGTGTAGGCGGCGACGTTGTCGGGGTTGTTGTACTGGTCCGGACACCATGATCCGGGGTGCTGGTCCCGCAGGCGCTGGACACGGTCGCGGCGGGCCTGCTGCCAGCCGCCGGTGGGATGGGGTTCGGAGACGACATTGACCTGGGCGCCGTACGCGGTCAGCAGCCGGGTCATGGACAGTTCCAGGCCGGGGTCGGTGACCAGGGTGACCGGGTGGCCGTAGACCATGCCGGCCAGGGCGAGCCCCAGTCCCAGGGTGCCGCTGGTGGACTCGATGATCCGGCCGCCCGGCCGCAGATCGCCACGGGCCCGGGCCCGTTCGACCATGTGCAGCCCTGGGCGGTCCTTGATGCCGCCGGGGTTGAAGCCCTCCAGCTTGGCCCAGAAGCCGTGGCCGGCCGGGGCCAGGGGCTCGGACACCCGCAGCAGCGGGGTGTTGCCGACCAGCCCGGAGATGGCGGACCTGGCGGTGAGCGTACCGGTGTCGGTAGTGGTCGAGGATTGCATCTTCGCGCCTTCTTCGCAGAGCGTGAAAAAGTGTCAGGTCGTCGTTGACCGCGTCACGGCCGGGACCGCGGTGCGCCTCCCCGTTCCGGGACTCGCTCGCGTACGGCGGCATGACGGCGGTGGCGGGCATGGCCTAAATGCGCCACCGGCAGACGACGGTGAGTCTGGAGGCCCCGGACAGCGCTCTGTCGACGTGTTCCTCCCGGGCCCGCACCACCGCGAGGAAGGGCGCCGCGGCCCGTGCCGGAACGACGCCGGCGGTCGCGGCGAGATCGCGGGACGGCGCCGGAAACCGCGGCGTGGACAGGCCGGCAAGGCCGAGTGGAGCGCAGGAACCGGCGCCGTGCCCTCTCACCGGGCTCGCCGTGGTACCGCCGTGTTGTCGCCCTCGTGTTATGCGGGTTGCTGCTGACCGCCCTCGACTGCGCCGGCCCGCACCAGGAGTCGGACCACCCGCGCGCTCAGGCGCAGACCGCCTCCGGGTCACCAGCGGCAGCCGCGACGTCCGCGCGTCCGGACACCCCCGAGATGGTGCACGGCGCCGGTTCCTGCGCTCCACTCGGCCTTGCCGGCCTGTC
>NZ_MUNE01000860.1:441-18814 GCF_002154605.1 Streptomyces milbemycinicus | reverse complement strand
AGATGTGTAAAGGAGACGAGGGGTGGGGGGAGGCGAGGGAGAACCCTGTTCTTGTCATGCCCGGTGCACTGGCCCGTACGCTCCTTCGGTCGATGGGCACTGCCGACTGCGCACGCTAACGAGGCGTCAGGCACGACTCAACCGGTTTGCGGAATTTGCCCGTTGCGGTCGGGCGAGCCTGGCCCGTCTGCTACAGCCCGAGGAGAAGGACGGTCGCGATCGCCAGATGAGTGGCGTATTGGCAGACCATAAAGGCGCGGTAGGGAGCGCGTTCCCGCCCGGTGGCGGGATGTCGGCACAGCCAGGAGATCCAGCCGGCGCCGCACAACAGCACCACGGCGGCGGCCAGCAGCGGCGGATCGTACAGCAGGGCGCCCACGGCGAACGCCAGCCCCACCGCCGGGGCGCAGACCGCCGTGACCGTACGGGCCGCCTTCTCGCCGCGCACCACCGCGAGCGTACGGCGGCCGCCCTCCCGGTCCCCGGGGATGTCGCCCAGATCCTTCGCGAACGCCCCGACCAGCCCCATCCACGCCGACATCACGGCCGCGAACAGCCAGAGGCCCGCTCGTGGTTCACCTCCCGCGGCCTGAGCCCCGGCCCCATAGGCGCACAGGCCCGTGACGGTCACCGACAACGACGAGGACCAACTGCGCCGCTTGGCGCTGAGCGGGGGCGCGGAGTACGCCCAGCCGAGGAACAGTATTCCGCCCACACAAAGAAAAAGCCCCAGGTCGAAGACGCTGAGGAGGAGAGCGGACAGGGTGAGGACGGCAATGGCCCGACGGGCGGCGCGGGCCGGTAGCGCCCCGGAGGCCAGTGGTCGCCGCGAGCCGTTGGCCCGGTCCTCGGGCAGGTCCATCACGCCATTGAGCAGATAGGCGGAGGCAGTGGCACAGAACCAGGCCAGGGCGCCGGTGGCGACTCGCGTCGCGGGTAAGTGCTCGCTGGGCCAGGCCCCGAGCGCCCCCACGGTGAAGCGCGCCAGGAAGACCACCTGGACCACGGGGCGCGCCTCGCGCAGACACAGCCAGGCCGCCTGCGCGGCGGCGGTGTGCGGTGGCAGTCGCCGGGGTGACGGAGAGCCGGGGGCAGCTTGTGGGGCCTTTGAGGCTCGTGGCATGGGCAAAAAACTAGTGGTTCGACCAGTGACTCGAACAGCAGTAGGCCGTGCCTTCAAAGCTGCGCCTGGCAATCCGGCCGGGGCACACTGTCGGCTCGGACGACCTCAGCGTCGGTTCGCGATGGCGGGCGGGGTGCGGCCGCCCGCCGCCAGGCATCGCCAAGCCAGGCATCGCCAACCCGCCTGAAAACCAGTGGAGCCGCACTCCGGTGTGCCGTTACCGGGCTTTCGCCCGCAGTCACCCTGTCAAGGACGTGCCGTTGTACACCAAGTGAGCCCGCCCAAGCGCTGATCCGTCGCGCGTCGCACATGTGCGCCTCCGGGCGCTTCCGGGCGAACGGCGAATTCCACGTCAGTTCCGTACAACCCGAGCTCCTGAACCTGCTGCACGACAACGACCCCGGTCCGGTAGCCGAATTGTTCCAGGGCCCGGTCGTGCGGCGCCGCGACGTGGGCGGCTCCGGTCGAGCCGAGCGGCCGGCCTGGCAGTCGCCGTACGGTCCGCCGCCGCACCGGACACACCGCGGCCGGTGGGCGCCGGTGCCAGGGTTGGCCACCTCTCGGTCCGCTTTGCGGCGTGGATACCTGTGCGGCCGGTGCGACTGATCGCGGACGGCTTCGGCTTTCCGCGAGCCGAGGTCGAGAGACTGCCGGCCGAGGGGAACCTCGTGTCGACAGTCCGCCTGAGCGGCAAGCTCTCGGGCGACTTCACCTTGGCGGCACACTCGGCCTCCAGACCTCCGGCGGCACCACATCGGCGGGCCGCCTGGTCCAACGCGTCGCTGTCGACGCGGCCCAGCCGCCGCCGTACTGTCGTTTCCCTTCGGTAGGCAGGTGAACAAAGTATGCGCGGATTATGTCACCTAATGACAAGTCAGTCCTGCTAATCTCGCACTCCCCCAGGGCATTCGACTGTGGTCCGTTCAATTGGTGACGGCTCTCTCGGGCGATGCAGGCCTTTGGGTTTCCAGCCGAGGTTTGGCGGCAGCACAAGGAGCTAGCCGGACAATGTCCCGAATCAAGAAGCCCCGCTCTGCAAGGGGAGCTTGCAGTCCCGACACCTGCATTCGTAATCCACCGGGTGGATGCAGGTGAATGCAACTTCAACCCGAATCGTTAGTAATAACCCCGATCGTGCATGTGGGCCCGGCAGTGCCCTGGCAGGCCCTCATGGACGATCGAGGTTGCTCAGTTCGATTCGCATCCCCGAGTCACCGAGAGGTCCTGTCTTCGTCCCCCAGAGCGAGAGTTGGCTTGAATGGCCAGGCTGCCAGAGCTCGGCGCAAGTTGACTTCTGATCTGGATGGATACCCTCGGAAGGCGGGTGAACCCGCTTTTCGCTGGAGCCGATCGCGAATTATCCGCGCCTTCCATGAATGTCCCGGTCAGTCCGATCGGGTGATCTCGCGAGAATTCCGGAATGCCTGACCTCAGGCATCAAAAAGAGTGGAGAGAAAGTGAACCCCGTTTCCCGTAAGGCCACGCTTGTCGTCGGCACCATAGCAGCGGCCGTGGGCCTTTCCATGTTCGGCGCCGGGGCGGCCTCGGCCGCCCGGCACCCGGTCCTGCCGTACCAGGGGACCGTGTACGGCAGCCTGGGCAAGTGCCTGACCGTGGGGAACACTCTGGCCCAGCAGGGTGAGGTGACCTGGTTCAACTGTGAGCCGCGTTCGGGCGGCCGCTACGCCTTCTACTACGCGCGCTGAGCGGCGGTACCGGTCAGACCTGAAGCGGGTCGATGCGAAGGAGGCTGGTTCGGAGCGCGTTGAGGAAGTCATCGTGCGGAGAATCGCAGCCTCCTGAGCACGCCGTACGAAGGGGCGGTGCACAGCCGTATCGGTTCGTGCACCGCCCCTTCGCTCGCTCTGGCCTCTTCTGCCTGCACCCATGCGCTCCACCTCCGGCCGGGGTGGCGTCTGGGTGTCCTTCTCGTCGATCCCCATATCCTCAAGCCACGTGGCGAACGGGTGCCGCCAGTCATGCACCTGAGGCCACCACCCCATACGGCCGGTCTCACGGTTCTTGACCTTCCGAGCGATACCCGCAGCCTGGATGGCCGGCACCCAGACCCTCCTGAAGTTGTGGCGCGTCAAGGCGTGACCCTGCGGGCCACGGAACACCGGTTCTTCCGGCACCAGGTTGTACGGGTCCTCGCCGATCGGCGTGACCGTCCTCGGCGGCCGCCACCGATCGACCCGGCTACCGACTTGGGCGCATCCTCCAACGCCCGCCCCGCTGTCCCGGACTCAGGTGCGGCTGCAGTCGCACCCATTCATCGTCTGCACTTCACGCCCACCGGCCCATCGTGGCTGAACCTGGTGGAGCGATGGTTCGGCGAACTGACCAACAAGAGGCTCCGCCGGGGTGTCCACCGCTCCGTCCAAGCCCTCGAACGCGACATCCGAACCTGGATCGTGGTCGTGGTCGTGGTCGTAGGGAGTCGTGTCAGCCGTGTCCGTCACGCGGCCCAGGGCTTCATGGGCGGGGTTTGGCTTCCGGAGGGAAACGGAGGGTGGCGGCATCCGCCGTCCACTCGACGCCGCCCCGGGCGGGGCGCAGGAAGGCGACGCGGCTTCCCGTTGTCTTGTGGTCGAAGAGCAGTTCCGTCGTGGCGTGAATCGCCTGGACCACGCCTGTGCGGTCGCTGATCGGGTCGTACGCCTCCTGGCCCGGGCCGGGGACAGTCCTTCCGGTGTTCATGCGCTTCGTCCTCCGGACTGCCGAGGCACGTGGACGGTGTGGGCGGGGTGGCGTCGGCGCAGCACCTCGTAGTCGGTCGCCTTGCTGTAGTCCCCGGCTTGTTTGGCCTGCTCGCGCAGCGCGCGGTAGTGGCGGCAGGTGGGGCATTGGTCGTTCATTCGGTCGCCTGTTCGGTGTTAGCTACTTTGGGTGGTTCTTTCTGAGTTGGATGTGCCTTGCGGGCTTTAATTACTGTGTGTACTCCAAGCGTTGCGCTGAGGGGCGGCGGGCAACAGGGGTGGCGGCACACCAAGTCGGCCTGGGGTGAGGGGAGATCCACGTGATGAGTGAGACGACGAGCGAGGAGCAGGAGCAGGTCAGCGGACCTGCGTTTTTCGGCAAGGAGGTACGGATCTGGCGGATGCGGGCGGGGATGAGCCAGCGGGAGCTGGGCGAGCGAGCCAACTACGGGCAGCAGTACGTGGCGAAGGTGGAGGCGGGGGAGAGGCTGGCCAGCCGGTCGTTCGCCAAGGTTTGTGATGAAGTCTTCGGTACGCCGGGCACGTTTGTGCGGCTCCGAGAGTGGGCCAGTCTGCACGGCTATCCGGCCTGGTTCCTGCCGTACGTTCAGTTGGAGCGGCAGGCAACGGGCATCTCCAACTTCTCCGCCACGTTCATCATGGGCATGCTGCAGACGGCCGACTACGCGCGTGCTGTCTTCCGGGCCGCGCATCCACGGGAGGCCGTGGACAAGCTTGACGCCAGGGTCGAGCGGCGAATGCGACGGCGCGAGGTGATGGAGAAGGACTCGCCACCTCTGGAGTGGTGCGTCCTGCACGAGGCGTGCCTACGCACCGAGGTGGGCGGGCGCGACGTCATGAGCGCGCAGATGGCTCACCTCTTGGAGGAAGCCGAGTCCCCACACGTGGCCCTTCAGGTACTACCGTTCGGGGCGGGAGCACCCCCGACGCCGGGAGGCTTCACCCTTCTGAGGTTCGACGAAGGGCCGGGCATCGTGTACGCGGATACGGCGATGGCAGGCCAGGTGATCGACACACCGGAAGAGGTGGAGAGCACGACTGCCAGGTTTGACCGGCTACGGGCCGATGCTCTGGATCCGCAAGGGTCGCTGGCCGTGATCCGCAGAGTGATGGAGGAGTTCGCCCAATGAGTAGTGCCCTTGATCTGTCCCGCGCTGAATGGGTCAAGTCCAGCTACAGCAGCGGGGATGAAGGGGAATGCGTCGAGTTCGCTCCCGACATAGCCACCACTGCCGGTGTCGTCCCCGTCCGGGACAGCAAGAACCCGGCGGGTCCAGCGCTGGTCTTCTCGGTCGAGGCGTGGAACTCGTTCACGGCAGCCTCGCGGACGGGAGAATTCCGCACTGCCTGAGCCGTAGCGCTTCGCGGCCCGTCGCGCCGCTCAGCCCGAGGCGTCATCACTTTCATTGCGCGCGAGCAGGCGTCGCAGGGCAGTGAGGTTGCCCAGGATCTTGGTGGTGGTGGGGTGGTGGGGTCCGAGGGTTGTTTCGGTGATGGCTAGTGCGCGCTCTGCCAGGGGCAGGGCGTCGGCGTGGCGGCCCAGGTGGCCGAGTGTGGTGGCGAGGTTGCCCAAGCTCATGGCGGTGGTGGGGTGGTGGGGTCCGAGGGTTGTTTCGGTGATGGCCAGTGCGCGCTCTGCCAGGGGCAGGGCGTCGGCGTGGCGGCCCAGGTGGCCGAATGTGGTGGCGAGGTTGCCCAGGATCTTGGCGGTGGTGGGGTGGTGGGGTCCGAGGGTTGTTTCGGTGATGGCCAGTGCCCGTTCCTCCAGGGGCAGGGCGTCGGCGTGGCGGCCCAGGTGGCCGAATGTGGTGGCGAGGTTGCCCAGGCGGATGGCGGTGGTGGGGTGGTGGGGTCCGAGGGTCGCCTCGCCGATCGCTAGTGCCCGCTCTGCCAAGAGCAAGGCGTCGGCATGGCGGCCCAGGGCCCTGAACGTGGTGGCGAGGTTGCCCAGGCGGATGGCGGTGGTGGGGTGGTGGGGTCCGAGGGTCGCCTCGCCGATCGCTAGTGCCCGCTCTGCCAAGGGCAAGGCGTCGGCGTAGCGGCCCAGGTCGTTAAGTGTGCTGGCGAGGTTGTTCAGGCTCGCTGCGGTGGTGGGGTGGTTGGGGCCGAGGGCGGCTTCGGCGATGGCCAGTGCCCGCTCATCCAACGTCAACGCTTGTGCGGCCTGACCTTGTGCCCGCAAGTAAGAAGCCGACTCTGCCAGCACAAAGGTGAGGTCAGAGCGGCTGTTGACGACCTCATCATGGCTGACTACGGCTTGGACGTGGGGTAGGAGCGTCTGCCATGCAGGCCAGGTATGGATGTCATCGAGGCTGCCGGACGGAATTGCCGCGCGGAGGAGCGCCAGGGTAGTGGAACTTGGGTGTGGCAGTGGAGGTGGCGTGCGCCGGGGCAGCAGTCGGCGGATGCCCCGAGGAGGGGGTTTCGGCGTGGTGAGGGGCGTGGTGGCGCGGATGACCGTCTGAACGAGACGGTGCACAGTGACGGTGGTCTCGGTCAGGGTGATCATGCTGTACGCCGCCAGCACGCCCAGAGCATGGTCCACAGCAGGCCGAAGCTCCGGTGTGACGTCCAGCACAGCCCGGGGCAGTGGGTCTGGGGCGCAGTACGCCAGGATGTGCAACAGCTCCACCGCGAGCGGGTTGGCGGTCTTCACGGCGCTCAGGGTGACGCTCCACAACTGGGCAATGGTGCGCTGTTGAGGGTCGCCCGGGGCGGCGGCTGCCAGGACCCCGCCCGGGTTCTGCTGGAGCTGGGCGAGGTAGTCGCCGGGGCTGGTGCGAGTCTGAGCCAGGTAGGCGCCGGCCTGCTGCAAGGCCAGAGGCAGGTAACCGAGCTCGTCGGCCAGACTGGCCAGCCCCGTTGCATCCGTGCTGCCAGTGATCTCCCGCAGCACGTCCACCGCCGCCTCAGGGGTAAGGGTGTCCAGGCGAAGCGGTGTACCCAGATCGCGCCAGGGCAGATCACGGCGAGTGGTGATCACCACCTGCCCGGTCGTCAAGCACCCCAGGTACGGATCGAGGTCGGCAGGGTCCTCCGCGTTGTCCAGTACCAGCAGCCACCCGCTACGGCCCTGCAGCCAGACCACCGTCCACTGCGCCGCGTCCTCCAGCGGCAGCCCCGCATGCACGGGGTTCAGCGCCGTCGCCAGCCCGGCCAGCCCCGACATCACCTTGGACGCGGACTCGGCATCCACCCACCACACCGGCCCGCCGCCCGCCGCCAGGAACCGGCGGGCGTGGTGCAGCACCAGAGTGCTCTTGCCGACACCACCCAGCCCACGCACACTCTGCGCCACCACCCCCGCCCCGGCCGCCGGTAACGTCTCCAGCGCGGCCAGCGCTTCATCCCGGCCCCGGAACACCGCGCTGTCAGGCGTCGGGAGGTTGTTCACTCGCACTACGGCGTCATCCGCCACCGCCGCGCTCAGACCGCCCGCAGGCAGGACCACCGTCCGGTACTCGATTTGATTGTGATCGCCGGTCGCGACCACCCCGGAATTGCTCCCCGCCGCAGCCGAGCGGCCACCGGACGCGGACGGCACGATCTCCTCGCTCACCGCTGAACCGTGCCTCCGTCACCCGTCACGATGACACCCGAGTTGTCCTGCACCGCCACCGACCGCTCGCCGGACGCCGTAGGCCCACCCGAACCCGTTCCGGGCGACGCCGGTGCGGGCGGCGGCGGAGTCGGGGACCCGGTCAGCGAGGACACCCACGCCACCAGCACCCCAGCCGCAACAGCCCCGGCCCCCGCGCCCGTCCCGATGCGCTCCGGCCGGTCCCAGGGCAACACCAACTCCCCCAGCCACACGAACAACCCGAACACCACCAGCGATCCAACCGCCGCCAGCAGCCACCGCATCCACGTGCTCACCTGACGCCCCCTCACGCCGTCGAGACCTTCCATAGTGACACGCCACAGCGTGCCCAGGGGGCCTCAAGGCTTGCGCGTCGGCCTACACGCCGTCCCCTCCCCGCGCGCACCTCCACGCGCCATCAGCCAACAGCCGCAGACCGTTGAGGCCGACAATCACCGTGGAGCCCTCGTGGCCCGCGACACCCAGCGGCAGAGGCAAGGTCCCGGCCAGGTCCCAGATCACCAGGCCGGTGATGAAGGTTCCGGCGATGACCAGGTTCTGCACCACAAGGCGCCGGGCGCGGCGGGAGAGCGCGACCACAGCGGGGATGGTGGCCAGTTCGTCGCGTACGACCACGGCGTTGGCGGTCTCCAGGACGAGGTCGGAGCCCGCGCGGCCCATGGCGATGCCGGTGTGGGCGGCGGCCAGGGCGGGGGCGTCGTTGACGCCGTCGCCGACGACCAGGACCTTTCGTCCGGCGGCCGTCAACTCCCGTACCGCGGCCACCTTGTCCTGCGGCAGCAGGCCCGCCCGTACGTCCGCGATGCCGACTTCGTCGGCCAGGCGCGCGGCGGCGCGCGGGTTGTCGCCGGTCAGCAGGACCGGCGCCGTACCGCTGAGCGCGGCCAGGGCGGTGACGGTGGCGGTGGCCTCGTCGCGGAGTCGGTCGGCGATGCCCAGTGCGCCGACCGGGGTGCCGTCCACCAACACCAGGACGGCGGTACGGCCCTCGCTCTCCAGCCGTTCGGCGAGCGTTGCGGCGGGGTGGTCGGCGTGGCCATCCAGGAGCCGGGCCGGGCTGCCGACCGCGACCGTCTTGCCGTCGACCCGAGCGGTCACACCCGTGCCGGGGGTGGAGTTGAAGTCCTCGACCGGCGGGATCTGCAGGTCACGGCCACGCGCGGCGTCCACGACGGCGCGGGCCAGGGGGTGTTCGCTGGGGTGCTCGGCCGCCGCCGCGAGCCGTAGCAGCTCGTCCTCGGACAGGCCGGACAGGCCGGACAGGCCGGACGCGGGGAGCGGGCGGATGTCCGTCACCTTTGGCGTGCCCTCGGTGAGGGTGCCCGTCTTGTCCAGCGCCACGGCGTCGATCTGCCCGAGGCGTTCCATCACCACCGCGGACTTGACCAGCACGCCGTGGCGTCCGGCGTTGGCGATCGCCGAAAGCAGCGGGGGCATGGTGGCCAGCACCACGGCGCACGGCGAAGCGACGATCATGAAGGTCATCGCCCGCAGCAACGTCGGCTGCAGGGCGGCGCCGAAGACGAGGGGGAGCGCGAACAGCGCGAGGGTGGCGGCGACCATGCCGAGGCTGTAGCGCTGTTCGACCTTCTCGATGAAGAGCTGGGTGGGGGCCTTGGTCTCGGCGGCTTCCTCGACCATGGCCACGATGCGGGCGATCACCGAGTCCGATGGGTCGCGTTCGACCTTCACCCGGAGCGCGCCGGTGCCGTTGAGGGTGCCGGCGAACACCTCGTCGCCGGTCTCCTTCGCCACCGGCAGCGGCTCGCCGGTGATGGTGGCCTGGTCGACGTCGCTCGCCCCGTCCAGCACCCGGCCGTCGGCGCCGATGCGCTCCCCGGGCCGTACGAGGATGGTGTCGCCCACGCGCAGCCGCTCGGTGGGCACCGTCTCCTCCCCGCCGTCGTCGGCGAGGCGCGTGGCGGTGGCCGGGGCGAGGTCGAGGAGGCCGCGTACGGAGTCGGCGGTGCGGGCGGTGGCGATGGCCTCCAGCGCGCCGGAGGTGGCGAAGATGACGATCAGCAGGGCGCCGTCCAGCACCTGCCCGATCGCCGCCGCGCCGAGTGCGGCGACGACCATGAGCAGGTCGACGTCGAGGGTCTTCTCCTTGAGCGCCTGAAGGCCCGCCCAGCCGGGCTCCCAGCCGCCCGTCGCGTACACCAGCGCGAACAGCGGACCCCACGCCCACCCCGGCGCCTCCAGCAGATACAGCGGCAGCGCGACCAGGAAGAGCACCAGCGCGGCGGCCGCCCAGCGGGCCTCGGGCAGGGCGAAGATCCGCGTGCGGCGCTTGGGCGCCACCGCGTCACGGGTGGCCCCGGGGGCCGGGGCGGAGCGGGTGAGAGTGGACGTCATCGCGGCAGTGGTCCTTCACGGGCGGGAGGAATCGCATCCGACGCCACCACCGTAACAGGAATGAATGAACAATGATTCATGTGTTCATGGGGCGGCGGCGTACGATGACCGCATGGGTCATGGAGCCGCATCCCCCGCCAGCACCGTCCCCCGCGCGCGCCTGGATGCGGCCGGTGCCGCCAAGGTGGCCACGACCTTGCAGGCCCTGGCCACCCCCTCCCGACTACTGATCCTCGCCCGGCTTCGCGAGGGCCCCCTCGCGGCCACCGAACTGGCCGCCGAGGTCGGCATGGAGCAGTCAGCCTGCTCCCACCAGCTCCGCCTGCTGCGCAACCTCGGGCTGGTGACCGGCACCCGCAAGGGGCGCTCTGTGGTGTACGCCCTGTACGACAACCACGTCGCCGAACTCCTCGACCAGGCGCTCTACCACGTGGAGCACCTGCGCCTCGGACTGAGCGACACCCCGGCCGGTGCGGCGGAGTCCGAGGGTGACGCGGTGGCCGGCCCGAGTGTCTGACGCGGCCGAGCCACGGCCGAGCAGTACGACTCCTGGTCCGAGGAGCAGTGCGCGGGCGTCGAGATCGTGGACGGGATGGTCCGATACGGACTTCGATTCCCGGTGGAGATCGATCTCGGCCAGATCTAGCGCCTCGCTCAGGGACCACTCTGCCGCTCGGTGCAGGCGACGCACCGCTCGGCGTGCGGCATGGCCATCAGCCGTTCCCGGGCGATGGGGGCGCCACAGGTGGCGCAGGCGCCGAAGGTGCCGTCCTGGATGCGGGTGAGCGCGGCGAGGGTCCGTTCCAGGAGGGCGGTGGCGGCGTCGATGCGGGTGTGCAGTTCCTCGATGGCGAGGGTGGTCGCGCCGACGTCCGCGGCGTCCAGGGCGCAGTCGCGGCGGAGGGCCGACTCGGTTTCCCGCGCGGTGGCGATCTCCGCGCGGAGGCGGTCCCGCTGATCGGACAGCTTGGCGGCTGCTTCCTCAAGATCGCCTGGCCCGAGTGGGCTTTCGCGCGGGGGCATGCCGTTCATTGCCAAGGCGCTCCCGCCGTCAGCCTGGCGTTCAGCGCTTGCGGGGTTTCGTACTGCTGGACGAGGTTGCACAGGACCGCGGGGTGTGCCATCGCGTGGGGCTTCCTTCGAGCGCGGAATTGGTACAGCAATCAGCGGAACCTCGGGTACCCGCACGGTGAAGGCATATGCCTTCGTGACAAGGAGGCTTAGGACTCCTGCGAGGTTACGTCGGGGCGTCAGGTCTCCCGGTACTCGCTCAGAACAGTGCCAGGCCCTCGCCGCTGGTGTCCGCGATGACTGGTCGGAACTGGGCAGGCAGGCCGTCCAAGCGGTCAGGACCGGCCGCGGCGGCCACGGCAGGGCTCGCCTCGGCCAACCAGACACGAAACCGCTCGGCGGCTTCGCGGTAGGGGACTCGCGCCAGGACACGGTGCTCGCCGGAGGGGCAGAAATCGACTGCGACAGTGAGCAGGCAGGAACGGGGCGCCTTCTGACTGCCCGTCCAGGACACGCGCAGGACACCGCAGGGCTTGCGCCCGCGGGGGGCGCGGTGGGTCGGGCGCAGCGATCGGCAGGCTATGTGGGCGGTCCATGCGGCGAGGTGCGGCAGGGGCAGGGTGGTGCGTGCGCGGCAGCCGGGGCAGCGGTGCCAGTGGCGAAGCCAGTGGTCGGTGTCGGTGTGGAAGAGGCGTGTGTAGCGGTTCGCCACGCGGATGTCGTTGCTGTACAGGTGGTCGGGGCGTTCCTGCGTGTTGCAGGACTGGCAGACGGGGGCACGGACGTAGCCGTGTTCGTGGCAGTGGTCGAGGACGGCGGCGGGCGTAGTGCGGCAGACGGCGCACGCCCACCCGGCCACCCTGCGGGAGGTGCCGGGCTTCCTGCTGAGCACCGAGTACAGCTGGCCTTCCAGCTCCCCGTTGTACGGGCGCGGTGAGGCGGTGGGGCCCTCGGGGCTCGTCGTTTGCCGACCGTCGGCGTCTCGGGCCTGCCGGGGGTGGGAGGGCGGCTCGGTGACGGCTGCGCTTGCCTGGCGGGTCCGCGCGGCTTGCACCCACTGCGTTTCGGTGTGCTCGGCCGCGTCGAGCAGCCTGACCACAGCGCGCGGCAGCCACCACGTCCGCTGCGTCGCGTCGCGGGTCTGCTCCACGAGTATCTGTCGCCAGTCGATCCCCGCCAGATGGTACGGCCGGCCGACTTCACGTCGTGCTGCCCGCTCGGGGCCGCCCAGCTCCTGCAGTTCCCCCGTGATGCGCCGGCGCCAACGCAGCGGCCCTTCCTCGTTGCACTCCTGCTTCGGCGCCCCGCGAAACGGACCGATGCGGACCAGGTCCTGCCGATCCATCCCCACCGCGTTCAGTTCCGCGGCCGCCCGGCGCACCTCAACCTCCGGAACGCTCCACTGACCGCCGCTCGCCCTCACCGTCGCCACCACATGGCCGCCGAGCAGGACGTACCCCACCCGGGCATGGGCAGGAGAGCAGGTGAATGCCCCAGAAGCCGTCGGCACAGCGCTGTCGGCCGTCAAATCGACCCACAGAGCGTCCGCGGCACCCAGGGTGATCAGGCCGTCTGTGCGACCGGGCGTGACACGCTCTGACATACCGACAGGCTAACGGCCTACAACACGGCAACGGGTTCCATCCGGACGGTGAACGGCTCCCCGGCGGAGGGGCCCGCGACAGTCAGGGTGAGTCTGGTCAGCCGCTCTCCCCACGACTCGCGCAGCAACGGGTCGTCGAGGTCGCGGTGTTCGAGCAGCGCGGTGGCCCGCTCCGGGTCCCAGGTGATCAGCAACGAGTGCCCGTCGGCGGTGACCTGTGCCTGCCCCTCGGCCAGTTCGACGTCTCCCGCTAGGACGTGCCGTAGCAGTACTGGGGTGGCGAGATCCGGCGTCCAGTGGTCCTCGATCAGGACGTGTGCCGGGGAGTCCGCCGTGGCGCGCACCAGTCGCAAGGAGCGGCGCCAGGTGTGCAGCAGGCCTGCCGGGTACGCAGCGGCGAGGTCGGCGTGCAGGGCGGTGGCGGCGGGGGTGAGGTCGACGCGTACGTCGTCCGCACCGTGGGCCGGGCCCGGCTGCTGCTCGGCGCCGGGGTCGGGGACGTTGTGCCAGGCGCTCTGGAGGGGCCATGCCTGGTAGCGGTCGGGGCCGAAGCTGGCGGCGGTGTAGGTCGGTTGGCCGATGTCGACGACCAGGGGGCGGCCGTTCAGGGCGACCCAGTACGAGCCGACGTCGAGGTGGTTGTGCCGCTCGCCGTTGTGGCCCGCCTTCGCCGCCAGGGTCAGGCCCGCGGCCGTGCCCGGTGTCTCCCGGGCGACGAGTACCTGGACCCGGGGCAGCCAGGTCTCCCGTGCTGCCCAGGGGGCATCGCCGTCAGCCACATCGGTTGTGGCCAGGGCGTGGCGCCAGTGGGGGTCGCAGAGTCCGGTCAGGGCTCGGCCGAGGCCCGCCCGGGGGCGTACGGCCGGTCCTCCGCGTGCGCATGCCAGGGCGTGGGCGCGGATGTCGGGGTCGGACAGCCGTTCGCCCCACTGGAAGAGCATGTGCCAGGGCTGGTCGGGCCAGAGCCGGGCGGGGGCGTCGCCGGCGTTGACGTACCAGTCGCCGGCGAGGTGCATACGGTGCGGGAACTTGCTGAGCGGGCCGAATACGGGCAGGTCGCGGGCGTCGAGCGCGGGGCCGCCGGCGTCGGCGAGCAGGTCGAGGGCTTCCAGGAGCCGGCCGGCGCCCTGCCACCAGTACGCGACGCCCTCGTCGATCCCGCCGTCGTCGGGGAGCACCGCGAGGTAGTGGTCCAGGCCCTCGACGACGAGGCGTACGAGCCGGGCCCGCCGTTCCTCGTCGTCGGTCAGCAGGAGGGCCGCGGCCAGAACCGCCCCATGGATCCAGGGGTTCCAGTTGTGGGCGTCCCCGTCGAGGCCGATCCAGTGCCAGTCCCGGGTGCGCTCGAACGGCGTCAGCACCCGCAGGTCCACCTCGCGCCGGAGCCGTCTGCGCAGCCCGGGGACGCGGGTGTCCAGATGCGGGCCGAGTACGTGGTCGGCCCAGGCCAGCAGGGATGCCACCTCGGCGGCCCCCAGGTCGAGGAACGGCTCGTCCGGGTCCGGCAGCACTTCGCCGCGGGCCTTGGCGTAGCGGTCGTGGGGCGCCCAGCACCAGGTGCTGGTCTCGGCCAGGGCCATCAGCGCGTCGGCCGCGGCGTCGAGGTACGGGGCGGCCCCGGGAGGGGCGTCGGCCGGGGCCACCTCGCCGGTGAGTGTGGCGGCGAGTACGAGGAGCGTGGTCCGCTCGCGCAGCCGCCGGGCGGGGTCCTCGTACGCGGTCCGCACGCCGTCGCGGAACGTTCGCGCCCAGTCGGAGGCGGTCAAGACGGGTGCGTTCCGGCGGAGTTCGGCCGCGGCCTCGTCCAGCAGCCCCTCGCGCGTGGCGGCGTCCACCGCCTCCCACACCGAGCGCGCGGTGACAGGGGGGACGGGCAGCCGGGTCGCGGCGTCGCGTATGAGCTCCATCAGGGGATCCAGGCGCAGGGCCGGGGCCAGCCGGCTCTGGAGGGAGCGGTACGCGGGGGACACCGGCTCCGGCTCTACCAGCCCCATTATCTCTCCTGATCGATTCTGTTCGAAATCGTTGACTCGGAACTATGCCACGGGTTGAGGTGGCATCCACTACCCGCCACCCAACTTCCGGAGGAAGCAGTGTCGCCTGACGAGGACCGGGACCTCGCCCCGTACACCGGCTGGACCAGGGTGCACTGGACCGCGCTCGCCGACCGGATGCTCGCCGCCGCCCAGCCGTACGCCTCCCCGGCGGGAGCCCGGATCGACCTGCCCGGCCCGGCGAGCGCGAACGGCGCGGTCTCCGACGGACTGGAGGGCTTCGCCCGCACCTTCCTCCTCGCCGGGTTCCGCGTCGCGGGGGAGCGGGGCGCGGACCCCGGCGGTCTGCTGGAGCGGTACGCGCGCGGTCTTGCGGCGGGCACCGATCCGCATTCGCCCGAGGCATGGCCCCGCCCCGACCAGCTCGGCCAGGCCAAGGTCGAGGCCGCCTCCATCGCCCTGGTGCTGCAGCTGACCAAGCCCTGGCTGTGGGACCGGCTCGACGACGGGGTGCGCGAACGGGTCACCGACTGGCTGGGGACCGTCGTCGGGCAGCCCTATCCGCCCATCAACTGGGTCTGGTTCAGGATCGTCGTCGAGTCGTTCCTGCGGGAGGCCGGCGGGCGGTGGTCGGCCGCCGACATCGAGGAGGACCTGGCCGTCCACGCCTCGCTGCGCCGGGCGGGCGGCTGGCTCAGCGACGGGCAGGAGCGGGCCTTCGACCACTACACGGGCTGGGCACTGCACCTGTATCCGCTGCTGTGGACCCACCTGTTCGACGTCACCGGCACCCTGTGCCCGCCGGCCCTCCGGGACACCTGGGCCGCGGACCTTACGCGCTACCTCGACGACGCGGTGTGCCTGGTCGGCGCGGACGGCTCCCCGCTGCTGCAAGGACGCAGCCTCACCTACCGCTTCGCCGCCGCCGCGCCCTTCTGGGTCGGCGCGATCACCGGGGCGGGCGGGCAACCGCCCGGCCTCGTACGCCGGGCGGCCAGCGGCATCGTCCGGCACTTCGCCGAACGGGGAGCCCCCGACCGGGACGGACTGCTGGGCCTCGGCTGGTACGCCGCCTGGCCCGCGATGCGGCAGTCCTACTCCGGGCCCGCCTCGCCGTACTGGGCGGCCAAGGGCATGCTCGGCCTGATGCTGCCCGAGGACCACCCCGTATGGACGGAACCGGAACTCCCGCTCCCGGTGGAGACCGGGGACGTCGTACGGGTCGTCGAAGCCCCCGGCTGGCTGGTCTCCGCGCGGCGCCGCGACGGCATCGCGGTGGTGCTCAACCACGGCACCGACCACGCGCGCCCCGGCGACACCAGCGCGGACTCGCCGCTGTACGCACGGCTCGGCTACTCCACCGCCACCGTGCCTCCGCTGACCGCCGCGTCGGCGGCCGACCCGGTCGACAACGCGGTCGTACTGCTCGACGAGGCCGGCCGGGCCAGCCACCGCACCGGGTTCGAGACGCTGTTCGCCCGCGAGCTCCCCGGCGGTGTGCTCGCCGCCGCCTCCCGGGGGCCGGTGTGCTGGGTCGACAGCAGCGCCGACGACTCGCCCGACCACGGCTCCGGCCGGACCGGGCCGATGACGCCGGGGCCCGTGGTCACCGTCGCCTCGGTGCTGCGCTCGGGGGTTGAGGTCCGGCTCGTCAGAGTGGACGCCCCGGCATCGGCGGCGGGCCGGAGCGGGGGCTCTGTGCGGATGGGCGGTTGGCCGGTCGCGGCCGACACCCCGCCCGAGACGTGGGCGGGCACCGGACGCGCGGGTGCCGGGCGCGCGGGTGCCGGGCCGTACGCGGAGGCGGGCACCGCGTCCCTGCGGTCGTCGCTGCGCGGCCTGCGGGGGCTGCACCGCGGCGGGGTCGCCACCGGGAAGGACGACAGCCCGCTCGGCGCCCGGACCGCGACGCCTTGGCTGGCCACGGACGGTGTGCCGTACGGCGATGTGCTCGCTGCCGTGGTGGCCCTCGACGGTGGCGGCCATAGCGACGAGGGCGGCCAAAGCGACGGTGGCGGCCAAGGCGACCAGGGCGGGCCCGATCCCGTCGTCTCCGTTCACCCGGGCCCCGACGGCGGCCACCGGGCCCGGCTGACCTGGCCGGACGGTCTCACCACGGACGTTGAGCTGCCTGCGGTGCCCCCGGTGGCTCCCTGACCAGCTCGGTCCGCTCCGACCCGCCGGTACGTCAACGGCCGTACGTCACCGGCGGGTCCGCCGCGCCGTCACAGCGCCCTCGCCCGCCTGACCGACGAGTCACGGAGGATCAGCTCCGGCAGGATCAGGACTCGCTGGGCCGGGCGGCGCTTGCCCTCCATGAGCCTGGACACCATCATCTCGACCGCGACCCGGCCGACCCGGGCCTTGGGCGGGCGTACGGCCGTCATCGCCGGCTCCGCGAGATGGGCCACCTCGTCGTCGTAGCTGACCAGGGCCATGTCGTCGGGGATGGAGTACCCCTGTTCGGCGAGGTATTGGGCGACCGACATCGCGTCGGGGTCGCTGTGCACGATCAGCGCGGTGATCCGGGACCCTCGGCACCGGTCGAGGATGCCCTCGATGATCTGCCGGTGGCCCGGCTGGTCGAGGGCGACGCTTTCGCGGACCACGAACTCGCTGGGCAGGTCGAGCTCCGCGCACGCCTTCAGCCAGCCCTGGGCGAGATGGGACGAGTGCGGGCTGCCCTTGGACAGCACCAGACCGATCCGGCGGTGGCCGTGCTCGTGGAGGTGGCGTACGGCCAGCTCCAGGCCGAGCGCGTGGTCGCTGCGCACCCACTCCAGCTGGCGCGGGGTCGGCGTCCACTGCGAGGTCTGCCGCTCGACGAGGATGGTCGGCACCGGCAGGTTGCTGATCCAGCCGATCAGCTCGTCGACCCCGTTGCCCTCCAGATTGGGCGCCAACAGCAGCCCCTGCACCTGCTTGGCCTCGATCAGCCGGCTGATCTGGCGGCGGTCCTCGGCCTGGTCGTAGGTCGATCCGCGCAGTTGGAGCTGGACGCCGAGCCCGGCCGCCGCCGAGCGGGCGCCGCTGACGATCGACGGCCAGTAGAAGTCCAGGGAGGGCACGACCATGCCGATGGTGAAGGGCACAGGCGTGGGGCGGGGCCGGCGGGCCGGGGCCTGGTCGAGATCGGTCGGCAGGGTGGCGCCGCCGTGCACTTTGGTGAGCAGGCCGCGGGCGGCGAGGGCGGTGATATCGCGCCGCACGGTCAGTTCGCTGACGTCGAGCAGCCGGGCGAGGTCGCGGACCCGCACGGTGCCGTGCCGGCGCAACTCGTCCATCACGCGTTCCCTGCGCTGAAGGGCGAAAGGTCGGTCTGCGCTCATCGGGCCCCCTCGGTCAAACGGCCTGATGGCCTGTTCGAGTATGAACGAATAGCTTCGATTGTGTTCGATCTATGGCGGATATGTGCTGCTGCCCACTATCCCTGTTCCAACGTGTTCGACGGGTTCCAATGTGTTCCACGCAACACGGTATTTAGCGGGACATAACAACTTCGCGTCACATGGCAACGGTGCCGGTCCAGACCGGCCTAGGGAAGGACTCGACGCCCGATGCAGACGAAGCCCAACGCGCTGGTCGTCATGAGCAGGCCGAGCTTCGACGCGCACTTCGACTCCGCCCGGCTCGCGCGGCTGACGGATCTGGTGACCCTGGGCGACCCGGTCTGGACCGACGACCTCGACCATCCGGCGGTGCGGGCGCGCCTGGCGGAGGTGGAGGTCATGCTCACGTCCTGGGGCGCGCCCAAGCTGACGCCGGAGCGGATCGCCGCGGCCCCCGCGCTGCGGGCGGTGCTGCACTGCGCCGGCAGTGTGCGGGGGCTGGTGGACGAGGAGGTGTGGCGCCGTGGGATCAGGGTGACCAGTGGCGCGGACGCCAATGCGATTCCCGTCGCGGAGTACACCCTGGCGGCCATCATCTTCGCCGGCAAGAAGGCCCCGTTCCTCGCCGCCGACGAGG
>NZ_MUNE01000860.1:0-430 GCF_002154605.1 Streptomyces milbemycinicus | reverse complement strand
CGCTGGAGGAACTGCTTCCGAGCGTCGATGTGCTGTCCCTGCACGCTCCGGAACTCCGGGAGACCCGCCACCTCATCGGCGCCGACCAGCTCAGTCTGCTTCCCGATCACGCCACCGTGATCAACACGGCGCGCGGCAGCCTCATCGACTCCGACGCGCTCGCCGCCGAATGCGCCTCCGGACGCCTCTTCGCCATCCTCGACGTCACCGACCCCGAGCCCCTGCCCATCGACTCGCCACTGAGACACCAGGCCAGCGTGATGATCACCCCGCATATCGCGGGCTCGCTCGGCACGGAGATCGGGCGGCTCACCGACCACGCCATGGACGAGCTGGCCCGGTGGACCGCGCGCGAACCCCTGCAGTCCGAGATCACCGCGGAGGCGCTGGCGCTCGGCCTGAGCGCCTGAACGCCTGAGCCCCCCGCCCC
>NZ_MUNE01000086.1 GCF_002154605.1 Streptomyces milbemycinicus | reverse complement strand
GGTGCCGCGCCCGGCTCGTTCGCAGCCTGCGGTGCCGCGCCCGGCTCGTTCGCGCCCTGGGGCGGCGCGCTCGGCCGTGGGATCGGCGTCGGCTCGATCCCGGCGAGGTCGCGATCGCGGGTCTCCTTGGCGGCGCCGACCGCTACCAGGGTCAGCAGCGCCGCCGCGATGACGTAGAGCGCGATCGGGACGGAGCTGTCGTAGTCGGCCAGCAGAGCCGTGGCGATCAGCGGGGCGGGCGCGCCGGCCGCGACCGATGCGAACTGGGCGCCGATCGAGGCGCCCGAGTAGCGCATCCGGGTCGCGAACATCTCGGAGAAGAAGGCCGCCTGCGGGGCGTACATCGCGCCGTGGAAGATCAGTCCGACCGTGACCGCGAGCACGAGTGCCCCGAAGTCCCGGGTGTCGATGAGGGCGAAGAAGGGGAAGGCCCACGCGCCCACGCCGACGGCCCCCAGCAGATACACCGGGCGGCGGCCGATACGGTCCGACAGCGCGCCCCAGGCCGGGATCACCGCGAAGTGCACGGCGGAGGCGATCAGCACGGAGTTGAGTGCGGTCTGCTTGCCGAGGCCCACATGGTCGGAGGTCGCGTAGACCAGGACGAAGGCCGTGATGACGTAATAGCTGATGTTCTCCGCCATCCGGGCGCCCATCGCGACCAGCACATCCCGCCAGTGGTGGCGCAGGACGGCCACCAGCGGCGACTTCTCGGCCAGGTCGTCCGCCGTCTCGGCCTCGGTCTTGCGGGCCTCGGCCCGCGCCAGGGCCTCCTTGAAGACAGGCGATTCATCGACAGAGAGACGAATCCACAAGCCGATCAGCACCAGCACGCCCGAGAGCAGGAACGGCACCCGCCAGCCCCAGGACTGGAACGCGTCGTCGGACAGCGTGGCGGTCAGCACCGACAGCACGCCGGTGGCCAGCAGCTGTCCGGCGGGCGCGCCGGTCTGCGGCCAGGACGCCCAGAAGCCGCGCCGGCGCGCGTCCCCGTGCTCGGACACCAGCAGCACCGCCCCGCCCCATTCGCCGCCGAGCGCGAAGCCCTGGACGAGGCGCAGCGCGGTCAGCAGTACGGGCGCGGCGGAGCCGACCGTGGCGTGGGTCGGCAGCAGGCCGATCGCACAGGTCGCCCCGCCCATCAGCAGCAGGCTCAGGACCAGCAGCTTCTTACGGCCGAGCCGGTCGCCGTAGTGGCCGAAGACCAGGGCGCCGATGGGCCGGGCGGCGAAGCCGACCGCGTACGTCAGGAAGGAGAGCAGCGTGCCGACCAGTGGATCGGTGTCGGGGAAGAAGACCTTGTTGAAGACGAGCGCGGCGGCGGAGCCGTACAGGAAGAAGTCGTACCACTCGATGGTGGTGCCGATGAGGCTCGCGGCGACGATGCGGGGGAGGTTCGCGGGTGCCGTGGGCGTCGGGGGAGCGGATGCTGCGGAGGCCATGTGCACCACTTCCAGAAGTTCGGTGGGGACGTGTACGTGTCCGCACAAGGTAGGAACACGCTGGTCAGTGGCACATGTGGCGGGACACCATACTTCAGGGCCGGAGTGTGCGTGCCGCCTCCGCGTCCGGTTCCCCCTTTCCCCCTGCCTTTCCCCCTGCGCGTACGGCGGGCCGTTGTGAAGCGTCGGCCCGCCGTATGCGGTACGAGCTCGGCCTATCGGGAGTCGGCCGTGACCTCCTCCTCGGAGTCGAGGATGCGATCTCCGTACAGGTCCTGCAGCCAGGCGCTCTGGTAGATGGTGTCGAGATAGCGCTCGCCGAGGTCCGGGGCGATGGCCACCGCGGTGAGGCCAGGCGTCCGATGCCGGCGCAACCAGTCCATCGCGCCGCTGACCACCGTCCCGGTGGAGCCGCCGAACAGGAACCCGCGTCTGGCCAGGCGGTGGCAGGCACGGATGGTGTCCGCCTCCTCGACCTGGATCACCTCGTCCACATAGGACTCGTCGAGCAGCGGGGGGCGGATGCTCATGCCCAGGCCGGGAATCATCCGGCGGCTGGGTTTGCCACCGAAGGTCACCGATCCGGCGCTGTCCACGGCGACGATCCGCACCGGCCGGTGCCATTCCCGGAAGTAGCGTGCGCAGCCCATCAGGGTCCCGGTGGTGCCCGCGCCGATGAACAGCACGTCCAGGCGCGGGAACTGGCGGGCGATCTCCGGGCCGGTTCTGCGGTAGTGCGCCCGCCAGTTGCCCGGGTTGGTGTACTGGCTGAGCCACACGTACCGGTCATCGGAGGCGCACAGCGCGCGTACGTAGTCGATACGGGCGCCGAGGAAGCCGCCGTTGGGGTCCACGTCGGCGATGATGTGCACCTCGCTGCCCAGCGCCTCCATCAGCAATCTGGCCGACAGGTTGCAACGGGAGTCCGTGACACACAGAAACCGATAGCCCTTGCTGGCGGCGATCATGCTGAGCGCTACGCCCAGATTTCCGGACGAGGACTCGACCAGGATCGAATCCCGCGTCAGGACTCCATGCCGCTCGGCGGTCTCCACCATCTCGACCGCGGCCTTCAACTTGATCGAGCCGGCGAAGTTGAAACCCTCGCACTTCAGATAGAGGGAGCGCCCGAAGATCGACCGGAGGTCGACATAGAGCCGGCTCTCGTTGAAGGCATGGGGTGCGGATATGACGGGCACGCTGGCCTCCTGATGCCTGAGCTGAGGGATGGGACGGTCAGCCGTACCGGCGCAGGTCGTGGAAGAAGTCGTCGATGAGGTGGAGCTGTCCGGAGCGGACCACTTCGTCGTAGACGTATTTGCCGACGGCGAGGTCGAGGGCGCCGAGTCCGAAGGGCGAGAAGATCACCGGCCGGTCGGCCGGCGGGGTCACCCGCCCGGTCATGACGTCGTCGAGGGTGCCGTACAGAAAGTCGCGGTGGCCGGTGAGCTGCTCGGCCAAATGCGGGGAGGTGTCGGCCTTCAGGCAGTGCTCCACGTCGTCGACGATATTGACCGAGGCGAGCAGGATCTCGGGGGCGAGGTCGCGCAGGGACACATGCAGGACCAGCGGGTGGTGGGTGAACCAGCCCGGGTCGGTGATATGCGGTCGGTCGGCGATGGTGGCGAAGACCACCAGATCGCTGGAGCGCACCAGTTCCTCGGCGCTGTCGTGGATCGTGACCTGCCCGGAGTGTCCGTGGGCGCCGACCCGCCGCAGATAGCCGTGGAAGCCCGTGGCGCTGTCGGCGGACATGTCGTGCACGCCGATGGTGTCGAATGTCCAGCCGGTGCCGGTCAGGAAGGTGTGGATGTAGCGGGCGATCAGGCCCGTGCCGACGAATCCGATCCGGGTGGGGCGGGGCCTGGAGCGGCTGAGCCAGTCGGCCGCCAGCGCTGCGGACGCCGCGGTTCTGGTGGCGCTGATGATCGAGCTCTCCAGGCAGGCGAAGGGGTAGCCGGTGTCATGGTCGTTGAGGATCAGGACCGCGGAGGCCCGGGGCAGACCGGCTGCCACATTGGCCGGGAAGCTGGAGATCCATTTCAGCCCGTCCACGTGCACCGGCCCGCCGACGGAGGCAGGCAGCGCGGTGATCCGGGCCGTGGGGCGGTCGGGGAAGCGCAGGAAGTACGACGGGGGGTTGACCGAGTCCCCGGCGCCATGCAGCCGGTAGCCGGCCTCGACCAGCTCCACGAGGTGTTTCTCGCGCCCCTCCAGTGCCCGCTGCACCTGCTCACCGGAGATCACGGCGAAGGTCGGCGCCGGGACCGGGTGGGAGGTGGCGGGTTGTGGGGCGGGGGACAGCAGGGGGTTCATGACCGGGCCACCTCCACGGTCGGGCGGCTGTCGGCCAGGCGCTGGGGCTCGGCCATGGCGACCAGCACCTGGCGCTCCCCGGTGAATGCCTCTCTGCTGTGCGCGGTGCGGATGTTGTCCACCAGCATCAGATCGCCGGCCTGCCAGGGCTCGCGCGCGGTGTGGGTCTCGTAGGTGGAGTTGATCAGCTGGATGATGTCCTCGCCGATCGGGGTGGAGTCGGCGAAGCGGGTGTTGAACGGCAGCCCGTCCTCTCCGTAGACGTCCACCAGGTACTCGCGTACCTCCGGGGCCAGTGTCCACTCGTTGAGGAAGGCGATCTGGTTGAACCAGCAGCGCCGGCCGGTGAGCGGATGCCGCACCACGGCGCCGCGGAGCTGGCGGGTGCGCAGGGAGCCGTCGGGTTGCCAGGCGAAGTCGATGGCGTGGGCGCGGCAGTAGCGCTCGATGGCGGCGGGGTCGTCGGTGCCGAACGACTCCGCCACGGACGCCCCGATCTCGTCGTTGTAGCTGCGGGTGAGCAGCCAGCCCTCCCGCTCGAACCGCTCGCTCAGCGTGGCGGGCAGCGCCTGGAGCACACGCTCCGCGTCGGCCACCGCGGTCGCCCCGCCCTCGCTGGGCGCTTCCAGACACGCGAACAGCATCAGACCGGGGCACTCCAGCGTGTAGCTCAGTTCATGGTGCATACACATCGGCTGGTTGGTCGGCCAGGCGGTGGAGGAGTACAGCCCGGGGCCGTGGATCTGCCGGGGGGCGAAAGCCTCCCGCTCCGCCATCAGTTCACCGGCCAGCCCCGCGAACACGGCCCCGACCTGATCCGCCTCGCGCAGCCCCAGGCCGCGGACGAGAACCACACCGTGTTCGGTGACCTGCGCGCGCAGCGCCTCGCGGTGCTCGGCCGCCCAAGTCGATGCGCACTCGGGGGACTCGACGTGCAGAATCGGAGGTCTGCCCGGTCGTAGCTGCACTGCGGAGAGCGGTTCCAGGGATGTGGACGACATCTCGGTTCCTTTCGATCGCCACTCAGAAGGCTCGGGGAGGAGCCTCAGGAGGGGGCCGGCGACTCTGCCGAGGCCGGCGATTCCGCCGAGGTCGGCGATTCGGCGGCGCTCAGGACGGCCTGTGCCACCTCGAGCGGACGGGTACGCGGGAAGTAGTGGCCGCCGTCGGCGAGTTCGCGCAGCTCCACCCGCTCGGCGAGGAGCCGCCAGTCGCGATAGCGGTCGCGGTAGCCTGCCGTGCTCGGGTCGTCGGCGGCGATGACGACGGTGACCGGCGCGGAGAGCTTCGCTGTCGGCGGGGTCTCCAGGGCGTCGGTGAAATAGCGGTGTGCGGCCACGCAGTCGTGCCGGTAGGCGGCACCGATGCGCTCGGCGTGTCGCTCGTTCAGCTCGGCGAGTTCGGTGTAGCCGCCGTGCGCGCTCAGCTGCGCGGCGATCTCGGCGTCCGTCTGTTTCGTCAACTCGCCGATGGCGGCGCTCCGGTCGGTGGCCGTACCGAGCAACTGCGCACCGAGGAACACGTGGCGGACATCCACCCCGTACTCCCGTAGTTTCCTCGCCGTCTCCACGGCCGGCGCGGCGCCCGAGGAGTGGCCCCACAGCATGACCCTGCTCAGGCCGAGCCCGGTGATCTCGGCGATGACCTGCTCCACCACCCGCGCCATCGGTGCGAACGGCTCGCCCTCGGCGGCCAGATCGTGACCGGGCAGATCTACGCCGTACACCGCGGGCCCGCGGCCCGCCAGGGCGTCGGCCATCGGACGGAAGTTCACCGCGTTGCCGCCCGCGTAGGGGAAGCACACCAGGGCGCACTCCGGGACACCGGCCGAATCCGCCGGCGGCCGGTCCGACAGGGGCTGGAGCAGCCCAGGGCGCGGCCGGGACGTGCCGTCGAGGAGTGCGGCGAGGTCGGCGAGCACCGGGTGGCGTGTGATGTCCTTGAGGGACACCGCGCGGCCCAGGGCGATGGTGAGTTTCACGGCCGACAGCGAGGTGCCGCCGGAGTCGAAGAAGTGGTCCTGCCGGCCGATCCGGTGCCGGGGAACGCCCAGCAGCTCGGCCCAGGCAGCCGCGAGCCTCCGCTCGGTCGGGGTGCGCGGGGCGTGGTGCTGCGCTCCGGCGACCTCGCCCGTCCTCGCGGGCGTGGTCTGTTCGGCCGACGGGGCCTGTCCGGCCAGCGCGGTCAGGGCTTTCCGGTCGATCTTGCTGTTGGCGGTCAGAGGCAGATCGCGCTGCCAGTGAAAGGCCGCGGGGACCATATAGGCGGGCAGTACGGCGCCCAGCGCCTCGCGCAGTACGTCCGCCTCCTGCCGCCGGCCGCTGTAGAAGGCGATCAGATGTGTGCTGTGGTCCGGCCGCTCGGCGATGACCACGGCGGCGTTCCGTATCCCGGGCGCCCGCAGCAGAGTGTTCTCGATCTCGCCGATCTCGATACGGAAGCCACGGATCTTGACCTGGTTGTCCCGACGGCCGAGGAACTCCAGCTTGCCACCGGGATGCCAGCGCCCCCAGTCACCCCCCAGATACAGCCGCTCACCCGGCCGATGCGGATCGTCCCGATATGCCTCACGGGTCCGCTCGGGGTCATTGACATACCCCCGCCCCACGCACACCCCGGAGAACGCGATCAGCCCCGGGGCGCCCAGCGGCACCAGCGACAGTCGTTCGTCGACGACGTAGACATGCACGTTGCTGACCGCACGGCCCAACAGCACCCGCTCCGGCACCCCGTCCATGACCTCGTGGTTGGTGTCGTCCGAGGTCTCGGTCAGCCCGTAGGCGTTGACCAGCTTGATCCTCGGCTGGATGGCGAACCAGCGCTGGACCAGTTCCCGCTGCAGCGCCTCACCGGTCACCGAGACACACCTCAGATCGGGCAGCTCGCGGGGATACCGTTCCAGGTACGACACCACCACCTCCAGATAGGAGGGCACGACCTGCACCACGGTGGCCCGGCCACGCACCAGCGTGTCGACGAACCGCTCCGCGTCCACGACCACCTCTTGGCCGATCAGCAGCGTCCGCCCGCCCACCAGCAGCGCGGCCAGCAACTGCCACAGCGAGATGTCGAAACACTGCGGGGCCGTCTGCGCCACCACCCGCCCCTGACCGATCCCCAGGTCATCGATCTTGGCGTAGAGGTGGTTGAGCATGCCCGCGTGCTCACACATCGCCCCCTTCGGTTCGCCGGTGGAGCCGGAGGTGAAGTAGATGTAGGCCAGCTGGTCGGCCGCCACCTTCACCCCGACGTCGGTGTCGGCGTGCTGTTCCGCGTACGCCGCCTCGACCAGCACCTTCTTCACACCCGGCAGGGTGGTCAGGGCCTGATCCAGGGTGTGCGTGCTGCCGGATTCGGTGAGTACGAGTCGGCACTCCGCACGTGACAACGTGGCCGCGATACGACCGGCGGGGAAGTGGGGCTCGATCGGCAGATACACGCCCCCGGCCTTGAACACCGCCAACACCGCGGCGAGCCAGTCGAGGCCGCGTTCGGTGACCACCCCCACGACCTCTTCCCGGCCAAGACCCCGCGCCAGCAGCGCCCGCGCCAGCCGGTTCGCGCGCGCGTTCAGCTCCCCGTACGTCCACCGGCGATCGCCGTGCACCGCCGCCACCGCCTCCGGATGCGCCCGCGCCCGCTGTTCGAACAGCTCATGCGCGCGCCCCTGCGGCAGCATCCGGCGCGGCCCGGCAAGCCCTTCGAGCTGATGGCGCACCTCCTGGGCCGACAGCAGACTCTGCCGCGCGTGCTCAGCCTCCGCATCCGCCGCCATCAAGCCCAGCGCGGCCAGGTGGTAGCCGCCGATGCGGGCCGCGCATTCGCCGTCGATCACCTCGGTGCGATACCGCAGCCGCACCACCAGCCGCCCGCCCCGATCACACCAACACCAGCCCACCCCCAGCACCACGCCGTCGCCCAGCACCACGCCGTCGCCCAGCCCGCGCTCGGCGCCCGCCGGGTCGAACACGACCTCGTAACCCGCCGCCTCCGGCTCCCGCCGCGGCTCACCGGCCGCAAACTCCCCGTGCGCCGCCGGCTCGGCCGCGGCGTGATGAACGCTCAACACCAGCGCGCGCCATGACTCGGGTGCGACGGTCAGCCGGCACAGCAGCGGAGGGTCCGTCGCGTCGGTGGCATAGCCCGTCACCACTTCCTGCTCACCCGACAGCACGGACAGCACCTTGGCGTGCGCGGCCAACAGCACCGCGCTCACCGGTACCCCCAGCTCCCTTGCCAGTTCACGCACCCCCTCCACCACATCACCCGGCACCGGCACCTCGTACTCGGCCACATCCGCCACCGGCTCCCGGGTCCACCGCGGAACCACGGGGAATCCACCAGCGGTCGGCACACCGCTCACACACTCCTGATCCGCTTCCACGCGTGCTCCCATCGAATGGCCCCCCTGCCCCTCTTCCTCACATCGCCGTGGATCCGGCGTGGTTCGCCACCGGCATCTCCGCGGCGGGGTTTCCTCCCCACTGTGCGTTCGGGGGGACTTCCTCGCCCTTCATGAGGAAGGAATCGGGTGCCAGCACGACGCCGTCGCCCAACGTCACGCCGTAGTGCACATGGGTGCCGACCCCGAGGGTGCAGTCGGCACCGAGGGTGGTGCGGTCGGACTTGAAGGTGCCGTCCTCCTGCGAGTGGCACTGGATCTTGCTCCCGATGTTCAGGGTGCAGTCGTCCCCGACGGCCGTGAGCGTCCGCTCGGTCATATAGCAGCCGTCGTCGAAGACCCTGCTGCCGAGGCGCACCCCCAACAGCCGCCAGATCACATTCTTGAAGGGGGTTCCGTTGAACAGGTCGAGGTGTTCGTCCGGCACCTTCCACAGCCGTTCGTGCCACCAGAAGTACGGGTCGTAGATGGAGCACAGCCGCGGGCGCAGCGCGCGGAACGCCGCCACACCGCGCTCCACCAGAGTGAAGTAGAGGGCGGTGAACGCGAGCGTGAGAGCCAGATACCCGGCGATCACCACATGCCCGAGCTCACCGTAGAGGCAGATCGAGGCGAGACCGAGTGCCGTGAGCACAAAGGCGTGCAGCCACCGTACGAGCAGGAAGAAAACCATGGAGCGGGCGTTGTAGCGGTTCTTCGCGGCGAGGCTGCGGCGCAGTTCCTCCCCGCCCCTGAGGTGGTCGAATCGGGAGTCGCGCTCCACCGACCGGGGAATCTCGAAACAGGGCGAGCCGAGCAGTCCCACCCCTTCGCGGAGCTCACCGTCGAGGGGGACCATGACCTTTGTCGCGAGCAGGCAGTTGTCACCCGTCCTGGCTCCGGCGGGATAGGCGATGTTGTTGCCGAGGAAGTTATGCGCGCCGATCGACGCTCGGGACACCCGGAAGGATGTGCTCGAGAATTCCGCGTTGAGGAGGGAGAGGCCGTCGGCCACCATGGTTCCGCTGCCTACGGAGGCCAGATACGGGGTCTCGTGCCGCACCTCGGTGCCGAAGTTGGACCCCGTCTGCTCGACCCGGGACAAGTCGTATCCGAGGCCGCGCAGATAGTGGACGATATAGGAGCTGTCGCCGAACAGCCACGTGAAGAACTTGAGGTTCGTCATGCCGGCTATCGCCCGGTGCGCCGCATAGTGGAATCCGTAGAGCGGGTAGACCTTGTCGGGCTTGATGAACAGATTCAGCAGGCGCGGAACGGCGCATACGACGACGAGGCCCACGACGACGAAGCCGAAGAACAGCACGGAGGACATGAGGAGCGCGTCGATGAGGAAATCCGACGAGGCGAGTCCGGCCCTGCCCGCATCCGCTCGCTCGCCGAGCGCCGGAATCGCCTGGAACAGCATGTATACGCCACCGACGGTCAGCGGTAGATACAGAAGGAACAGCTGAAGCAGGGTGCCGAGGCCGAAGCGGAACCGGCGCGACGTACCGCACCGGGCCGGCCCGACCCGCACATGGTCGATCTGAGTCGGCTGTGCCGGTGACCCATGGCGGCGCTCGCCGTCGGGGACCGCCTGGCCGCGGTAGAGGGCGGATGAGTGGCCGAGCTGCGCTCCATCGCCCATCGAGGTGTCGATGTCGAGCACGGTCTTCTCACCGATGAACACATCCCGTCCGAGAGTGACCCGGCCCGTCTGGATGTGTCCGGCGTGCGCCCGGTAGCAGAGGAAGAACGAGTCCTTGCGGATCACCGTGCCGGCGCCGACCGTGAGCAGATCGGTGCAGACGGGGATGGAGTGGGAGAGGATGGTGACTCCCTTGCCGATCCGCGCGCCGAGCGCCCGCAGGTACAGCACATACAGCGGATTGCCGATGAAGAAGTGCATCGGATTGGCGTGGAGCAGCGCTTTGACGATCCAAAAGCGCACATAGGTCAGACCCCAGACCGGGAATTCGCGGCTCTTCCAGCGGCCGATGAGGATCCATTTGGCCGCGATCGGGAAGCTGCACAGAACGACGAAGCCGATGCCGCCGAACAGAACCGACCGAAGATAGGTGCCGACCAGCCCCGAGCCGTCGGCGACCCATTCATAGCCTCGGGCCGCGACGAGCCCGGTGACGGTGGAATAGCCCAGGAAAACCAGCAACTGGAGGGTTCCGCACAGCACATAATCCAGCGTGCGCGCCGATGCCTTCCGCGTCGGCGGTACCACCTGCGTAGGTGCCGGTGAATCGACAGCGGTGGCGGTAGCGGTGGTGCCCGCGACGGCCGCCGCCAGGCTCTGGATCGTGGGGTGTCGATAGATGTCCTTCATCGACACGGACGGCAGCTCCGGTCTCTTTCTGACCCGTGCGCAGAACTGGGCCATGACCAAGGAGTTCGCGCCGAGATCGGTGAAGAAGTGGTCGGCGGTCGAAACGCGTTCTGCGGATATGACCTCGGCCAGTACTTCGGCCAGTTTCCTCTCGATGTCCGTCCCCGCCGGTTCGACACCGACGCGTCCGCCGATCGCGGGTTCGTCCGGCTCCGATATCAAGACTTCAGCGGACTTCTCAGCCATTCGAGCTCCTTGAGGAAGTTTCGATGACCACCGGTCACTGGTTGCCGCTCGGACTCGATCGCGATGACACGACAGTAATGTTCGGCGGCCCGGTGTTCCTCGATTTCCTCCACCGACCGGGTGAGGAGCCCTTGTTCTTGGGCCCGTTGGCTACCCGTCGGCCCCTTGGCTACCCGTCGGGCTAGCCTTCGGCCCGTCGGCGTCCGCGCAGCGTCGCCGTGAAGCTCCGTCCGTAGGCGTGGCGGGTGGCGACGCGGATCCGGGTGCCGCCGGGGACGCGGTCGACCCGTACGCCCTCGTCCGCCGAGCCGGCCCGCAGGGCACGGCCCCGGATGACGACCGAGACCGTGTCACGCTCGGTCGTCGGGTCGGCCACCGCCACCGATACGGTCCCGTCGCCCCCCTCACGGAGGATCACCGACGCGGGGCCGTCGACCGACACGTGTCCGGCGTGGTGGTGGCCGGGGGCGAAGGCATTGACGGCGATCAGGCCGAGGCCCTTGTGCCGCACCGCCTGGACGCGCGCGGTGTTGGCCAGCACGGACACCGGCCCGCCGGCGTACGCCATCAGCTGCCGCTCGGAAGCGTTCGGGACGAGGGCGTAGGCCATCGAGGTGAGCGGTGCGCCGGCCGGCTGTTCGACGGAGACGGAGAAGACCTGCTTGGTCACCATGGTGTCGGGGTTGGACACGCGGACGGCGCGGCGGCTGCGGGTGACCGTCTCGAGCGCCACGGTGGGCCGCCGCCCGTCCAGGAACACATAGCCGACCGCGGTGTCCTGGTCGGCGTCGGCGTAGCGCAGCCAGGCCAGCGGGGCGGTCCCGGTGCCCGACCAGGGCGTGCCGTCGCGCAGCCGGCCGGTGAGGGTGACGGTGTCCGTCGGCTGGGCGACACGGCTGACACGGCTGACACGGCTGACGCGGCTGACGCGGCTGACGCGGCTGACGCGGCTGTCGATGGTTGTTGTCACCGCGCGCCCCGCCGGGTCGCCCACCCCCGCGGCGAGGACGACGATCTCGTCGTCGAGCATGAACCACGACTTGGTGGCGCGGGCGTTGCGGTAGGCGACGAAGTCATCGGGCAGGGTACCGGCCTGCTGGGCGGCGTACGCGACATCGTCGGCCTGGACGAGCCCGGCCGCGCCGTACGCGCCGAGGCAGGCGCCGCCGGAGAGTCCGCCCGCGCCGCGGGGGAAGTAGACGTAGGTGTTCTGCGACTCGGAGGAGGAGGTGAAGCCACGCTCCGGGTTGTCGTACCACAGCCCGCCGTAGAGCTCGGGGACCGTACGGCGGGTCTCCACCGGGGCGGTGACGCCGGCCAGGCGGTAGGGCGAGACGGCGGTGAAGTAGTCGACGCCGAAGGCCAGGGTCTGGTCCTGGCCGGAGAGATAGAGGTAGTGCGCCCCGTCGCCCTGGAACCAGGGCATCAGGTTCTCGCCGTTCATGTACTCGTACTTGCTGATCCTCGGTGAGCTCCGGGCCAGCGCGAAGGCGTAGCCGGGGCGCCGGTGGACGGTCTTGTCCATCGCGTTGAACGCGACGTGGCGCTCGGCCGGGTTGAGGTCCTTCGCGGGGATCCCGGTGTCGGCGAGGATGTCGGCGTAGCGGGCGACACTGACGGGGGACAGGAAGCGCGCCGGGTCGAGGGTGGCCCGGGAGTTCTGCCGTACGAACTTGACGTAGCCCTTGAGGGCGGTGGCGTCGGCCCCGGCCGCGTAGCCGGACAGGTCGACGACGGCCTCGACGACCTCCGCGACATCGGTGTATCCCGTGGTGGTGGCGCGGGACACCCCGCGGCCCTTGACGATCTCCATCATCCAGCCCTCGAACACCAGCGGCGCGAAGCCGCGCACCACCCACTCCCGCACGGCGCCGACGCGGTCCTCGCCCTGGGCGTAGCCGGTGCCTTCGAGGATCTTGATGGCCTGGACCATGCGGGTGAGCAGGCCCTTGCCGTAGGAGCCGGTGTAGGCGACGGAGGCGTGCTGGATGAAGGAGCCGTCGGCGTAGAAGCCGTCGGTGACGTTGTGGCTGAGGTGGTACGGGTCGATGGTGGCGAGGACGGTCAGCTGGTCGGCGACGGCCTTGGTGATACGGGCCTCGTCGCCGAGCACGGCGCCTTGGAGGATCCGGTTGGTGGTGATGTCGGCGAGGTTGGCGCCGGTGTGGAAGCGGGAGTCGAGGTCGACGTCGCCGGCTTTGCCGTTGCGGAGGTAGGCGTCCATCGAGGCGACGCAGATGGCGGTCAGGTCGGGGCGGTACGCGGTGAGCTCGTCCTTCAGCAGGACGAGGGTCCGGGTCAGATGGGAGGAGATGCCGATCTCCCAGTTGAACCAGTTGCCGTAGTAGCCCTTCGACTGGTCGCCGTAGTAGTCGTCGTGGAGCCGGACCAGACCGTCGATGACCCGCCGCTGGACGGCCGTGTCACCGCCCGGGGCCGCGCCGCCGGGGGTGCGGGTGGCGAGAGCGATCTCGTACAGGTACTGGAAGGACGTCGTCAGGTTGGTGTCACTGCTCCCCAGCGGAAGGCCGCGGAACAGCTCGCCCGACCCGGCGCCGTCCAGGGCGGCCAGCCGGGCCTTGGCCGTCGAGGCGATGGCGGCGAGCTTGGCGGCGACCTCCGGGCGGGCGTTGGAGTCGGCGGTGCCGGCGAGGACGGCGACGGTGTTGCCGATCAGCGTTGCCTGGTCCTCGGCGGCCTCAGCAGGCGTCGCCTCCCGGGGCGCCTGGGACCAGGCCCGCTGCGGCGGCGCCACTGCCGACAGGGTCGCCGCCGGAACGATCGACAACAGGGCACGACGTGTCATCCGCACGGGACGCTCCAGGGGTTGGCCGGAAAGCGCTCGGCGCATTCAACCAATGGTGACCTTCCCTGTCACCAGTCCGGGCGATGATTGCATCTTCATGCCGAAGACCCCCGGGCTCGTCCCGGAAGACACCGGGCCCGTCCCGGAAGACCCCCGGGCCCGTCCCGGATCACACCTTGCGGTAGTCGTACGCCTCCTCCGCCGCCCGGGCGACCGCGTCCACGTCCGCCCCCGCCGAGGCGGCGACGACCGCCGCCACCGCGCCCTCCACCAGCGGCGCGTCCACCAGCCGGGAGCCCGGGGGCAGCTCGTCGCCCTCGGCCAGCAGCGCCTTCACCGTCAGTACGGCGCTGCCCAGGTCCACCAGGACCGCCACGCCCGCGCCCTGGTCGACCGCGTGAGCCGCCTCGGCGACCAGCTCCGGGCTGGTGCCGAGCCCGCCGTCCGGGGTGCCGCCGGCGGCGGTGACCGGTGCGGTGCTGCCGCCGGCCAGCCCGGTGGCCAGCTGCGCCACCGACTCGGCGACCGCGGCGCTGTGCGACACCAGCACCACGCCGACCCGTTTCTCCGCGTCGCTCATGAAGAAGCCACCTCCGCGAGGGCCGCGAACAGCAGCGCCGACGAGGTGGCGCCTGGGTCCTGATGGCCGATGCTGCGCTCGCCCAGATAGCTGGCCCGGCCCTTGCGCGCCAGCATCGGCACGGTGGCCAGCGCGCCCTTGTCCGCGGCCTCGCTCGCCGCCGCGAAGGACCCGCCGTCGGTGGCCAGCGCGTCCAGCGCGGGAAGGAGCGCGTCCAGCATCGTCTTGTCGCCGGGTGCGGCGCCGCCGAGCTGGGCCACCGCGTCCACGCCGGTGCGCAGCGCGTCGGCCAGCTGCCGTACGGTGACCTGCTCGGCGTCGCCGAGCGCTTTGCCCGCGCGCCGCAGCAGCGTCCCGTACAGCGGCCCCGAGGCGCCGCCCACCTTGGAGATCAGCTGACGTCCGGCCAGGATCAGCACGGCCCCCGGCGGACCGGGCGGCTCCTTCTCCAGGGCTTCGGTGACGGCCGTGAAGCCGCGCTGCATATTGCTGCCGTGGTCGGCGTCGCCGATGGCCGAGTCCAGGTCGGTCAGTCGGGTCGCCTCGCGGCTTATGGCCGCGGCCGCCGCGGTGAGCCAGCGGTGGAAGAAGGCGGCGTCGAGCGCCGGTTCGCCGGCGGTTTCGCTGCTGGACACAGAGCTGGGCACAGGGCGCCTCCTGGGTCGAATGGCCAAACGGCGACAGCGTACGTATCGGTGGCGGGGGCCGGTCCCGGTCAGCAGCCCCAGCGCAGCCCGGCGGTCCGTACCGGCGCGTTCCACAGTCGCAGCAGTTCCTCGTCGACCCGGCACAGGGTCACCGAAGCGCCCGCCATGTCGAGCGAGGTGACGTAGTTGCCGACGAGCGTATGTGCCACCACCACCTCGCGCTCGCCGAGCACCCGGTGCACCTCGGCGGCGAAGCCGTACAGCTCCAGCAGCGGCGTGGCCCCCATGCCGTTGACGAGGACGAGGACCGGGTTGTCGGTCCGCAGCTCCTCCAGCACCGCGTCCACCGCGAAGTCGGCGATCTCGTGGGAGGTCATCATGGCCCGCCGCTCGCGCCCGGGCTCGCCGTGGATGCCGACGCCCAACTCCAGCTCCCCGGCCGGGAGGTCGAAGGTCGGGCCGCCCTTGGCGGGGGTGGTGCAGGCGCTGAGGGCGACGCCGAAGCTCCGCGACGACTCGTTGACCTGCCGGGCGAGCGCCGCCACCCGGTCCAGCGGCGCGCCCTCCTCGGCCGCCGCGCTGGCGATCTTCTCCACGAACAGCGTCGCCCCGGTGCCGCGCCGCCCGGCCGTGTAGAGGCTGTCGGTCACCGCGACGTCATCGTTGACCAGGACCTTGGCGATCTGTACGCCCTCGTCCTCGGCGAGCTCGGCCGCCATGTCGAAGTTGAGGACGTCGCCGGTGTAGTTCTTGACGATGAACAGGACCCCCTTGCCGCTGTCCACGGCGGCCGCGGCCCGCACCATCTGATCGGGCACGGGGGAGGTGAAGACCTCACCGGGGCACGCCGCGTCCAGCATTCCGGGCCCGACGAACCCCCCGTGCAGCGGCTCATGCCCCGATCCGCCGCCGGAGACCAGCCCCACCTTGCCGGCGACCGGGGCGTCCCGCCGGACGATCACCCGGTTCTCGATGTCCACCATCAACTCGGGATGCGCGGCGGCCATTCCGCGCAGGGCGTCGGCGACCACGGTCTCGGCAACGTTGATCAGCATCTTCATATGCGTGTCCGTTCTCCGCCGGGTGGAGCTGTACGGGTGGAGCTGTACGCGGGATGAAAATCCTACGGATCTCCGGCGCCCATGGCACCCCTTGAGTGCTGAGCTGAATGGATCAATGCGGAGAAAAAGGTACAAAACCATCATATGGTTCGCGCATGGAGAATACTGTCGCCCCGGCCGCCGCCACCCCGCGCCCGCGCCCGCAGCCCTTCGAGCCGGCGCGCCATCGCCGCCCCGCGCCCTGGCTCGCGCTGGTGGCCGCCGGTTACGCCCTCGTCCAGCTCCTCGTGGTCATCCCGCATACCGCGCACGCCCTGGGCTGGGACGAGTCCGTGTACGTCTCCCAGGTCGACCCGCGCCACCCGGCCGCGTACTTCAGCGCCCCGCGCTCCCGCGGTATCAGCATGCTGGTCGCCCCGGTCGTCTCCGTGACCTCCTCCATTCCGGTGCTGCGGGTACTCCTCGCGGTGCTCTCGGCCGCCGCCCTGTACGCGGCCTTCCGGGTGTGGCGCCGGATGCTGGGCCGCGGCACGGTCGCCCTGGCCGCACTCCTGTTCGCCGGGTTGTGGATCACCCAGATCAGCGGACCCACGGTGATGCCGAACCTGTGGGTGGCGATCGGCGCGGTGGCCGCCGTCGGCTGGTTTCTGCGCGCCCCCGCCGAGCGGAACGCGCGCTGGTGGCTGGCCGCCGTCATCGCGGGCGTCACCCTCGTACGGACCCCCGACGGGGGCTGGCTGGCCCTGCCGCTGCTGGTCGCGGCCGTGGCCATCCGGGCCTGGCGGCCGGCCCTGCCCGCGCTGCTCGGCGGTCTCACACTGGGCGCCGCGCAGTGGGTGGGCGAGGCGTACGCCCGCTTCGGCGGCGTCCTGGAGCGGCTGAAGGTTTCCAGTGATGTCGAGGGCGGCATGGGGCTGCACTTCAACGTCGGGGCGGCGCTGCGCAGTCTGAACGGGCCGCAGCTGTGCCGTCCGTGCGAGGTGCCGCTGCGCCACCCGGAGCTGACCGTGTGGTGGCTGGCGCTGCCGCTGCTGACCGCCGCCGCGGTCGTCGTCGCCGTACGGGACCGCCGCGACCGCCGGGAGCGCGTGGCCCGCCCGGGCGCCCCGCACCACGGCCACCCGCTCGCGCTGACCATCCTGCCGATCGTCTGCGCCGCCTCGCTCGCCCTCCCGTATCTGCTGCTCATCGGCTACTTCGCGCCGCGCTTCCTGATGCCCTCCTACGCGCTGCTCGCGCTCCCCATGGCCGAGCTGCTGCTCCGTACCGTCCAGGGCGTGCGCTCCCCGCAGCCCGTGGCGGTCGCGCTCGGTGTGGTCGTCACCCTCCAACTGGCCTCCCAGCACGTGGTGCTCGGCCGTTCGGCGGCCCAGTCGGAGAAGGTCAACGGAAGCTACCGGACGGCAGCGGCCGCGCTGCACCGGCTGGGGCTGCGGTCGCCGTGCCTGGTCGCCGGCGACCACGCCCTGCCCATCGCGTACCACGCGGGCTGCGCCTCCGCCCAGACCAGCGGGAACAACCGGTCCATCACGCCCGCGGCGCTGGTGCTGCGGTCCGCCCGGGAACCCACCGCCGTGCTCACCCACCGCTCCCAGCCGCGCCCCCCGGCCTATGCGCAGACCTGGGTGGCGTACCGGCTGCCCGGGACGGACTGGACCGCCCATCTGCCCCCGGATCAGGCGCGTGAGCTCCAATCCCGACAGAAGGTGTCCGGTAGTCCCGGAACCATGGGCGCCATGATGAGTGCGACGACGACCAGTTGGGGTGGGTTCGAGGCGGCGGAGCCCGCGTTCTCCGCCGTGGTGCGGGAGCGGTTCCAGCGCTATCGGCACCATGTGCTCGCCACCCTGCGCCAGGACGGCAGCCCGCGGGTGACCGGTCTCGAAGTGGACTTCCGCTTCGGCGAGATGTGGCTGGGCATGATGCCGGACTCGCGCAAGGCCCTGGACCTGCGGCGCGATGCGCGCTTCGCGATCCACGCCAACCCCGGCCCCGACACCGGGATGGACGGCGGCGACGTACGGGTCAGTGGGCGCGCCGTGGAGGTGACCGATCCGCAGCTGCTCGCCCGCTTCGCCGCGGAGGTCCACCCGCCGGAGCCGTTCCACCTCTTCCGTGTTGAGGTGACGGAGGTGGTGCGCACCGCCGTGGAGGGCTCCGACCTGGTGCTGCAGACCTGGCGCCCGGGCGAGGTGGTGCGGACCACCCGGCGCGGCTAGACGAGGCGCGTGTTCCCGTGCCTGTTCACGGAAGGAGTGAGAAAAAGCCAGCTGTGCGTGTGAAGTAGGCCAAGTTGTAACACGACAAGGTGTTTCCTTCTCATCAACTCTGTTGGTATCCCTTGGGGCTGTCACCAGCACGTCCCAGGGGGTGTCCTCGGGGCGCAGTTCGGAAGGATCAACTCCCCTTGTCTGCCATCGACGACGCCGGCCGCCGTCTGCGCGCCAGGCGCAGACGGCGCGACTATCTGCTCTTCGCCGCGTTCGCCGCCCCGAACTTCTTGTTCCTGCTGCTCTTCGCCTACTGGCCGGTGGTCTACAACGGCTATCTCAGCCTGACCGACTGGGACATGATCTCCCCGGCCAAGGACTTCGTCGGGCTCGGCAACTACACCGATCTCCTCACCGACCCCGACTTCCGCGCCACCTTGTGGACCACCGTCGTCTTCGTCGTCGGCATCGTGGCCGGCGGCATCGTCCTGGGTCTTGCCACCGCGCTGCTCCTGAACCAGAAGCTGCGCGGCCGGAACGTCGTGCGGACGCTGACGTTCGCCCCGTATGTGCTCTCCGGGGCCGCCGTCGGCACCCTGTGGCTGTTCGTGTTCGACCCCAACTACGGGCTGATACGCCCGCTGATGGCCCCGCTCGGACTGACCGCCCCGGCGATGATGACCGACTCCAAATGGGCGCTGACCGGCCTGATCGTGGTCTACCTCTGGAAGAACGCCGGATTCGTCGCCGTGGTCTATCTGGCCGGCCTCCAGGGCCTGCCCAGGGAGGTGTACGAGGCCGCCGCGCTGGACGGCGCGGGCCCCTGGACGCGGCTGCGCCGGATCACTCTCCCGCTGCTCTCGCCGGTCACCTTCTTCCTCCTGGTGACCTGCACCATCAGCACCTTCCAGGCGTTCGACGTACTGGCCGTGATGACCGGCGGCGGCCCGGGCACCTCCACCTCCATCCTCAGCTGGTTCATCTACGACCAGGGGTTCCGCGCCTTCGACGCGGGGCGCGCCGCCGCCGGCGCGATGATCATGTTCGCCGTGCTTCTGCTGATCACCGCGGGACAGGCGCGCTACCTCGAGCGAAAGGTGCACTACCAGTGACGGCCCTCGACCCGGCGGCGCCCTCCCGCCGCCCCGGCGGCCGGGCCCGGCGCCTCGGCCTGTACGCGCTCCTCGTCCTGGTCGCGCTCATCGCGGCCGGCCCGCTGTACTGGCTGGCCTCATCGGCGCTGAAGACCAACCCCCAGATCTACGCCTATCCGCCCCACTGGGTCCCCACCGACCTGCGCTGGAGCAACTTTTCCGACGCCTGGAACGCCGCCCCCTTCGACCGGTTCTTCCTCAACTCCCTCGTGGTCTCGGTCGTCGGCACCGCCATCGAGCTGTGTTCCGCGCTGCTGTGCGCCTACGCCTTCGTCTTCCTGCCCTTTCCCGGCAAGAAGTGGCTGTTCCTCTTCCTGCTGGGCGCCATGATGGTCCCCGGCCATGTCACCCTCCTGCCGAACTTCCTGACCATCGCCCAGCTCGGCTGGGTCAACACCTGGGCCGGCCTGATCGCCCCGGGCCTGGGCTCGGTCTTCGGCACGTTCCTGCTGCGGCAGCACATGCTGACGCTCCCCAAGGAGGTCATGGACGCGGCCCGGATCGACGGGGCGGGCCATCTGCGCACCCTCTTCCGCGTCGTACTGCCCATGTCACGGCCCATGGTGATCACCGTCGCCATCGTGATCATGGTGACCAAGTGGAACGACTTCATCTGGCCGCTGATCGTGACCAGCAGCGCCGATATGCGCACCCTCCCGGTCGGCCTCCTCTTCCTGCGGGACCAGGAGACCTACGCCAACTGGGGCGCCATCCTGGCCGGCACGGTGATGGTGATCCTGCCGGTGCTCATCGTCTTCTTCATCGCCCAGCGCTACATCATCGCCGGGCTGACCCAGGGAGCCGGGAAGTGAGCCAGAGCCTCCCCAGCCGCCGGCGCTTTCTCGCCCTCGCGGCCGGGGCGCCCACGGCCGCCGCGCTGCTGAGCGCCTGCGGCACCACCACCGGACCGGTCGACCAGCCGGGCGGATCGGTCCCCGACCGCTACGCCGGGCGCACCCGCACCGTGCTGTGGTCCACCTTCGCGGACGTACCCGGCCGCGCCCTCCAGGATCTCGCCGACAAGTTCAACCGCGAGCAGCGCGACATCTATGTGGAGGTCCAGTTCCAGGGCACGTACGACGAATGCGCCCAGAAGGCGGTCGTCGGGCTGCTCGCCGGCCAGGCGCCCGATCTGTGTGTGCTGTCCGATGTGAAGTGGTACCGCTTCTACTTCGGGGACGCGCTCGAGCCCTGGGACGACTACATCGACCCCGGAGAGCTGCGCGCCACCTACAACGCGAGGCTGCTGGGGGAGGGGCGGGTCAAGGGCCACCACTGGTGGCTGCCGCTGGCCCGCTCCACCCCGCTCTTCTATTTCAACCGCACCCTCTTCGAGAAGGCCGGGGTGCCCGACCGGGCGCCCGAGACCTGGGGGGAGATGTACGGCTGGGCCAAGGAGATCACCCGGCTGAAGACCCAGGGCAAGCCGGTCGCCATGGAGGCGTATCAGAAGATCGACGGGGACTGGCAGTTCCAGTGCACCGCCTGGCAGTGGGGCGGCGCGTACTCCAACGGCCTGGACGTCACCATCGACCACGAGGCCGCCGTCGCGGCCGGGGAGTGGCAGCGCAAACTGGTCCACAAGGACCGCATCGCCTATATGTCCACCGACCCCGCCGGGGACATGGGCAACCAGCTGATCGCCACCCTGATCACCTCCACCGGTGGGCTGAAGAAGATCTCCGAGATGGCCAAGGCGGGCGGCTGGGAGCTCGGCACCGGATTCCTGCCCCGCCACAAGGAGTTCGGGGTGACCACGGGCGGCGGCGGGCTCGGTATGTTCAAGCGGGTGCCCAAGGAGCGCAAACAGGCCGCGGCGGAGTTCGTACGCTTCCTGGCGCGGCCGGAGAACGCGGCCCAGTGGACGGTCCAGACCGGCTATATGCCCGTGGTCCCGGCCGCCACCAAGTCCCCCGCGCTGGCCAAGCTGCTCACCGAGGACCCCAACTTCTCCACCGCGGTCAAGCAGCTTCCGCACACCCGCAAGGGCGACCAGGTGCGGATGATGGTGCCCAACGCCAATGTCCAGATCTACACCGGGCTGCAGAAGATCTGGACCGGTAACACCCCCGCGCACCAGGCGTTCTCCGATGTCGCCACGAGGCTGCGCAAGGGAGTGGACCGGCACCGTCAGTCCATTGAGGAGCACCTGTGACACCGTCCCGACCCGCCACCCCACGCCCCCTGGTCTACGGACACCGGGGCGCCAGGGCCGATGAGCCGGAGAACACCCTGCGCTCCTTCCGCCGCGCCCACCGGGTCGGCGCCGAGGGCGTCGAGCTGGATGTGCGGGTGTCCCGCGACGGCCACCTCGTGGTGATCCACGACGCCACGGTGGACCGCACCACCGACGGTACGGGCGAGGTCGCCGCGCTCTCCCTGGCCGAGCTGCGGGAGCTCGACGCCGGCCAGGGCGAGCGGATCCCCACGCTCCGTGAGGCCCTGGACACCTTCCCCGGCCTGGTGCAGGTGGAGATCAAGGCCCCCGAAGCGGTGGCCGCTCTGGCCGAGTTCGACCGGCACACCCCACTGCCCGCGCGCGCCGTGCTCACCTCCTTCCACGCCGAGGTGCTCGACCACGCCGCGCGGCTGCTGCCCCAGGTGGAACGGGGACTGATCACCGCCAAACCCACGGCGGACCTGCCCGCGCGCGCCGCGGAAGTGAAAGCCACCTGGGTCTGCCCGGAGCTCACGCCCGAGCTGACGGCCGGTCTCGTCGAGCGGTGCCACGCCCAGGGGCTGCGGGTGGACGCGTGGCCGGCCGCCGACCCGGAGCGGCTGGCGCGCTGTGTGGCCCTGGGCGCCGACGCGGTCACCACCGACCATCCCGCGCTGATCGACGGTTGGCTGCGAGCGGTCTGACCGCCCGCAGCCCGCTGCCCGTTCGGCCGGGATACGCGGGCCCGGACGCCGCCTCGGCGGATGCGGCGTCCGGGCCCGCGGCCCTTCCGTATTGTTGGAACACGTTCTACCGTGCCCCTCGATTCCAGGCGCCTACGCGGCGGACGCGAGACTCCAGGAGGGGCCGTGCACCTCGACTACACCCCCGAGCAGCGGGAACTGCGCAACGAACTGCGCGCGTACTTCACCGAGCTGGTCCCCGACGACGCCTATGCCCGCTACGCCGACCCAGCGGGGCAGAAGCGGTTCTACCGCGAGACCATCCGCCGCCTCGGCGCGGACGGCTGGCTGGGCGTGGGCTGGCCACGGGGATACGGCGGGCGTGGGCTGGGCCCGGTGGAACAGTTCATCTTCTTCGACGAGGCAGCCCAGGCGGGTGTGCCGCTGCCCCTCATGGCGCTCAACACCGTCGGGCCCACCCTGATGCGGTACGGCACCGACGAGCAGAAGGAGTACTTCCTCCCGAAGATTCTCTCCGGCGAGATCGACTTCGCCATCGGCTACAGCGAGCCCGACGCGGGCACCGACCTCGCCTCGCTCAAGACCCGCGCCGTGCGCGAGGGAGACCCCGAGACCGGTCACTACCTCGTCAACGGCCAGAAGACCTGGACCACCAACGGCGACACCGCCGACTGGGTCTGGCTCGCGGTCCGCACCGACCCCGACGCCAAGCCCCACAAGGGCATCAGCATCCTGCTCGTGCCGACCAGCGACCCCGGCTACTCCTGCACCGTCATCACCACCCTCGCCTCCCACGACACCACCGCCAGCTACTACGAGAGCATCCGGGTGCCGGCCACCCGCCGGGTCGGCGCGGAGAACGAGGGATGGCGGATGATCACCACCCAGCTCAACTACGAGCGGGTCACCCTCGCCGCCCACGGCACGATGGCCATCCGCGCTTTGCGCGGCGTCCAGCAGTGGGCCGCCGACACCAAGCTCGCCGACGGCCGCCGCGTCATCGACCTGGGCTGGGTACGCGGACGGCTGGCCCGTACCCACGCCAGGCTCGACGCCATGAAGCTGCTCAACTGGCAGATGGTGGACGCCCTCCAGCGCGATGCGCTCACCCCCCAGGACGCCTCCGCGGTCAAGGTGTACGGCTCCGAGGCGCGCCGCGACGCGTACGCCTGGCTGATGGAGGTCGTCGGCGCGGCGGGCCCGCTCAAGGAGGGGTCGGCGGGCGCGGTGCTCCACGGCGAGCTCGAACGCGGCTACCGCAGCAGCGTCGTGTTCACCTTCGGCGGCGGCAACAACGAGGTGCAGCGGGAGATCATCTCCTGGATCGGCCTGGGGATGCCGAGGGTGCGCCGTTAGCGGAGCAGCTCGCGCAGTCGGGCGGTGTCGATGAGGTGGGCCCGGGTCGGGAACACCTTGTCGACCAGCACCCGGTGGATCTCGGGATCGGGGTCGGCGACACCGTCGGTCAGCACGAGGACGCGGTAGTCGCGGTCGGCGGCGTCGATGAGCGTGGACAGGACGACGCCGCCCGTGCTGATCCCGGCGAGGATCAGGGTGTCGATACCGCGGTCGCGCAACTGCTGGTGGAGGTCGGTGGTGGAGCCCGAGCCGATGCGGACCTTGCGTACGACGATGTCGCCGTCCTGAGGGGCGATCCGTTCGTCGATCTGGGTAGCGGCGTCCTCGTGGTGCATCTGCTTCGTCGCGGCGACCATGCTGAAGGTCTTGTTGGTCTCCGGGACCGCTGACCAGTCGTCCTCGGTGAAGGCGACGCGGACGTAGCCGATGGTGCCGCCGGCGGC
>NZ_MUNE01000859.1 GCF_002154605.1 Streptomyces milbemycinicus | reverse complement strand
GCTGCGCAGCTCGTCCGCGGCCCAGCGGGCGAGTGCGTCGTGGACCGCGGGGTCGAGCCGCAGCAGTACCTGCTTGCGCTGCCGCGCAGCCGGCCGCGCGCCCTCGCGCGCTGCCGGCTCCGCGGCCCCGTCCCGCTCGCTCGGCTCCGTCACTGGTAGAGCGTGCCCGTGTTGAGGACCGGCTGCGGGGAGCGGTCGCCGCACAGCACGACCATCAGATTGCTGACCATCGCGGCCTTGCGCTCGTCGTCCAGCTCGACGATCTGCTCCTCGGCGATCCGCGCCAGCGCGGCCTCGACCATGCCGACCGCGCCGTCCACGATCTCGCGGCGGGCCGCGACCACCGCGCCCGCCTGCTGGCGCTGGAGCATCGCGGAGGCGATCTCGGGGGCGTATGCGAGGTGGGTGAAGCGCGATTCGACGATGCGCACCCCGGCCGCCTCGACCCGGGCGTGCAGCTCGATGGCCAGCTTCTCGGTGATCTCCTCGGCGTTGCCGCGCAGCGACAGCGCGTCCTCGTCGTGTGCGTCGTACGGGTACTCGATGGCGATATGGCGCACCGCGGCCTCGGTCTGGGTGGAGACGAACTCCCGGTAGTCGTCCACCTCGAATACCGCTTGGGCGGTGTCCTCGACCCGCCAGACGACGACGGCGGCGAGCTCGATCGGGTTGCCGTAGGCGTCGTTGACCTTGAGCACCGGGGTCTCGTGGTTGCGCACCCGGGTGGAGATCTTCTTGCGGTTGGCGAACGGGTTGACCCAGCGCAGCCCCTCGGTGCGGAGGGTGCCCTTGTAGCGGCCGAAGAGCTGGACGACACGGGCCTGGCCCGGAGCGATCGCGCACAGCCCGCGCATCGCGATGAGGGAGGCGATGAGTACCACGACGCCGAGGACGATCAGCGCGGGGTTGCTGTTGTCCTCGTAGTCGTACTCGGAGGTGTCGGTTCCGGCCGCGATGAGGAGGGGGCCCGCGATCAGCCCGACCAGGCTGAGCAGCAGCGCGAGACCGCCGCCGATGCTGCGCGCGGGCCGCTCGCGCACCTCGGGCCGGGGCGGGGACGGTATATCGGGTGTGGGCGTGATGTCGGTCATATCAGACATGAAGGTTCCCCCGTTTTTGCTGGTGCGTGCTGGTGTGCGGCCCTGCGGCCTCTATCAAAGTGATAGCACTTTTTGATGAGAAGGCAACCCCTGGCCGCGGCCGGACGTCTGTTCCTGCAGAGCAGGTGCTCTTTGTCACCTTCGGAAAAAGCTTGATCGATGAGTATGTGGCGTCAGCCGCGGTGTTAGCTTCGTGAGCTGGGTTGGGGGCTGACGTACAGGAGCAGCGGGAGAGATGGGCAGAGCGGAAGAGCGGCGGGCGCGGCAGAAGGGCGCTCGCAGAGCCAAGAAGGGCGCCGATAAGAGCGGCAAGGGCGGCAAGAAGACCGGCATACGCCGCTTCTTCACATGGAAGATGGTCCTGGGCTACTTCCTTTCGATGGGGCTGCTGCTCATCGGCGCGTTCCTGGTGCTCTACTTCATGGTCGATGTGCCCAATGCCAACGCCCTGGCCAAGGCGGAGGCCAACATCTACAAGTACAGCGACGGCTCCATCATGGCGAAGACGGGCGACGTCAACCGCGAGTCCGTACCGCTGTCGAAAATCCCCAAAGAGGTGCAGCACACCTTCGTCGCCGCCGAGAACAAGGACTTCTACACCGACCCCGGCGTCTCTTTCACGGGCACCGCGCGCGGCATCGTCAACACCCTTCTGGGCCGGGGCAAACAGGGCGGCTCGACCATCACCCAGCAGTACGTCAAGAACTACTACCTCAGCCAGGAACAGACCGTCAGCCGCAAGCTGAAGGAGCTGGTGATCTCCCTCAAGGTCGACCAGCAGCAGTCCAAGGACGACATCCTCGCGGGCTACATCAACACCAGCTACTACGGCCGCAACGCGTACGGCATCCAGGCCGCCGCCCGCGCGTACTACAACAAGGATGTCGGCAAGCTCACCGTGGCGCAGGGCGCCTATCTCGCCGCGGTGCTGCAGGCCCCCAGCCAGTACGACTACTCGGTGGCCGGCCCCAACGGGAAGCGGCTGGTCAAGCAGCGCTGGAACTACGTCCTGGACAACATGGTCGAGAAGCACTGGTTGGACGCGAGCGAGCGCGAGGGCCTGACGTTCCCCACGCCCAAGCCCCCCCGTGCCATCCCCGGCATGGACGGCCAGACGGGCTACTTCGTCGAGGCCGCCAAGCAGGAGCTGTTCAAGACCGGGGTGACCGAGGACGAGCTCGCGGCCGGCGGCTGGACGATCACCCTCAACATCGACAAGAAGAAGCAGCAGGCCCTGGAGAAGGCCGTCCACACCCAGCTGACCTCCAAGCTCAAGCCGAAGACGCGCCCGGTCGACGGGCACGCCCAGGTCGGCGCGGTCTCGGTGAACCCCAAGAACGGCGCGATCGTGGCGATGTACGGCGGTGCGGGCGCCACCAAGCACTGGACCAACAACGCCACCCGCGAGGACTACCAGCCCGCCTCGACCTTCAAGCCGCTGATCCTCGCCGCCGCGCTGGAGAACGACTCCACCACCCAGGACAGCCAGCCGATCAGGGCCAACACCGTCTACGACGGCGACAGCAAGCATCCTGTCAAGGACGACGGCGGCGAGGTCGGCTTCGCCCCGCCGAACGAGGACAACAAGGACTACGGCCCGATCAACGTCCAGAAGGCGATGAACAACTCCGTCAACTCGGTCTTCGCGCAGATGGCGGTGGACGTCGGCCTGGACAAGGTCAAGAAGACCGCCACCGCCCTGGGCATGAACTCCAAAGCGGGCGGCTTCGATGTGGCCCCCGCGATGTCGCTGGGCGTCATGGGCGCCAGCCCCAAGGACATGGCCGGGGTCTACGCCACCCTCGACAACCACGGCGAGAAGGTCACCCCCTCGATCGTGAAGTCGGCGGAGAAGGGCGGCGAGAGCGCCCAGCTGCCCGACACCACGGGCGGCGAGGTGATCAGCCGTACCGCGGCGGACTCCGTGACCTCGGTCCTGACCGGCGTGGTCGACGAGGGCACCGGCTCGGCCGTACGGCAGAAGGGCCAGGCCATGGCGGGCAAGACCGGTACCTCCGACGAGAACAAGTCCGCCTGGTTCACCGGCTACACCCCGGACCTGGTCACCTCGGTCGGCATGTTCGGCGAGGCCAAGGGCGGTAAGCAGGTGACGCTGACCGGCACCGCCGGCGGCGGACGCGTCAACGGCGGTGGCTTCCCGGCCAAGATCTGGGCCGCGTACATGGGAACGGCGCTCGACGGCAAGGGAAGCTCCAAGTTCGACCTGGACACCGACATGGGCGCGGCCGTCCCGCCGCCGTCGAGCACCAGCCCCAGCAGCACCCCGCCCACCAGCGCGTCGACGGACCCGACGACCTCCGCTCCGCCCACGAGCCAGAGCCCGACGGCGTCCTCGTCCCCGCCCACCACCGCGCCGACGACGCCCCCGACCACGGGCGGTCAGTCGCCGACCGACAACACCACGCCGCCCACGACCCCGCCGACCTCGCCCTCCCTGGACACGCGCAGCGTGCGCACCAAGCAGCGCGGCCACGGGTGATCTGAGACACGGCAGGCAGGCAGGCAGACAGCAGCGGGCGGGGCCTTCGTGGCCCCGCCCGCCGCCGTATGAGGTGTTTCAGGACCGCGGCGGCATCGCCAGCTCGAACCACACGACCTTGCCCGTGCTCAGCCGCGTCGCGCCCCACCGCCGGGCCATCCGGTTGACCAGATACAGCCCGCGCCCGCCCTCGTCGGACGGCCGGGCCTGACGCAGCCGCGGCAGCTGCGGCACATCGTCGCCGACCTCGCAGCGCAGTACGTCGGTCCGCAGCAGACGCAGCGTCACCGGCCGCTCCGCATACCGTACGGCGTTGGTGACCACCTCGCTGACCAGCAGCTCCACCGAGTCCGTCAGCTCGTCCAGGTCCCACCGGGCCAGCGCCCGCCGCGCCAGCCGGCGTGCCTGCCCGGCCGTCTGCGCCTTGGGGTCCAGGAACCAGTAGGCGACATCGCTCGGCGCGATCCCCTCGAAGCGGGCGGCCAGCAGCGCCACATCGTCGTCCCGGTCGCCCGGGCCGAGCATGTCCAGTACCTCGTCGCACAGCGGCTCCAGCGGCGGCGGGTTGGGGCCGGTGAGCCGGGCGGTCGCCGTCAGGCGCTCGCGCAGCTGCTCGATCCCGGTCCACACATCGCGCATCCGCGACTCGACGAGACCGTCGGTGTAGAGCATGAGGGTGGCGCCCGCGGGCGCGTCCAGCTCGACCGCCTCGAAGTCGACACCGCCGACCCCGATCGGCGCGCCCGGCGGCACCCGCAGCACCTCCGCACGGCCGCCGCGGTGCAGCAGCAGGGGCGGCGGATGGCCCGCGTTGGCGACCATGATGCGGTGCGCGACCGGGTCGTAGACCGCGTACAGGCAGGTCGCCATGCGGTCCGTGCCCAGCCGCTGGGCCTGCTCGTCGAGGTGGTGCAGCACCTCCTGCGGCGGCAGGTCGAGCCCGGCCAGGGTCTGCGCGGTGGTGCGCAGCTGGCCCATGATCGCGGCCGAGGTCATGGAGTGGCCCATCACATCGCCGACCACCAGCGCGACGCGGTTGCCCGGCAGCGGGATCGCGTCGTACCAGTCGCCGCCGACCCGCGCCGTCTCGGCGGCCGGGAGGTAGCGGCTGGCCAGCCGTACGCCCGTGGGCTGCGGCAGCGAGTCGGGCAGCATGGTGCGCTGCAGCTCGTCGGCGATGTACACCTCGCGGCCGTAGAGCACCGCCTTGTCGACGCCGAGCGCGGTGTGCGTGGCCAGTTGGGCGGCGACCAGCAGATCGTCCGGCTCGAACGGCGGCCGGTCCGGGCGGCGTACGAACACGGCGGCGCCGATCACCCGGCGCCGCCCCCGCAGTGGCGCCAGGACCGTGCGCTGACCGGTGGCCACCGATGTGTGCTCACCGAGCAGTTCGGGCAGCGCGGCGCGGGCGGCCGAGGAGTCGCCGAAGACCGGCCGCACCCCGCGCAGCACCTCGTTCAGCGGACCGCCCGCCTCCACCTCGCACAGCTCGGCCGCCGGGCCGCCGCCCACGGCGGGCGACAGATCCGGCTGCGAGGGCAGCAGCGGCAGCCGCCCGCTCTCGGTGTCCGGGTCAAGCGGGATGCGGTCGGTACGGCGCAGCCGCAGCACGACCGGGCCGACCGGGCGCTCGTCGCCGACCGGCAGCGGGTCGCGCAGATAGACCAGGATCGCGTCGGCGAAGGTCGGCACGGTGGCCCGGCACAGGCCCAGCACGATCTCGTCCAGGTCGATACCGCGCGCGATCCGCCGGGTCGCCGCCCCGACGAACCGCAGCCGGTCCCCGCCGCGGTCCCGCGCGGCGGCCGCCTCGGCGGCCACCGGCCCGCCCCCTGAGGGCGCGGCCGGCACCGCGGGCACCCCGCCCTCGGGCGCGCGATAGCCGACCTCGGCCGCGGCCCGGGTGTCGCCCGCTTCGGCCGGCGGATGCTCGCCCGCGGCCGGGCCGCGCCGGGCGGCTCCCCGGGCGTCACGGCCGCGCCGCCCGCCCGTGCCGTCGCCCCCGGCGGCCGGGGGTTCGGCGCCGAGGCCGGGATCGCCGTCCCGCGCCCCGGGCCGGCGTGCCGCGCCCCTGGCGGCATTGTGGTCCGCGTCCCACACAGGCTCGCCCTCCGGTGTGCCGTGCTCCGGCTGCGCCGGGTGCTCACTTACCGCGTCACTGGCCGATTCGCCGGCCGCCGGGCCCCGGCGGTCCGAGTCCGCCCCGGCCCGCCGCCCCGCCGTAC
>NZ_MUNE01000858.1 GCF_002154605.1 Streptomyces milbemycinicus | reverse complement strand
CCGTACGCCCGCGCCGTGGACGGCGCTCGGTCGCTGGGGCACATGCTTGCCGAGCACGTTGGACACCAGCAGATGCGCGCGCTTGGGGTTGCGCCGCAGCGCCAGCCCCAGCAGTTCGCGCAGTTCATCGCCGCCTTCGAGCCCGACTCCCAGCCGGTCCGCGACCCACTGCCCCGACCACATCACGTCGTACGCCCCATCAGCCCGCTCAGCCCCGTCAACCCGCTCAGCCCCATCAACCCACTCAGCCCCGTCAACCCTGTCCGCTCCATCCGTCCGTAGCCCCTTACCCCGTCCGCAACCCCGCCGCCAACAGCTCCACAAAGCTGATGTGCTCCTGGGCCACGCCGAAAACCTCCGCGCGCCGCAGGGTCCGCTCGGCCCAGGCGCGGTGCGGCTTCACCTCGTTCATCTTGTTGGTGTACGCCGAGCGCAGCACACCGCCCCCGTTGCGCTCCGGCTCGAGGATGTCCACGGCGTCGCTGTACTCCTCGTGGCTGACCACGGACAGCGCATGCACGGGGGCGACATGCGTCGGGTGGATGCAGGTCTTGCCCTGCAGGCCGTTGGCGCGGTCGAGTTCGATCTCGCGCAGCAGCCCGTCGATGTCGTGCTCGATGAGGGCGGTGCGCAGCGACGACGCGGCGCGGCCGGTGAAGGGGCTGAGGCGCAGCTGCGGTTTGAACATCCGCTCGTGCGGTTTGAAGTACTCCCACACCGGCCCGGTGACCGTGAAGCCGGTGCCGTCCGCGCGGCCCAGCATGTTCACCACGTCCGCGATGACGGAGGCGACGAGCTGTACGTCGTACGCCGTCATATCGGGCGCCCGGCGCAGCCCGTAGGCCGAGCACAGGTCGGTGACGCCGAGGCGGAGCGCCAGGACCCGCTCGCGGTGCTTGTCGACGGTGCGGCCGATACCGGCCAGGGTCTCGGTACGGGTCTCCCGGTGCATCAGCTCGGGCGATTCGAGGACCGGCATCGCGTACAGTTTCCGGCCGTCCAGGGCGTCGGCCGCCTGCGCGGTTTCGGCCGAAATCAGCGCCTCGATGAAGGGGACACCGCGCTCCTCGGTGAACTTCGGCAGTACGAATCCGGACAGCAGTCGCGTGGCGGAGCCGAGCCGCTGGACGAGGTCGACGATCTGCTCGGGGGTCCGGACGCGGACGAACAGCAGGGGCAGCGGGAGGTGCGGGCCGCGCGCCGAGAGTTCGCTCAGCTGCCGCACCAGGTTCTCCTCGGCCGCGGGCACCTCGTTGTCGTCTATCGAGTCCTCCAGGCAGAGCACCATGGAGGTAACGCCCTGACCTGCCTGTTTGGCGATGTCATCGGCGAGGCGGGGGCGGGTGGCAGGGCTGTAGAGGGTAGCGCCGAGCGCAACGGCGAGCGTCTGGGCCGGGGAGTCAGCGGTGAATTCGCCGGGCTCCCGGTGGAACAGTTCTTTCCGCACCTCGGCCGACAGGTGTCCAAAATGCCGCATAGTTCTCCCCACGCTGTCGTGCCCGCGCTGGCCGCTCCGGCCCGGGTGGTGGCCGATAATCGTACGTGCGGCGATGGGTCAAAAGTTCCCCAAGGGTGTGAAAATCGCGTAACTCATGTGCGTCCACTGCGTGTCCGGGATACTGACCCATCCACCCTTTCCGATCTTTTCCCAGCCCCGCACAGGCCCCCTGCGTTGTCCCAGCAAGGTCCGGGAGGGCAGGATTGCGGCCATGACGCACGCGATGCTGAAGGGATCGAACATCCCGCTGGAGGCCACCGCCGTACGGGCCGTGCTCCGCTGGACTCCCGGCACGGACGTACCCGATGTGGACGCCTCGGCGCTGCTGCTGGGCGCGGACGACCGTGTGCGTTCGGATGAGGACTTCGTCTTCTACAACCAGCCACGCCATCCGTCCGGCCTGGTGCGGCATCTGCCCAAGAAGCGGGTGCCGGAGGGGCTGACGGACACCGTCGAGGCCGATCTGGCGGCGCTGGAGCCGGCCGTCCACCGGGTGGTGCTGGCCGCGTCGGCGGACGGCGGCACCTTCGGCCAGGTGACGGATCTGAGCCTGCTGGTGTACGACGCCTCGGGCGGGGCGGACGCGGCACCGCTCGCGGAGTTCGTGGTGGCGCCGGAGACCGGCCAGGAGACCGCACTGCTGTGCGGTGAGTTCTACCGCCGCGGGGGCTCGTGGAAGTTCCGCGCGCTCGGGCAGGGCTATGAGTCGGGGCTGGTCGGGCTGGCCACCGAGTACGGCATCTCGGTGGACGACGGCGAGGGCGGCGGCGAGGACAACAGCGAGGCCGGCGCCGCCCCCGGCCCGGGCACGGACGCCCCCACAAACGGGACCGGAAACGGAAACGAGGGCCGGCCGGAGTCCACGCCCGCCCCCGTGCCACCGCCCCCAGTGGCCGCCATGGAC
>NZ_MUNE01000857.1 GCF_002154605.1 Streptomyces milbemycinicus | reverse complement strand
ACCCCGCCGAGGCACCACCCGCCCCGGCAAACCCAGCCGCAACCTGGTCACCGTGGTGGGCGTCGTCGTACTCCTCATCGCGGCCATCGCCTTCGCCAACCGCGGCGGCGACAAGACCTCCTCTGACAGCGACACCAACCACGACCCCTCCGGCACCAGCGCGAAGAGCCAGACGACAGCCCCGACGGGGCAGCGACCGGTGGAGGGGAAGGACGCGGCTACGGGGATCGCGTCCGGGTTCGCGAAGACGGAGCAGGGGGCGCAGAGTGCGGCGGCGAATTACACAGTGGCGCTGGGGTCGGCTGACATGCTCAACCGGGACCGCCGCCATGGGATCGTGTCTCAGGCCTTCACCAGCGCGGCGGCAGGGCCGCTGCAGACCAAGCTCGACAAGGCCTACTCGACCGAAACTCTCCGGAAAATCGGCCTTGATGCCAACGGCAAGGCCGCAGACGGCATGACCTACATCTCTCGGACCGTGCCCGTCGGCACCAAGATCACAAAGTACGCCACTGGCACCGCGACCGTCGCAGTCTGGTGCACGGGCGTGTTCGGCACGGCAGGAGAAGGCTCGACGAACCCGGTCACCAACGACTGGATCACCATGACGCTCAAGCTGCGCTGGGCGGGCAACGACTGGAAGGTCGAGAGCTTCTCTCAACAAGACGGCCCAGCGCCCGTCAACAGTGACCGCACCGCGTCCACGGCCGATGAGATCGCCAAGGCAGTCGAGGAGTACGGAGGGTTTACCTATGCCCGTTAGCCCACACCGCCATGCTCTCACGGTCACCGGTGCCCTGGCGGTCATGCAGGCGGCAGCCGTGCTCCTGGCCACGCGTGCCGTCGCTGCTCCTGACCCGACACCGAGCCCATCTGGCAGCGCGAAAGACGACTGCGACCAACTCCTCGGTCAGGTCAGGGACCAATGTCAAAGCGGAGGCAGCGGAGGCTCGAGCGGCGGTCCGCCCGACCCCACCTCCCCCCTAGACCT
>NZ_MUNE01000856.1 GCF_002154605.1 Streptomyces milbemycinicus | reverse complement strand
AGGAGCAGGGTGAAGGCTTGTGCCAGGCGGTCTGCGGTGGGTTGGTCGTAGAGGTCTGTTGCGTATTCGAGTACGCCGTGGATGCCGGTTGGGTGGCCTTGTGGGTCGAAGGTTTCTTCCAGCTCGGCGAACAGGTCGAATTTCGCGTTACGTACGGTGACGGGCTCCGGTGCTGTGCGCACCGGACCGAGCTCCAGTAGGGGACGTGCGGTGTTCTGCAGGACCAGCATGACCTGGAACAGCGGGTGTCGGCCTGCTGTGCGTGTCGGGTTCAGTTCTTCGACGACTCGCTCGAAGGGCACGTCCTGGTGTTCGTAGGCTGCCAGGTCCACCTCGCGTACGCGGTCCAGGAGCTCGGCGAACGAAGGGTTTCCGCTCGTGTCCGTCCGCAGGACCAGGGTGTTCACAAAGAACCCGACCAGATCCTCCAGCGATTCATCGGTGCGGCCCGCGGTCACCGAGCCCACTGGTACGTCCGTGCACGCTCCGATGCGGGTCAGCAGGGCCACCAGCGCCGTATGCAGCACCATGAACACGCTCGCGCCCCGCTCCCGGGCCATACGCACCACTCGCGTATGCACCTCGGCGTCGAGGGACAGCCCGACCGTAGCCCCCCGGGACGACCCCACCGCGGGCCGCGGACGATCAGACGGCAGCGCCAACTCCTCAGGAACCCCTTCCAAGGCCTTTCGCCAATAGGCCAATTGAGAGTTCACCGTGCTCGCCGGATCCTCGGATGACCCCAGCAGCTCCTGCTGCCACAACGTGTAATCCGCGTACTGGGTCGGCATCGCGTCCCACACCGGAGGCTCGCCCGCCATCCTGGCTTGGTAGGCCGTTCCGAGTTCGTGCAGCAGCGGCCCCACCGACCAGCCGTCACTGGCGATGTGGTGCATCAGCAGCAACAGCACGCGCTCGCCGGATGCTGCCTCTTGGAACAGCCAGGCCCGCACCGGAACCTCCGCCGCGAGATCGAAGCAGTACCCCTCTACCCGCCTGACCGCTTCCTCAAGCCCACCGGCGGCCACCTCGACCACGGACAACCGCGCCACCGGCTCGCCGATCTCCTGATACGGCTCTCCGGCAAACACCGGATACCGGGTCCGCAGCACCTCATGCCGCCCCATCACATCAGCCAGCGCACTCCGCAGCGCTGCCTCATCTACCGTGCCGTTCAGCCGCATCCGCAGCGGAGTGTTGTACGTCGAGCTCGGCCCCTCCAGCTCCCGTAGAAACCACATCCGCCGCTGTGCGAACGACAGTGGCAACCGCTCGGGACGCGCCCGCCTGCCCACCACCGGACGCCCACCCGAAACCCCCGCACCATCTGTCCCGGAGTCGATGAGTGCGGCCAGCCCGCCGATTGTGGGCGTGTTGAACAGCGTACGGATGCCGAGTTCCACGGCTCGTCCGGTACGGATGCGGCTGATCAGCCGGGCCGCGAGGAGGGAGTGGCCGCCCAGATCGAAGAAGCTCTCCTCCACGCCGATCCGAGTCGCGTCCACCCCCAGCACCTCGGCGAACACTTCCGCCAGCCACGCCTCTGTTGGTGTGGCAGCCGCGCGGCTCGATCCGGCCACCGCGTACTCCGGGGCCGGAAGCGCCCGCCGGTCCAGCTTGCCGTTCGGCGTCAGCGGCAACCGTTCCAGCACCATCACTACCGACGGCACCATGAACTCAGGCAACCGCGCGGCCAGCGTGGCACGCAGACTCGCCCCGTCGACCGCAGCACCTGCCCTCGACACCACATAGCCGACCAGCCGCCGGTCCCCGGGACGGTCCTCCCGCGCCACCACGACGGCCTGGACCACTCCGGCGCAGGCCATCAACGCGGCCTCCACCTCACCCGGCTCGATCCGGAAACCCCGCACCTTCACCTGATCATCAGCACGACCC
>NZ_MUNE01000855.1 GCF_002154605.1 Streptomyces milbemycinicus | reverse complement strand
GCTCCACGAACGGCACGGCGGCCGACGGGGGCGCCGTCGACCGCCGTGCCGTTCGTGGAGCCGAGGTCGGTGATGGTGACCCGGCCGTCGTCGGCGACGGTCACCGCGCAGTGCAGCCGGGACACGTCGGGGTCGTCGAGGGGGACGTCCGCGTCGGCGGAGCGGCCGATGCGGACCTGGCCGCCGTGCAGCAGGTGGACGCCGCCCGCGTCGGGCCCCGCCACCACGTCGAGCCGGACGGCCGCGTCCGGCGCCGCGGCCTCCGGCAGGCCCGGGTATCCGGGGTAACCGGGGTAGCGGTCGAGGTCGGCCGGGCCGTTCAGCGCGAGGACCGCGCCGTCCACCAGGGGCGGCTCGCCGACCGCGCAGCGCTGTGCGTCAAGCCGCTCGGCCCCCGCGTACAGCACGGCGCCGCCGCTGCCGCCCGTGTCGCAGCCGGCGGCGGCGAGGGCGGCGGCCAGCCCGCCGGCCACCGAAGCGAGGGCGGTGCCGGCCGGGGCGGTCACCAGCACATCCACGGTGCAGGGTCCGGTGTGAGCGTGGCCGGGCGCGGCCTGGCCCGGACGGCTCGGGTGGGCGCTGCGCGGCCCGAGGACGGTCAGCCGAATCTGCATAGCCGTCAACGGTCCCTTCTGTCCGGGGGGCCGGGCAGGGGCGCCGTTTCCCCCCACCGCCCCCAGGCGCGTCGGCACGTACAAGCTCCGTACGGGCGCACGGGCACGGGCGTACGGGCACGGCGCGCGCGGGTCCCCCCGGCTCCCCACCGCATCCGTGCTGCGTGCATCCTCGCACCTGCCACTGACATTCCGCCCGCCGACCGTCGCTTCATGATCTTGATTGGTCGGCTGACTGGCCGAAACTGGTTGATTGTGACTGGGTCGGCTGTCTGTCGGTTGTCCTTTGTGGCACCGGATGGCGTCGAATGCCACGGATCCGCCCGACCTTGGCAACCATCTGTCCGGATCGTGCGTCTTCCCCGCAAGCCGTGCTCACCGCGGCTCATCCGCGGCTCAGCCGCGGCTCGTACGGAGATCAGTACGGCATGTCGTACCGCCCCACTACAGTGGGGCCGACGCAGGCGATGTCGGCGACATGAACCAGCCGTCGGCAGGACGCAGACGACGTAGACGACGCAGACAACGCAGACGATGTAGACAACATGGACCACGACCAGGGAGCGCATGACGTGCGGCCGGTAGGCAGCAAGTACCTGCTCGAGGAGCCGCTCGGACGCGGAGCCACGGGCACCGTCTGGCGAGCCCGCCAGCGGGAGGCGGCGGGCTCCGAGGCCGCTGTGGCCGGGCAGCCCGGCGAGACCGTCGCGATCAAGGTCCTCAAGGAGGAGCTGGCAAACGACGCGGAGATCGTGATGCGCTTCCTGCGCGAGCGCTCCGTGCTGCTGCGGCTCACCCACCCCAACATCGTCCGCACCCGCGACCTGGTCGTCGAGGGCGATCTGCTCGCCCTGGTCATGGACCTGATCGACGGCCCGGACCTGCACAACTACCTGCGTCGTAACGGCCCGTTCACACCCATGGCCGCCGCCCTGCTGATGGCCCAGATCGCCGACGCGCTCGCCGCCAGCCACGCCGACGGCGTCGTGCACCGCGACCTCAAACCCGCCAACGTGCTGCTGGCCGGCACGGGCGAGGGCGAGGAGATGCACCCGATGCTGACCGACTTCGGCATCGCGCGCCTCGCGGACTCGCCGGGCCTCACCCGCACCCATGAGTTCGTCGGCACGCCCGCCTATGTGGCGCCGGAGTCGGCCGAGGGCCGCCCGCAGACCTCCGCGGTGGACATCTACGGCGCCGGGATCATGCTGTACGAGCTGGTCACCGGCCGTCCGCCGTTCGCGGGCAACACGGCGCTCGAGGTGCTGCACCGGCATCTGAGCGAGGAGCCGCGCCGCCCCACCACCGTGCCCGAGCCCCTGTGGACAGTCATAGAGCGCTGTCTGCGCAAGAGCCCGGAGGACCGGCCCAGCGCCGAGAACCTGGCCCGCGGGCTGCGCGTGGTCGCCGCGGGCGTCGGGGTGCACGCCACGCCCGCGCAGGCCGAGGCCGCGCTCGGCGTCGGCGCGCTGCTCGCCCCGGACCCGGCGCCCGCCCCGGTGCCTGACGCCGACCCCACGGGCGCCGCCGACCCGACCCAGGTGCTCCCGTCCAACGCCTCGGGCGCTTCCTCGTTCGACCCCGCCGCGGCCACCAGCGTGCTGCCTCAGACCGGCGGCCCCGGCGGCGGCGCGAACGCCGACCCCACCCAGGTGCTGCCCGCCGGCTCCGGTCCGGCCTCCGGCGCCGACCCGACCCGCGCGATGCCGCCCGTGCCGCCCGGCCAGGGTCCGGACGATCCGCACCCCTGGCAGAACCAGCTGCGCGCGGCCCGAGACCGCAACGAGCAGACGCAGGTCCAGTACCTCGACCCGAGCCAGGACCCGCTGCGCCGCCGCCCCCAGCGCCGCCCCGCCCCGCAGCAGCCGCCGCAGCACCAGCAGCCTCAGCAGTACCAGGCGCAGCAACCCCAGCAGTATCAGCCGCAGCAGCCCCAGCAGCCGCCGC
>NZ_MUNE01000854.1 GCF_002154605.1 Streptomyces milbemycinicus | reverse complement strand
CCGCCACCGGGCCCCGAACACGAACTGACCCGCGAACGCATCGTCCGCGCGGCCATCGAGATCGCCGACTCCGAGGGGCTGGCCGCGCTGTCGATGCGCGGCGTCGCGGCGCGGCTGGGCGTGGCCGCGATGTCGCCCTATCGCCATGTCGGCAGCAAGGAGGACCTTGTGCTGCTCATGGCCGACACCGCGTTCGGCGAGAAGTCCTATCCCGCCGACCCTCCCACCGGCTGGCGCCCCCGCCTGGAACTGGCCGCGCGCACCCTATGGGCCCTCTACCGCAACCACCCCTGGCTGACCCAGACCGGCCCCCTCACCCGCCCCCTGCTGCTGCCCAACCTGATGGTCCACGCCGAATGGGTGCTCGCCACCCTCGACGGCCACGGCCTCGACCCGACGACCGTCCTCGACCTGCACGTCCTGCTCTACAGCTACGTCCAGGGCATCGCGGCCAGCCTGGAACAGGAGGCCCAGGCCGAGGCCGCCACGGGTCTGTCGGAGGACGAGTGGATGGACCGCCAGTCCCAGGCCCTCCAGGCGATCACCACCTCCCCTCGCTACCCGACGTTCACCCGCATCACCGCCTCCCTCCCGAACGGCTACGACCTCCGCCTCGACGAACTCTTCGAGTTCGGCCTGGGGCCGCTGCTCGACGGGATCGCGGGCATCATCGAAGACCGTTAGGCGTCGTACCGGAGGCCGTTGGCGGGCGCCGATGACACTCAGCGGTTTTGTCGGGAGCCTCTCACCGCTCACCGCTCGCCGCTCACCGCTCGCCGTGCGCGTGCAGCGCGTGCTCCGCGTGGGCGGCGGGGCGCGGCGGCCGGCCGACCCGCTGGCCCGGGCCCAGGACCACGAACTGGCCCATCATGCCCTGGTCTTCGTGGTAGAGCATGTGGCAGTGGTACATGTACGGCACGTCCGGGTCCGCGTGGTCGGTGAACCTCATGATGAGCCGCATGTCCGTGCCCGGGGGCAGCAGGACCGTGTCCTTGCGGCCGGACAGCCCGGGCGGCGGCTTCCGGCCGTTCACCGAGAGCACCTGGAACTGGACGTCGTGCACATGGAAGCTGTGCAGGGTGCCGTCGCCGCTGCGCACATGCCAGATCTCGGTGGAGTCCAGGCGCACCGGAAAGTCGATGCGCCCCAGGTCCATCTGCTCGCCGTTGATGCGGTGTTCGGCGAGTTCGAACGTGCGCGTACGCGCGGCCGACCCGGCGTGCGGCCGGGGCAGCTCGGCCAGGCGCGCCGGGACGCCGGGCGAGGGTGCGAGGGAGCGGGCCGCCCGCAGTTGCAGCACGTCGAAACGGTCGGATCCACCGTCATGCTGGACGAACCCGCTGCCCGTGGCCGGGTCCTGGCTGCGCAGCACCACCCGCTCGCCCGGCTCGACGGCGACCACGATCTCGGCACGCTCACCGGGTGAGAGCTGGATCGACTCGGTGGTGTGCGCGGTGGCCAGCAGGCCGCCGTCGGAGGCGATCTGGTGGAACGAACGGTTGTCGGCGAAGCGGAAGTTGTACACCCGGGCGTTGGAGCCGTTCAGCAGCCGCAGCCTGACCCGCTCGGTGGTGACGTCCAGGTAGGGGCCACGCACGCCGTTGACCAACAGCTCGTCGCCGAGGAAGCCGGTGGTGCCGGCCATGTCCTCGTCCGGGGGCATGAAGCCGCCCGCGAAGCGCCGGTCCTGCACGATGAGCGGGATGTCATCGACGCCGTACGTGTGGGGCAGCGAGGCGGCCACGGCGTCACCGGGCTCATCGACGAGGAATATCCCGGCCACGCCCCGGTAGAGGTGACGGGCGGTGCTGCCGTGCAGGTGCGGGTGGTACCACAGGGAGGCCGCGGGCTGGTCGATCGTCCAGGTCGGCGACCAGACGGCGCCGGGCGCGATCATCTGATGCGGACCGCCGTCCATCGCGGGCGGCAGATGCATGCCGTGCCAGTGCAGGGACGTCGCCTCGCCCACCTGGTTGCGTACGTTGACCAGCACGCTCTCGCCGCGGCGGGCCCGCAGCGTCGGGCCGAGGAAGCCGCCGTTCACGCCCCAGGTGACCGAGGGGCGGCCGGGGGCGAACTCCGTACGGCCCGCACGGATGGTCAGGTCGAACACCCGCCGCCCCCGCCCGTCGACCCGGGAAGTGGCGAGCGGGGGCGCGTGAAGGCGCCGGGTGAAGACGACCTTCCCCACCGTGTCGACCCTCTTGCCGGCCACGGCCGCCACCAAGCGGGGCACCCCAAAACCGACGGCGGGCAGGAGCACCGCCGAGCCTCCCAGCAGCCGGACCGCCTGCCGACGGGTGCGTGTCATGCCGTCTCACCGCCCCTGGCCTGCATCAGCAACATCACGCTCGCCCCGAACATCAGCACCCCGAGCGGCACATGCACCTCACGTACGTGGGCCGCGCCGAGCACCGCCTGCAGCGCGGTGAAGACGAGCATGGGCGTGCTTTTGAGGATGAGCCGCGGTGAGCCGCCGCCCGGGCGCCAGGCCAGGACCGCGGCCAGGAGGTTGAGCAGGACGGCCCCCAGCACGGCCTGCGCCATCCCGGCATGCAGGGTCCGGCCGATGGGCACGGAGGCCAGCAGCAGACCGGCGGTGACCGCCTGCGCCAGGATCGCCGCCGACTGCAGGAGGAGCGTGATCCGCATGAACCACGGAACGCGGTGGCGGCCCGCGGCCGGCGGGGAGCCGACGGAGTCGGGGGGTGGGGCGAGAGTGCGA
>NZ_MUNE01000853.1:726-1874 GCF_002154605.1 Streptomyces milbemycinicus | reverse complement strand
ATCGCCGTCATCCTCCGCATCGCCCTCGGATCGGCGACGGTCGCCGTCGTCACCGCCGCCGGTGTGGTGGCGCCGATGGTCGCGGGCAGTGGAGTCCACCCCGAGATGATGGTGCTCGCCGTCTCCTGCGGGTCCATCGCCTTCAGCCACGTCAACGACCCCGGCTTCTGGATGTTCAAGGAGTACTTCAACCTCTCCGTCGTCGAAGCCATCAAGGCGCGCACCACTTACACCACCACCCTCGCGGTCCTCGGACTCGGTGGCGTCCTGGCCGTCGAGNNCGGCGCCGGAGCGAGCGCGTGTTGGCGTGTCATGCCGAGTTGTCCGTCACCGCCTCGGTGTCACAGCTCGGCGGCATCTATTCGGCATCTATTACGGACGCCTCGTCGTCGGAGAGCCGCAGCGCCGCCGCGGCCACGTTCTCCACAAGGTGGTCCGGGTTCCCGGTGCCGGGGATGGCCAGCACATGCGGCCCCTGCCGCAACGTCCATGCCAGCCGGACCTGCGCGGGAGTCACCTGGTGTGCGCGGGCGGCAGCGAGCACCGCCTCGCTGTCGGTCGCGCTCGCGCCGGACTCGCGTCCGGCACCGGCGATCGCGAAGAACGGCACATAGGCGATGCCCTGCTCACCACAGGCCCGCAGAAAATCCCGCTCCTCGGCCGGCGCGCCGACGCCATAGGCATTCTGCACACAGACCACCGGCGCGATGGCCTGAGCCTCGGCCAGCTGCTCGAGCGTGACATTGGACAGGCCGAGGTGGCGGATGAGCCCGGCGTCCCGGAGGTCGGCCAGGGCGCCGAAGTGTTCCGAAATGGAGCCGGACCTGCGGCTCGGCGGGACACGCAGATTCACCACATCCAGGTGGTCACGGCCCAGCTGGCGCAGATTCTCCTCGACCTGACCGCGCAGCTGGTCCGGTGTGGCCCACCACCAGGCGCCCGACGGGTCCCTGGCCGGCCAGACCTTCGTGGCGATGACGAGGTCGTCCGGGTAGGGCGCCAGCGCCCGGTTGATCAGCTCGTTGGCGGACCGCAGCGAAGAGAAGTAGAACGCGGCCGTGTCGATGTGGTTGACGCCGAGCTCGACCGCCCGCCGCAGCACCCTGATCGACCGGTCGCGGTCGCTCGGGGTGCCGAGGTCGAAGGCG
>NZ_MUNE01000853.1:0-704 GCF_002154605.1 Streptomyces milbemycinicus | reverse complement strand
GCTCTTCGGTCATGCTCGGCCCCACGTGGTCGTCCCCTCGGTGGTGTGGTTTTCAGACATGAAAAAAGCCTCCTCGGCGGAGGCGGTTCCGCGGCGAGAAGGCTCAACAACTGCTGAGTAGGTTACCGCATGCGCGACAGGTGGGGCAGCGCTCGGGAGCGCCCGAAACCTCACCCGCCTGGCCATTCACCGCGGTTACCCGCTCATCGGCTGCCGACTCATCGGCTGCCGCTGAGCTCCGCGATCCGGGCCAGCCCGCGGTGGGATGCGATCAGGGCGTCCCGGTCGTAGGTGCTGGTCGTGACCATGATCTCCTGGGCGCCGGTCTCCTTGATCACCGTCTCCAGCTCATCGGCCACCTGCTCCTCGGTGCCATGGATATGGCCGCGCAGGTGCGACTCGTAGAGGTCCCGCTCCTTCGGGCTCATGGTCCGCCGCTCGATCTCCTCCGCCGGGGCCAGCGGCGGGAACGTGCCGTGGGTGCTCGAGTACGCGATGGCCCACGCCTCGGGGATCAGCAGTCGGCGCGCCAGCTCGGGGGTCTCGGCGACGGCGACCGTGCCCGCGGCGATGACGTACGGCTCATCCGCCCACGCGGACGGGCGGAAGGCGCCACGGTAGCGCTCAATGGCACCCAGCAGCTTCTCGCGGCCCCTGAGATCGCCGATCACCAGCGGAAGCCCGGCCTCGGCGGCGATCGCCGC
>NZ_MUNE01000852.1:362-16127 GCF_002154605.1 Streptomyces milbemycinicus | reverse complement strand
GAGCAGGAGCAGAAGCAGGCCGAGGCGGAGAAGGAGGCTGAGCAGAAGCAGGCGGAGCAGGAAGCCAAGCAGGAACAGCAGCAGCAAGAGCAGGAGCAGAAGCAGGCGGAGGCCGAGAAGGAGGCTGAGCAGAAGCAGGCGGAGCAGGAAGCCAAGCAGGAACAGCAGCAGCAAGAGCAGGAGCAGAAGCAGGCCGAGGCGGAGAAGGAGGCTGAGCAGAAGCAGGCGGAGCAGGAAGCCAAGCAGGAACAGAAGGAGAAGGAGCAGGAGCAGCTTCAGAAGGAGCAGGAGAAGGAGCAGGAGCAGCTTCGGAAGGAGCAGGAGAAGGAGCGGGAGCAGCTTCAGAAGGAGCAGGAGGCCAAGCAGGAGCAGCTCCAGAAAGAGCAGGAGAAGGAGCAGGAGCAGCTCCAGAAAGAGCAGGGGCAGAAGGAGCAGAAGCAGGAGCAGCTTCAGAAGGAGCAGGAGAAGGAGCGGGAGCAGCTTCAGAAGGAGCAGGAGAAGGAGCAGGAGCAGCTTCGGAAGGAGCAGGAGAAGGAGCGGGAGCAGCTTCAGAAGGAGCAGGAGAAGGAGCAGGAGCAGCTCCAGAAGGAGCAGGGACAGAAGGAGAAGGAGGCCGAGGCCAAGCAGGCGGAGCAGGAGAAGAAGCAGGAGCAGTACCAGAAGGAGCAACAGCAGTACCAGGAGGAGCAGCAACAGCGGCAGGAGCAGCAACAGGAAGAGCAGCAGAAGAGGGACGAGGAGTACCAGCAGCGGCAGCGGGAGTACCAGGACAAGCAGTACCAGCAGCAACAACAACAGCAGCAATACCAGCAGGACCAGTACCAGCAGCAGCAAGAGCAGTACCAGAAACAGCAGGAGCAGGCGCTCAACCAAATTGGCGGCGCGCTGAACGGCGATAACTTGCCGCCGATGTCACACGACCTGATCACGGGGCCGGTGAACGGCGATGACTCACTGCACAACCCCGGCGGGAGCGAGTCGCACATTGACTCTCACGGCCGGGTGGTCACGGAGTACCCGGACGGTCACACCACCACGATCGATCCGGACAACCAGACTTCCAGCATCACCACGCCGGACGGCCACACGCGTTCCGGGCCGCTCAACGTCGATAACGTCCTCAACAACCCCGACGGCAGCAGGTCGCACATCGATCCTCAGGGGCAGGTCGTCACGGAGTACCCGGACGGCAGCAAGACCACGATCGATCCGGACACCGGCGGCACCTCGATCACCGACCCGGACGGCAAGTCGGTCACGGGGCACCTGAACGGAAGCGGCAACTCACTCCCGGACTTCCAGCAACAGTCCCCCGGATCCAACTTCGGCAACATCGGGGGCGGCGGAAGCGGCAACTCCAATTCGCTGTACGACCCGTCCTCGTACGAGGAGGAGCTGTGGGACAAGGACCCGTACCAGTCGCCCGGTGACCAGAACGGCAACGGCAACAACCAGGCGGCGGCCAACGCCGGCAACCAGAACCAGTCCGGGGCACCGATGGGCGGCGGCATGCCCCTCAACCCCGGAACAATGCCCGGCCGCGGCGGGGGCGGCGGCGGTGGCGAGGGCGGCCCTTCCGAGCGGGTCCGCAACGTGATCGACAGCGGCGATGTGGTCAGCAACCGCCGGGCGACCCCCAGGCCCGGCCGCCCCGGTGGCGGGCTCCTCGACGAGCGCGAGAACGTGATCACCAGTGGCGGCACCCCGTTCATGCCGCCGATGGGCGGCGCGGGCGGGGCCGGGTCGCCCGGCCAGGTGGCGACCCAGACCGACGACCGCGAGCGCGAGTCGTGGGTGCCGGAGGACGAGGACGTGTGGGGCAGCGACGAGGGTGGCTCGCCGGCCGTGATCGGCCGATGAGCCCCCGCCGCGCCGTCGTTCCGGAAAACCGTGCAGCCAGCCCGACCAGCCCGAGGAGCACCCGTTGAGCGAGTTGAACGATCCGTACGCGGAACGCATCCATCAGGCCAGGGCCCACCTCGAAGCCACGAGGGCCGCCATCGCCCGCGCCGAGCAGGACCTCGCGGACCACAACGTGACGGCCCGTTCGCGGGACCGTGCGGTCGAGGTCACCATCGGCCCGCAGGGAGAGCTGAGCGGGCTGACGTTCCTGGACAACAAGTACCTGAGCATGACCGGACCGCAACTGGCCGCCTCGGTGCTGGAGGCGGCCCAGCGGGGGCGTCAGCAGGTCGCCCAGCGGGTGATGGACACCTTCCGCCCGCTGATGGCGGCGAATCCCGATGTCCCGGGGTCCCGGGACATCGACGTCGACTGGGACCGGCTCTTCGGGTCGGCGTTCGAGGGAGGCCGCCGGGCGGGTGGCGGCAGGTCGTCCAGCGACCGGTTGCGCGACGAGATCCACGAGGACCCGGATGTTCCCGGAGGGCGGCCATGAGCGACGACACCTACGACATGAACCTGGGCAAGATGCGGGGAGCGCTCAACGGCCTGGCCGGTCTGGGGGACCGAGCCAGGGTCCTGGAGGGGCAGTACCTGGCCGACCATGAGAGGTACAAGCTCTGGAACGGCGACTCCAGCCATCCGGACGACTACTACGAGAAGACCCAGCCCGACGACGAGAAGACAACGCAGACGCTCATCGGAACGATCAAGTCGCTCGGGTTGGCGATAACGGCGGCGCACTCCGCGCTGCTGGAGAGTCTCGACAGCGTCAAGGCCGTTCATGCCGACGTGACCGAGCTGATCGAGCAGCAGGAACGCATCGCCGACGACGACAGCGGCTACGAGTCCGACGACAGCGGCTACGGGTCCGGCGACGACGAGTCCGGCGGCGGAAAGCACTGACCCCATGGAGGAGATCACCTACACCCCCGAGGAGGCGATGTGGATCCAGATCCTCATCGGTGACAAGCCGATCGCTGCCAGGGCGAACCTGGCGTGGGACAGCCAGGACCAGTTCCCCGATCTCGCCGACAACCTGGTCGAGTTCATAGACAGTGTCCGGGACGCCCTGTCGGATGTCGCCAACGCGTTTCCGAAGCAAGTCGGGGACGCGCTCACCAAGGCCATGGAGCCGCTGACCGGCTCCTACGGATCGAACGGTATCGGGGACCTGCTCGGTAAGCTCCGGATGGACCTGCCCAACGAGCGGGCCCAGCAGTCGATGAAGATCCAGCAGGCGCATTGGGAGATCATCGCCGAGATCACGATGATGCTCATCGAGCTGGCCGCGCTCGCGGCGATGTCCTTCTTCACTGGCGGGGCCTCGCTGTCCATGGCAGCACTGGTGAGGGCGCGGGCGGCGCTCGGCATCCTGATGGCGATGCAGCGCCTGCTGAACTTCTTCCCCATCGGGGGGGCCCTGCTGGAGGCGGTCCAGGAGATGATCGAGGCCCTCGTGGTCAACCTGGCGCAGCTCGTCATCAATCCCCCGGCACGCAGGCCGAACGGCATCGACGGGACCAACCTCCGGGACAGCTTCTTCTTCGGCTTCATGACCGGTCTCTTCATCGACGTCTTCCAGGGCGCGGCGAAATACTTCAAGAGCGGCATATCGGACTTCTTCAAGAAGAATTTCGACAAGGACATCTTCGGCAAGTTCAACAGAGACTTCCGGAACACGTTCAAGGACATCGACTTCAACTCACCGGATCTTGATCACATCTTTGGGAAGCCCGGCCGGGTCAATAACATGGCCTACGACTTCGTGGCGACGTTCGTCTCCCACGGTCTGGGCGAGGGCTTCGCCGAGGTGGTCGTCACGGGGATACTCCACGGCAACTGGGCCTTCAAGTGGGAGACGTTCGTCTTCTCCGGCACCAGCGCCGTGGCGGAGATGGGCGCGGGCAATGCGCTGGGGTCCGGCGCCGGCTGGCTGCACGGCAAGGCATTCCCCAACGGGAACATCTTCACCGACTTCATCAACAAGAGCTATGCGATAGCTGCTCTCCGGGACGGGGCGGGGAGCGATTCCCCAGCCGATTCCGGCTCCGATTCCGGCTCCGGTTCCCGCTCCGGCGCGGGCCCGGACCTCCCGAAGTCCTCCCTCCCCATCACAACGTCCGCAGACATCCCCACCCACGGGGACAACAGCTCGTCGTACCGGGACAACGACTCGTTGTACGAGGGCATCAGCTCGTTGTACGAGGACAACAGCTCGCTGTACGGAGACAACAGCTCGCTGTACGGCGACAACAGCTCGTTCACGCCGGGGTACCGCGACTCCGACACCTACTCCGTGGACTCGTACGGCTCCTCCAACTCCTCGGCCGACTCCGTCTTCGACGACACCGCGTCCATCAACTCCGCCAGTTCCTCCGACTCCGTCGGTTCGGACATCCCGGAGTACAACTCCTCATCGGCGCTGACCGGCGGGGGCTCCTCGTCGTCGTATGTGCCCCACGCGAACTTCCCGGCAGGCAAGGGGTTCCAGACCACCTCGCAGAGCCCGCCGCTGAACCTGCCCGGCTCCGCCGGGAGCAACCTGCCGCCGACGGGCTCCTACTCCGGGGGGTCCGGTCTCACGACGCCCGAGGGCGTCGAGGACTTCAAGGGGAACAAGGAGTTCCAGACGGGCCCCGATGGCTCCCCGGCCACCTCGGACTTCCCGAACACCTCGGGTCTGCCGGGCACCTCGGGCTCCCCGAACACCCCGGGTCTCCCAGGCACCTCGGGCCTGCCGAACTCGTCGAGCCTCCCGGCGCCGCCGGCGGCGCACACCCCCACGGTCTCGAACCCGGACGCGGAGTTCGACGGGGCTTTCGGCGAGAACGGCGAATCCACCCCCACGGGCCAGAACACCTCCACGGGCCAGAACACGGGCGCGGTTCCGCCCCCCGTCTCCCACAGCGGCGGGCAGAGCCCGGCCAGCACTCCGCACTCGTCCTCGTCCGGGCAGCACTCCGGCTCCGGCACCCCTCAGCCGGGCCAGGGGCCCCGCGCCGAGCAGCAGCAACCGCGCCCGGACACGGAGACGTTCGGTGGCCCGTCGGCCGACTCCGCCATCGACGCGGACCGCGACGCGGACACCGACAGCGACACCCGGCCCGACACGGACCCCGCCGACCGGGGCGAGTCACCGGCCACCCCGGCGCCCCCGGACCAGGAGGAGATCGACCGCGCCCGGCAGGACTACGAGGACGCGCTGGACTCCTTCCGCTCCGCCGCGACCGACGTGGACACCATCGGCGAGCGGCTGGACACGGGTGTCGGCACCAGCGCCGACACCGCCGCGCACCAGGACGCCGGGCACCGGGCCGAGCAGGCGCGGGGGCGGATGCTCGACGCGGCGGCGCGGCTGCGGGGTCTCGGCATCGACCCGCACGGCGACCCGTACACCCCGGGCCAGGAGGGCACCCCGGGACAGGAGGGCACCGAGGGCAACGAGCGGTCGCGGCATGTGCCCGTCGTCCACCGCGACGACGCGCAGCGCCAGTGGATCGCCCAGCAGGTCACCCCGGACGACCTCCCCGAGAACCCGCCTCTGCTCGACCCGGACGACGACGTGGCCATCGCCGAGCTGAACGACGCGGGCGTCACGCCAGGCCCCAAGCAACAGACCGCCACGGCGCTGGGCATGGACCGGTTTCCGGTGCGCGACCTCGATCTGGATCTGGCCCCGGTGGACCACGTCAAGCTCCAGATGGTGCGGTCCGATTCCTGGCCCGCCCCGCTCGACGAAACCGCGGCCAACGCCACCCGGCGCATCTGGCAGTCGGCGTACACGGACTTCGCGGGCGGGATACCCGGGGTACCGGACGGACCGGAGCAGCTGGCCGCAGGCCGCGCCTGGGACAAGGCCGTCTCCCTGGTGCTGCCGCTGGAGCTGCACCCGGTGCTCGCGGACTCGCGGCACGCCGGGCGCGACTTCCGCGACGCGGTGCGCCAGGTCGCCGAGCACCTGCTGACGCACGGCCCCGACGCGCCGTCGGGCGTCGCCCTGGCCGACACCCTCCGTACGGGGCTGGGGTTGCGGCAGCGTCTGCGCGGCGCCCCCACGAAGTCCTCTGGCCCGTCCGCCCCGCCGCCGCCCGCGCCCCGCGTTCCCACCACCTCCAGCACGGTGGCGCCGGCTCCGGAGCCCGGCCCGGTGGCCCCGGCGCCGTTGTCGTCGGTGCCCACCGCGTCCGGCCCCGCCGATCCCTCCGGTCCGTCGGACGATGAGTCCGTGGCGGTGGGTGACGCGCGCCCGGACGAGGAACCGACCGGCCGGAGTGCCGCTGAGGCGGTCGGGCCGTTGCCGGCGCCGCCGGCTCCGGGGGAGGGGCCGCCGCGTGTGTCGCATGTGCCGCAGGTGTTGCGTCTGGCATTCGGGGCGCAGGTGGCGCAGGACCCGCGGTACGGGGTGATGATGCGCGGGCTGGCCGCGCTGGAGCTGGCGCGCAGGGGGGATGCGCGGTTCGGCACCGGGGGCCTCGATCTGGAGCGGATCGCGCGGGGGATCCTGCACCTGCGTTCTTCGGAGCCGATGACGCGTGGGCGGTATTTCGAGGCGTTGTCGGTGGCGGCGACCGCGTACCGGGACGGGCGTGCGGAGAGTCTGGCCGCGGTGGCGGCGTATTGGTCGCACAAGAAGGCGGGGGTGTTGGGTGATGCGAGTGCGCTGACCGGTCCTGACGACTGGTTCCAGGGGTGGAACTTCACCGGGCAGGCTCTGGACCTGCTGCTGGACTACGTGGGGCGGCAGGATCCTGACGGTCTGAAGTTGTCGCCGCCCCCGTGGCAGGGCCCGCCGTACGTGCTGGTGGTGGAGCCCGGTTCCGAGGAGGGCCTGGTCGTGCTGCGCGACGGGCAGGGCAACTCGACCGAGGTGCCGTACGAGGAACTGGCGGAGCTGGTGGCGCACGACCCCCGGCGGCCCGCGGGTGCTCCGGTGGTGCTGCTGATGCCGGAGGCGGGCGCGGGCATGAGGGCGTTGCCCAGGCTGATGGCCGCTCGGCTCGGGGAGCGGGTGTGGTCCACGTACGGCGGTCTCCGGTTCGAGCCGGTGGGCGACGGCACGTCCAGGCGGCGCGTGGTGCTCGCCTCGGTGAATCCGGGGTCGGCGCCCGTGGGGGCGTGGGTGCCGAGCGATCCGGGTCAGCTTCCGGACGGTCCGTGGGAGGTGACGGCGGCGGACGGTTCGACGTTCCCGGACAGCGACCTGGAGATGTTCGCGCTGCCCACGTCCGACGGGCAGCGGCTGACCGGACTGGCGTTGCTGAACGCCAGGGATATGGCCGCCGGTGAGAGTGATCTGCGGAACGTGTCGCGGATTCGTCACTACGCCGACCAGTTCGAGTACGAGGGGATCAGTACTACGGGTCCCCTTCTGCCTCTGCCGAGGAGCCTGACCGACGCGATCGTCGTGGTGGGGGACGGCGAGGCGGGGATGCCCCGGAAGAGCACGGGGCGGAGCCACATGGTGACGAGCGGGGAACTGTCCGCGTTCCTGTGGCGCCAGATTGCCGCGTCCGTCCCGGCGCATTGGCCGGTGTGGCTGGTGGGGCGTGGACTGGCGACGCTGCCGGAGGGCGCCGACCGGCTGGAGTACGTGCCGGCCGCGCAGGATGTGGCGACCAGGCTGGGGCGGACGGCGCTTGCCTCGGAAGGCAAGCAGATTGTGAGGGGAAACGCGGACACGCCGTATCTGGCCAACGTGTACGACACGGACAATCCGAAGTCCGGGTACCGGGAGTTCCCTCCGGAGCCGTGGCCGCCCGCGTTGTCGATGTGGGCGGACGTGGCGGGACTGCCGTGGGACGTGCCGGACCGGGAGGAGCGGGTGCGGCGGTGGGTGCGGGCGCTGCGGGAGGTTCACGGCTTCGATATCGACACCAATCCCAGGCTGGCCGGGGAGTTCCAGCGGCTGCTCCTGGGTTTCGGGGCGCTGGAGCGGCAGTCGCTGGCGCAGGGTGTGGGGCCGTTGACGTGGGCGGGGCTCGAACAGACCGCGGGGGAGTACGCCGGGCAGTTGGGCTGGGATCCGACGCTGAGCCCGTATCTGCTGGGCCAGTTGCTGGAGGCGTACCGGGCCGCGGAGGCTCAGGAAACCGGGGAGCCCCCCCAGCCCGGTGCCGAGAGCCAGGACATGTCCGGTGTGCTGGGGCTGGGGCCCCAGGACGTGTCCCGTGTGCTGGGGCGGGGGCACCAGGATGGTGAGGTGGCGTTCGGTCCGGTGCGGGAGGACGAGTCGCGTCTGCTGGGGATGTCGGCGGAGGACCGGTTCCGGGAGTTGTCGCTGCTGTCGCCTGACGAGCGGCGGAAGCTGGCGTCGGATCCGGTGTGGGTGGACGAGCTGCGGCGGGCTCTGCCCGGTGTGGAGTTCGCTGAGACGGCGGCCCAGTTGATGGTCGTGGTGCAGGACGGCCCGGGTGAGCCGATGGCGGATCAGCCGGTGTCGGCGGGGCGGGTCGCGCGGGCGCGGGCCGCGCGGATGCTGGTCAATCCGAAGATAGCGGTCGCGCTGCTGAAGAGCGGTGCGCGGGTTCTGGTGGTGCCCAAGGACGTGGCGATGACCCGGCTGCGCCGGTTCCGGGGTTATGCGGGGCAGCCTGGCTGGGACACGCGACGGGGCGTCATGGATGCGCGTGCCGTGGCGGTGCCGGAGGAGAATCTTCTCGGTGAGGCCACGAGTGTGCCGGATGCGAAAAATCATGCGGACGGTTACGGCACGCCCGATCACGAGTTCGCGCACGCGCTCCATGTGCACGCGCTGGGTGATTCCGACCGGAAGGCCATCAAGAATGCCTATCAGGCCAAGCTGAACCCGCGGCGGGGCGTCGATCCGTCTGATGTGGAGTGGCCGGACGGGATTCGGCGGGACCTGGATGGCGATCCGGTCGACAACTATTCCTCGGAGAACGAGTACGAGTATTTCGCGCAGGCGGTGAACGCGTACCTGGGGGTGAACACGGGGACGGACATGAACACCGGTCGGCCGCGGAACAACGGGGCGGCCTGGGTGCGGGAGCACGAGCCGGCCCTGCTGCCGATTATGAGGCGGCTGTTCGGCCACTACGAGAATCTGCTTGACGATGCTGAGCGGAAGGTCGTCCAGGATGCCTATCGGGCCAAGCTGAACCCGCCGCGGGGCTTCGATCCGCTCCATGTGCGGTGGCCGGACGGGATTCGGCGGGACCTGGCCGGCAACCCGACCGACAACTATTCCTCCACAGGCGAGTCCGCGTATTTCGCGCAGGCGGTGAACGCGTATCTGGGGCTGAACGAGGGGACGGACGGCTACACCGGCCGCTCGCGGAACAACGGGGCGGCCTGGATACGGAGGCACGAGCCGGCCCTGGTGCCGATTCTGGAGCGGCTGTTCGGTCGGGATCCGCAGGGCCCGGGTCCGGCGAACCCGAGGGAGGAAACGCGGGCGGAGAACGAACTGTGGGAGAACTTCCGCGCCTTCTGGGACGAGGTGGAGGGGGTGTACCGGCCGCAGCCGCATGCCCTGACACCGGCGGGCCCGATGGCTTCGGTGCCACCGGTGGCCCAGGACACCGCCACCACCCCGGCGCCCGGGCGGCGTTCGGGTTCCGCTGAGGATGTCGGGCCGTTGCCCGCGCCGCCGGGGGAGGGGTCTTCGCGTCCGCGGCGGCGGTCGTCGGGTGTGCCGCAGGTGTTGCGTGCGGTGTTCGGGGCGCGGGTGGCGGAGGACCCGCAGTACGAGGTGATGGTGCGTGGATTCGAGGTGTTGGAGGCGGGGGGGCCGCGGTCCGGTATCGGGGAAGCCGCTCTGGAGCGGATCGCGCGGGGGATTCTGCGCCTGGGCCCTGCGGAGCGGATGACGCGTAGGTGGTATGCCGAGGCGCTGTCGGTGGTGGCCGCCGCGCACCGGGACGGGCGCGCGGGGAGTCTGGCCGCGGTAGCGGCGTACCGGCTGCAAGGGACGGGGCTGCTGGGGGATGCGAGTGCGCTGGTCGGCCCGGACGGCCGGTTCCTGGGGCGGAACTTCACCGGGCAGCTTCTGGATCTGCTGCTGGACACTGTGGGGCGGCAGGGGCCGGGCGGTCTGAGCTGGACACTGCCCCCGTGGCAGGGGTCGCCGTACGTGGTGGTGGTGGAGCCTGGTGGCGAGGCGGGCATGGTCGTGGTGCGCGACGGGCAGGGCAACCCGTCCGAGGTGACATACGCGGAACTGGCCGAGCTGGTGAAGCATGACCCCCGGCGGCCGGCGGGCGCTCCGGTGGTGCTGCTGATGCCGGAGGCGGGCGCGGGTCTGAGGCGGCTGCCCCGGCTGATGGCCGACTGGATCGGGGGGCGGGTGTGGTCCACGTACGGCGGTTACCGGTGGGAGCCGGCGGGCGACGGCACGTCCAGGCAGCGCGTGGTGCTCGCGGCCACGCGTCCGGGGTCGACGCCCGTGGGGGCGTGGTTGCCGAGCGATCCGGGTCAGCTTCTGGACGGTCCGCGGGAGCTGACGGCGGCGGACGGTACGAAGTTCCTGGACACCGACGTGCATGCGTTCGCGCTGCCCAGGTCGGACGGGCAGCGGCTGATCGGGGTCGCGTTGTTCAACCCCAGGGAGATGGCGCAACGCGAGGAGCAACTGCGGAATGTGTCGCAGATCGAGCACTACTTCGATCACAACGAGTACGTGCCGGGGACCGGCGGGCACCGTAACGGTGCCGTGCGGCGCCTGCCACGGGGGCTGACCGACGCGTTCGTCGTGGTGGTGCACAGCCTCGGTACCCAGGCGGCGTTCCCCCTGGCGAGCACGGGACAGAACCACATGGTGTGGAGCCAGGCGCTGAGCAGCTTCCTCAAACGCCAGATGGCGACGATGTCCATTCCGGCGGACTGGCCGGTGTGGCTGGTGGGGTGTGGGCTGGGGAGGCTGCCGGTGGGCGCCGACCGGCTGGCGTATGTGTCGGGCGCGCAGGTCGTGGGGACCAGGAACCGGCGGACGGCGTTCACCTCGGACGCGCGACTGGACGTGTTCGGGAACGGGAATCCGCCGGCTCTGGCCAAGGCGGATGATCCGGACACCCCGGTGTTCCAGTGGCAGGAACTCCCCCCGGAGCCGTTGGCGGAGACCTTGTCGGCGTGGGCGGACCGGGCGGGGCTGCCGGGGGACGTGGCGGACCGGGCGACGCGGGTGCTGCGGTGGGTGCGGGCGATGCGGGAGATCCACGGCATCGATATCGACAGCAATCCCGCGCTGGCCGGGTTGTTCGAGTGGCTGCTTCAGGGTTTCGGGGCGCTGGAGCGGCAGGCGCTGGCGCGCAGTATGGGGCCGTTGACGGCGGCGGAGCTGGAGCGGGTCGCGGCGGGCTATGCCGGGCAGATGGGCTGGGACCCGACGCTGAACCCGAATCTGCTGGGCCACTTGCTGGAGGCGTACCGGGCCGCGGAGCCGTCGTCTTACGGGGCGCACGCGGCTCCCCCGACTTCGGGTTCGGCCACTCCGGGTTCGGTGGGGCTGCCCCAGCCTGGTGCCGCGGGCCAGGGTCTGCCGCGTGCGGTGGTGTTCGGTGGGGTGGCCGGTCCGGTGGGGCAGTTGGGGTCGCGTCTGCTGGGGATGGATCGGGGGGAGCGGTTCCTGGCGTTGTCGGCGCTGTCGCCTGACAAGCGGCGGAAACTGGCGTCGAATCCGGTGTGGGTGGACGCGTTGCGGCAGGGTCTGCCCGTGGTGGAGTTCGCCGAGACGGCGGCTCAGTTGATGGTGGTGGTGCAGGACGGTCCTGGTGAGCCGCTGCCGGATCAGCCGGTGTCGGCGGGGCGGGTGGCGCGGGCGCGGATGGCGCGCATGCTGGTCAATCCGCAGGTGGCGGCCACGCTGCTGAAGAGTGGCAATCGGGTTGTGGTGGTGCCCAAGGACGTGGCGATGACCGCACTGAGCGCGTTCCGGCACCTCGCGGGGTGGCAGGTCTCCCCGGCTGACCCGCGTACCTGGGACTTGATACGGGGCGCGGGCGGTATTCGTGACACGGCCGTGCCGGAGGAGAATCTTCTCGGTGAGTTCGCGGTTCTGCCGGGTACGGAAACCCAGTTCGACGGGTACTCCACGCCCGATCACGAGTTTGCGCACACGATCCATGAGAACGCGCTTGATGATTTTGACCGGCTGGTTATCGACGCTGCTTATTGGGCGAAGCTGAACCCGCCGCCGGATGTTGATCCGTTTGATGTGGAGTGGCCGGACGGGATTCGGCGGACCCTGGCTGGTAAGCCGGCGGAAAACTATTCCTCGACGAACCAGCACGAGTATTTCGCGCAGGTGGTGAACGCGTATCTGGGGCTGAACGCGGGGAGGGACGCGTACACCGGTCGGCCGCGGAACAACGGGGCGGCCTGGGTGCGGAAGCACGAGCCGGCCCTGCTGCCGATTCTGGAGCGGCTGTTCGGCCACTACGAGAATCTGCTTGATGATGGTGAACGACAGGTCGTCAGGGACGCCTATCGGGCCAAGCTGAACCCGCCGCGGAGCTTCGATCCGCTCCATGTGCGGTGGCCGGACGGGATTCGGCGGGACCTGGCCGGCAACCCGACCGACAACTACTCCTCCACAAGCGAGTCCGCGTATTTCGCGCAGGCGGTGAACGCGTATCTGGGGCTGAACGCGGGGACGGACGCGTACACCGGGCGGTCGCGGAACAACGGGGTGGCCTGGGTGCGGAGGCACGAGCCGGCCCTGGTGCCGATTCTGGAGCGGCTGTTCGGCCGGGATCCACAGGGCCCGGGTCCGGCGAACCCGTTGGTGCAGACGCGGGCGGAGAACAGACTCTGGGAGGATTTCCGGGCGCTCTGGAACGACGCGGAGGCGGAGAACGAACTGTGGGAGGGTTTCCGCGCGTTCTGGGACCAGGTGGAGGAGGTGTACAGGCCGCAGCCGCACGCTCCGGCCCCGTTTGGCCCGATGGCATTGGTGGCCCAGCACACCGCCACCACTCCGGCACCCGGTGGCTTGTTGCCGGAGATGGAGACCGGCACCAGCGACACCGACACGTCCAGCGACACGTCCAGCGACGGGGGCGTGGACCTGTCCAGCGACGGGGGCGTGGACCTGTCCAGCGAGGGGGGCGTGTCGCTGCCCCCGCCCCCCGCTCCCGGCCAGGACATCGAGGACCTGTGGTCGCTGCACCTGTTCTTCGGGACCGGCGACATGGACCACCACTCGTCCGACGCACTCATTGCCGCGGCCGGGGCGCTGCGCCGGCTCGCCCTGGCGGGCGCGGGGCGGCCGGGCACGTCCCCGGACCCGCTCGGCAGGATCCACGACCTGGCCCGGCGGGTCCTGGACCTCGGTGCCGACAGCGAGGTGGACGTCGGGCACTTCCGCCGTCTCGGCTCGCTGGCCCTCGCCGTCCCCCCGGACCAGCTGACCAGTGAGGCGGCCCTCGCGTCGTTCCGGGCGGACATGGACGCCGCGCTGGGCAGCGACGGTGACAGCGACAGCGACGCGGATGGCGGCAGGAACAGCGACGCGGACATCGAGGACCCCGCTCCCCGCGACGGGGCCGACGCGCGCCGGGCCAGGCCGCTGACGACAACGGACTACACCGTCGTGGACAACCGCGGCGACGGCGTGCTGTTCCGCAGGCCCGGGGAGACCCGGGGGGACTGGCGCGCGCCCCGCGCGTTCGACCGGCGGGCGGATCCCCCGGAGTTCGCGGTGTCGGTGCAGGACCACGCCGAGATCCTCGCCACCGAGCGGCCCGCCCTGCGGATCTCCGCCGACCGTACGCTCGCCGTGGAGGACAGCGCGCTGGGACAGCAGGTCTTCGCGACGGCCGAGGCCGTCGCCCGCTCCTCGGTCCAACTGGCGCGCGCGGGCAGCGGGATACGGCTGGAGATCGACGACGACCTGAGCGTCATCCTTCCCACCCCCGACGGAGGAAGCAGGCAACTGTTCCGGATCACCCCCGTGTTCATGACCCGCACCGGGGAGTCCGGGGAGTCCACCACGGAGGTGTGCCGGGACTTCGCCGACCAGGTGTCCGGCGGTCACCCCACATCGCATCTGGTCCTCTCAGATCCCCGGAGCGGTGAGGTGGCCACCGCTCCGGTCGATGCCTCCGACGGCGGGGAGACCACCGGGACCCACTACCTCGCCGAAGCCCTGGCACGGGTGGCGGACGGCGAGACCCCGCCGGACGCGGTGCGTCCGGAGTGGGCGGCCGACGTGCTGCGCCGGGACGACCGGCCCATGGGCGGGTACGACGGTCCGCTGCCCGGTCAGTCGTACGGCAGCGCGCTGAGCCTTGCCGAGCCCGCGGACCCGCGGCGGGATGCCCTGTCGGACGCCGGACGGCGTATCGGGGTCAACGAGCACGCCTGGGCCGATGTCGGCGAAGGGTATGTGATGCAGGCCATCGCCGCGCCCGGGGCAGACGGCCGGCCGAGCCTGGAGCACAACCACGCCAAACCCGGCGAACAGCCCGGCGGCGGCCGTGTCGGCTACCACTTCCTGAGCGTGGTCCTCGCCAGCGAGGACGGCACCCACCAGATCTCTCTGGAGAACCGCGCACGGAGGTCGGCGCGGGCGGACCGGCGCCGCGCGGCCATCGCGGCGAACCTCAACAGCCTGGGTCCTGACAAGCTGCGGGAGACGGCGGCGGAACTGCGCCAGGAGATCGAGCGGCAGGAGGCCGCCGGTATCGACGAGTACCTCGCCGAGGTGCGCGACTACCGTGATCTGACGCTGGCCCTGATCGGGGCGGAGCAGGCCCAGGAAGCGGTGAGCGCGGCACCCGAGGGCTCTGAGGAGCGCGCGCGTGCGGAGCTGGCGCTGGAAGTCGCCATCAACAGGGCGGCGTTCTGGCTCGGGAAGGTCGAACCGGTCATCCCCGGCGAGCGCCAGTGGTACATGCGGATGTACGCACAGCGTCCCGGCGAGTCTGTGCATGACGTCTACGCGGGCCTGTTGAGCGAGGCCCCCTCGCGGATGGTCAACCCGATCACCGGCGTGGTGCTCCGCGGCCACGAAGCGGACCCGGTGCCCATCACCTTCGCCAGTGGGGTCACGGAGGCGCCCGCCGACGCGGCCAACATCGTCAGGTACCCGGCGAGCGTGGCGGCGAGGGCCGGGGTGTGGAACACCGATCACCAACTGCCGCTGCCGAGACTGGAGATCACCTACGAGAGGGGCGGCCGCGGGTCCGTCAAGGCCGGGAAGGCGCGCGCCGCGGCGATCGAGGCGTTGTACAGGAGCCATCTGGACGCGGAGTTGGAGCGGCTCCAGGAGGGCTCGCCGGGACAGCACATCACCGCCGACGACTTCACCGTCGAGGTCGTCGAGCACCGGGGCGGCCGGTCCGGTACCGGACCGGGCCTGGACACGCTGACCCTCACGCTCGACGACCGGCGCGGCGGCCCGCGCCAGGTGGCCACCCGCGGCCCCGGCCGCCCGGGCATGTCGGCCCCGGCCTTGACCCCGGCCCCCGCCCCGGCCCTGGTTCCGGACGCCGACCGGCCCGGGTCCACGTCCGTTCTCACCGGCCCGTCGACGGACAGCCTGCGCGCGATCCGCCCGTACGACCGGGAGTCGGGCGGCCTCGACCGGCCGTCGGAGGCCGACGAGCGGCGGCTGCGCGACGTCTTCCCGGTCGCGTCCGACGGCGCGTACCAGCGCTTCCCCGACCCGCGCGGCGCCCACTTCGGGCTGGCCGCGCCCGTCCGCAAGCTGAACCGCAGGCTCCCCTACAACACCCTGTTCACCGACGCCGGTGGCGCACCGTGGGTGCGGCGTCTCAACGGCGGCTGGGCCGACCCGGCGCGCCAGCTCAACTGCCTCGACGTGGCCCGCTCGGCGCTGGTGTCCTGGTTCGGCCGGCCCACCGTGGCCGCGCCCGTCCAGGCCGCGCCCGTCCAGGCCGC
>NZ_MUNE01000852.1:0-323 GCF_002154605.1 Streptomyces milbemycinicus | reverse complement strand
CGGCTCGGCGGCGATCCTCCGCTTCCAGCGGCCGAACGGCACCGTCCACGCGGTCAACGCCTTCAACCACGAGGGCCGCATCGACTGGGTCGACGGCCAGTACGGGCGCGTGAGCGACCGCCCCCTTTACGAGGGCCACACCTTCCTGTCGATCGAGGTCGGCCCCGACGGCCGGCCCATCGACCCGCTGCCACTCTCCGACGGTCCCGGCCATCAGACGACCGTGCGCACGCCCCGCGGCCCGGAGCGCCTGCCGCTGCCCGGCGCGCTCACGGCGCCGTCCTCCCCGGCGTCCACCCCGGAAGTGACCCCGCCGTCCACCC
>NZ_MUNE01000851.1 GCF_002154605.1 Streptomyces milbemycinicus | reverse complement strand
GCGGTGGCGCTGTGGCGCGGGTCGGGGCCGCTGCGCGGCCCGGGGGCGGGGTTCGCCCGGTGGCGGCGCGGCGCCGGCCGGCCCGGCAGTTGAGGTCTCAAAGCCTTACAAAGCGTTAAAAGATGCCCACGGCCGCGCGGGCCGCGGACTCCACGAGGGCGACACCGGTGTCCATGTCCTTGTGGCCGCATGAGAGCACGGCCACAAGGTACGTACGACCCCCCGCCGTGACCCGGCCGATGCTGTTGACGACCCACAGGCCGGTGGCGCTGCGCGGCAGCCAGCCGTTCTTGAGCCGCGTGCTGGTCGCGTCGTCGGCGGCGGCCGAGACGCCCCAGGCCTGGTCCTCGGCTATCTGCCCCATGAGCTGCTGCATATAGGCGCGGGACGGCTCGCTGAGCACCGCCTTGTCGCCCTCTGCGCCGGTCGCGAAAACCGCCCGCAGCAGCGTGAGCTGATCGGCGGCGGTGGTCTGGGTGAGCCCCCACCGCCCCGACTGGCCGCCGTGCGTCTCCGTCAGACCGAGCCGCTTGTTGGCGGCGTCGAGCCCCGCCGCGCCGCCGATCTCCTGCCACAGCGCGGTCGCCGCGTCGTTGTCACTCTTCTGGATCATCACGGTGGCGTACGAGCGCTCCTGGGCCGTGAGCCGCCGCCCCGCGTCCTGGGCCCGCAGCAGCAGCGCGGCGAGGATGTCCACCTTCACGATGCTCGCGGTGTCGTACGCGCCGTCGCCGTACACCGCGCCCGCCGCCGAGCCGGTGTCCAGGACCGCGGCCGAGAACTGTCCCTCGGTGCCGTCCGCCACGGCGTCCAGCGCGTCGGTCAGGGCCGCCGTCAGCGCGGCGGCCGACGGCGTCGCCCCACTCTTCTCCCTGCCCACGCGCTCCATGCCGCTCCCTCCCCTGGTCCCGCCGCCGCTCGCGGCGGCCGAGGAGTGCACGGCGGCATTCCGCGGCCGGTCGTGAGCCCGGACCTGGGCGCCGACGGTGACTGCACCGATCAACAGTGCCAGTGCCGCGGCGGTCGCGTACAGAGCGGGGCGGCGCGTGGCCGGGCGGCGTGCGCCGTCCCTGTCTCTGCCCCCCGGAGTGCCGGATTCCATGACGGGCGACGCTAAGCAGAGGAACTGCGTCCTGGTTAAGAGGCAGGTTAAGAGCCCGTGAGAAATCGCTCCGGCCGCCCCCGATACCCTCGTCGGGTGGCGCTCAAGAACATTCCCGACCCCGGCTTCTCCGGCGACGACGGCTCCGCCGACCCTCGCCTGACCGCGGCGCTCGCCGCCTGGGCCGACGACCCCTCCGCCGAGCCCGAAGTGCTCGGCGCGCTCACCGGGGCGCGGCTGCTGGTGCCGGTGGTGGCCCTTCTCGGCGAGGTCGAGGAGGGCCCGGATGGACTGCGCCGGGAGAAGACCAGCGATATGGCGGTGCCCACGCTTCAGGCGCCCGACGGCCGGCGCGCCCTGCCCGCCTTCACCTCCCTGGAGACGCTGGCCCGCTGGCGCGCGGACGCCCGGCCGGTGGCCGTACCGCTGCGGCAGGCGCTGGAGGCCGCCGCGCACGAGAAGGCGGACACCGTGGTGCTCGACCTGGCCGGGCCGGTGCCGTACCAGCTGACCGGGCCCGCCCTGCTCGCCCTCGCCGAGGGCCGGACCAGCGCCGATCCGCTCGCCGACCCGGTGGTCGCGGAGGCGCTGCGTACGGTGCTGGCCGCCGAGCCCGGTGTGCTCCGCGCCCATCTGACGCCCGCCGCGGACTCGGACGGGATCCTCGCGCTCACCCTGGACCCGGGCGCTCCCGCGCCGGAGACGGTACGGCGGGTCGCGGAGGCCCTGGCCGCGGACGAGACGCTGCGGGCCCGGCTGGTGCGCGGTCTTGACCTGGCGCTGCTGCCGCCGGGGACGCCGGTGCCGGGGGAGCCGCTGTTCAGCCGCTGAGCCCTGCGACCGCCCTGTAGACGCCCCGTACCTCCGCGATCTCCGACAGGCGAAATCTCCCCTTTCGTCCCACAATGCAAGGACGACAACTGGCGATCCGATGAGGAGCGCGCCAATGGTTACGAGTACGGCGGATACAGCGGAGACGCGAACGACAGACACGAGAACGGTCGTGGCCGAATTCGTCGGAACCGCGCTGCTGGTCTTCTTCGGTGTCGGTTCCCTGGTCCTCGCGGGCGACTACATCAACGCCGTCGGCATCTCGTTCGCCTTCGGCTTCACTTTGATCGCGATCGCTTACGCCTTCGGCCGTATCTCCGGCTGCCATGTCAACCCGGCGGTCACCCTGGGCGTGCTGCTGGCCAAGCGCATCGACATCCGTACGGCCGTCGAGTACTGGGTGGCACAGCTGGTCGGCGGGATCGTGGGCGCGGCGGTGCTCTTCCTGCTGGCCAAGCAGGTGCCGAGGCTGGTGACCAGCGACGCGTTCGGCAGCAATGGCTACGGGGGCCGGTCGCCCGTCGGCATCGGCGGCGGCGGGGCCTTTCTCGCCGAGGTGCTGCTGACGTTCCTGCTGGTCTTCATCTTCCTCACGGTGACCAGCAAGGTCGCGCTGGTCGGCACGGAGCCGCTGCCGGTGGGCCTGGCCCTCACGGCGGTCAACCTGGTCGGCATCCCGCTGACGTGGACCTCCGTGAACCCGGCGCGCAGCCTGGGCCCGGCGCTGTTCGCGGGCGGCGGGGCGCTTTCGCAGCTGTGGCTGTTCCTGGTCGCGCCGATGATCGGCGGGGTGCTGGCGGCGGGGCTGCATATGCTCACCCACCCCGGGCAGCCGGTCGCCGAGGAGGAGCAGGTGGCCGGGGCCCGGCCGCATACGCTCTGGGGCAGACGGCACGGCGGCAGGGGGCCCGCGACGGGCGAACCGGAGGCCAAGGGGCCGGAGGCCGCGTGAGCCGCCCGCCGAGCGGGCTGCGCCCTTTCCCGCCTTCCCGCTCGGCGGGCGGCTCAC
>NZ_MUNE01000850.1 GCF_002154605.1 Streptomyces milbemycinicus | reverse complement strand
ACCCCGCGCGCCCCGCCGTCCCAGACCGCAGGGCGCGCGGGGTCTTCCACCGAGGGCGCCGAGGGCCACGAACCCGGGCGCGGCGAACCCGTCGCCGGGCGCGCCGAACCCCCTGCCAGGCCCCAGGACGACGCCGGCGGGCTGTGGAGCGGTGCGACGCGGGCCGTGTTGTTCGCGGCGGCGGCATCCGTGGGGCGCGGCTTCGCGGGGCGGCGGCGCGAACTGCTGTCGCTGCGGGCCGATATCGACCGGGCCGGTCTGGACACCCTCGCCGGCCGCAAGGCCCCCCGCAGCCGGGTGCTGCTGATCGCCGGGCGCCCCGGTTCGGGCCGTACCGCGCTGGCCGAGGAGCTGGTGCGGCGGCTGGCCGACGACTACCCCGACGGGGTCCTGCGCGCGCGGCTGGCCACGTCAGGGGGCGATCCCGTACCCATCGAGCGGACCGCCCGCGAACTGCTGGCCGTGCTCGGGGTGTCCGTCCGCGCCGGGGCGGACGAGGACGAGCTCTGCGAGGCGCTGCGCGACGCCCTGGCCGGGAAGCGCGCGCTGCTGCTGTTCGACGACGCGACCGGCGCCGAGCAGGTGGACGCGCTGTTGCCGGACGCGCCGGACAGCCTGGTCGTCGCCGTCTCGCGCGGTCCGCTGACGGGGGTGCCGGACGTACGGCCGTGCACGCTCGGCGGGCTCGATGTGAGCGCGGCCATCGGCCTGCTCGCGCAGTACGCCGGGACCACCCGCATCACCTGCGACCCGGTGGCCGCGCAGTCCCTGGTCGAGGAGTGCGGCGGTCAGCCCGCCGCGCTGGTGCTGGTCGGCGGCTGGCTCGCGGCGCGCCCCATGGCGTCGGTCGCCGACGCGGTGCAGCGGCTGCGCGAACTGTCGCCGGCCGCCGGTGACCAGGACCGGGGCGGGCGCCCGCTGGCCCGCGCCTTCCGGCTGGCGTACGAGGCGCTGCCGCCTGCCGCCGCCCGGCTGCTGCGGTTGCTGGTGCTCGCGCCCGGCGGCTGGGCGGACGCCCAGACAGGGTCCGCGCTGGCCGGCTGCTCGGTGGCGGACGCCGAGGCCGCGCTGGAGGGCTTTGTCGCGCATGGGCTGCTGCGCCCGCTGGCCGAGCGCCGGTACCAGGTGCCCGGCTGCCTCGACCCGATGCTGCGGGCGGCGCTGCGGGCCACCGAGCGCCCGGCCGAGGTGGAGCTGGCCGGTGCCCGGATGCTGGAGCGGACCGTACGGCAGCTGCACGCCTGCCGTCTGGCCGCCCATCCGCCCGGCTCGCCCGCCCGCAAGAAGCTGGCCGCGATGCCGGGGCCGCTGAGGTTCGAGTCGGCGGCGGCCGCGGCCGGCTGGCTGGAGTCGCGGCTGCCGGTGCTGCTGGAGATCGCCCGGCTGGCCGTCGAGGACGGTGGGCTCGACACGCTGGCGCGCCGGTTGGTGGCCGGTCTGACGCATGCCCTCGGCGCCCACCGCAGCGCCGAGGAGGCGGCCCCGGAGCTGTACGGGCTGCACCGGCTGGTGCTCGATGTGGCCCGCCGCCGCGATCTGCCGGTGGAGGAGGCCGCGGCGCTGCTGAACCTGGGCGACCTGGACGCGCGGGCGGACCGGGTGGAGGAGGCGCTGGTCCGCTACAAGCACGCGCTGGAGGCGGCCCGGGAGGCGGGCGACCCGTACACCACGGGGCGTTCGCTGGAGTCCATCGGCGGCACGTACGAGGACCTGGAGGACTGGCACCGGGCGGCCGACTGGTACGGGCGGGCGCTCCAGCTGCGGCTGTCCCGCGGCGACCGGATCGGCGAGGCGCTGCTGTACGAGCGGCTGGGCACGGTCCAGGCCCGCACCGGTCAGTGGGGCGAGGCGCTGCGCGCCTGGCGGGCGGCGGGGGCCGCGTTCCGCCGGGCGGGCAATCCACAGGGCGCGCTGCGGGCCGCGGACGCCCTGGACCGGCTCGGCGACCCGGCGGCGGCGGATGCGCACCGGCGCGCCGCGCGGCGCGCTGGCGGCGCGGCAACGGGGCGGCAGCGGGGTGGGGGGAGTGCAGGGCGGCAGCGAGCGGGTAGTGGGGGCCGAAGAGGCAGAGTGACCTAAGAAACCGGCAGCGGATCGGCAAAAGATTGAAGCAATGCAAGGCTAGACAGCGCGACGTCCTTCATTAAACTGGCTGTACCGCGATTGTTGCGGTCGTCTCCGGCATGCGGACGCATTCCGGTTTGTCTGCTTAAAGCCCGGATATCCCCCAGATTCAAGGACCGTGATCGACGTGAAGGTCGGTATCCCCCGCGAGGTCAAGAACAACGAGTTCCGCGTGGCCATCACCCCTGCCGGTGTGCATGAGCTGGTCCGCGATGGCCATGAGGTCTTCCTGGAGCGGGGGGCCGGCGTCGGCTCCTCGATCACGGACGAGGAGTACACCGCCGCCGGTGCGAGCATCCTCGGCTCGGCCGACGACGTATGGGCCACCGCCGACCTGCTGCTGAAGGTCAAGGAGCCCGTCGCGGAGGAGTACCACCGGCTGCGCAAGGACCAGACCCTCTTCACCTACCTCCACCTGGCCGCCTCCCGCGAGTGCACGGACGCGCTGCTGGAGTCCGGCACCACCGCCATCGCCTACGAGACGGTCGAGACCGCGAACCGCGCGCTGCCGCTGCTCGCGCCGATGTCCGAGGTCGCGGGCCGGATCGCGCCGCAGGTCGGCGCGTACCACCTGATGCGGTCGGCGGGCGGGCGCGGCGTGCTGCCCGGTGGGGTGCCGGGCGTGGCCGCGGCCCGGGCCGTGGTCATCGGCGGCGGCGTCTCCGGCTGGAACGCCACGCAGATCGCCCTCGGCATGGGCTTCCACGTCACCCTGCTCGACAGGGACATCAACAAGCTGCGCGAGGCCGACAAGGTCTTCGGCAACCGGGTGCAGACCATCTCCTCCAACGCCTACGAGCTGGAGAAGGCCGTGCTCGCCGCCGACCTCGTCATCGGCGCGGTGCTCATCCCCGGCGCCAAGGCGCCCAAGCTGGTCACCAACGAGCTGGTCTCCCGGATGAAGCCCGGAAGTGTACTTGTCGACATCGCGATCGACCAGGGCGGCTGCTTCGAGGACTCCCGGCCCACCACCCACGCCGAGCCCACCTTCACGGTGCACGACTCGGTCTTCTACTGCGTGGCCAACATGCCGGGCGCGGTGCCCAACACCTCCACCCACGCGCTCACCAACGCCACGCTGCCGTACATCGTGGAGCTGGCCAACCGCGGCTGGCGGGACGCGCTGCGCCGGGACGCCGCGCTGGCCAGGGGGCTCAATGTCCATGAGGGCGAGGTCGTTTACGGTCCGGTCGCCGAGGCGCACGGTCTGTCGACCGTCGAACTGAGCTCGCTGATCGGCTGAAACCGGCCGAGCGGTCAACGTCGACCGTCAACAACAGGTCAATAACGGGCATCCGGCCGGGTCTTGCTTTGAGAGCGGGGTCCGGCCGTTGATGTGTCCGATACGACCCGTAACGCGGATGACAGTTCGCTCCGCCAACTCGCCCTAAAAGTAACTATTCAGACGCTTTGCCCGTCGAGGAATCCTCGCTTCACCCCCCATACGCCCTTGACAGCGCGGTGTTCGATTGCCGACACATCGTGCCGTGTCCGGTGGATTGTGTTGCTGCGAACCGCCGACACGCCATAGAGTCGCCAACCGTCGGCATGGTGTCACGCTGACCTATCTAGAAATTTCCTGGTCACCAAGGAGGTAGGACGACTTGTGAATGAGTCGACATTTTCTCCCGGGGGTGGTCAACCAGGATCGGCTGCGCGGGGCATGGGTCCCTCGGGGCTCGAGGCTGTCGGCTCTGTCGCTGTCCGCACCTTCGCCACGCACCAGAACATGACGACAGCCCACCAGAGTCAGAGCATGGACGGCCATCACGTGAACGCCATGGCCGGCGACCAGCGGGGCACGGATCCCGCCCGCTTCGCCGCCTACGACGACCTCCCCGACGGGCACTTCTACGACCCGGACGCCGAGTACGAGCCGGACCCCGAGTACGCGGCCACACTCGCGCCCGACGCGGCCCGTCAGCGACGCGAACGCATCGGCCCCACCGGGCGGCCGCTGCCGTACTTCCCGATCCCCGGACCGCTGACCGACCACGGCCCCGCGAAGATCATCGCGATGTGCAACCAGAAGGGCGGGGTCGGCAAGACCACCTCCACCATCAACCTCGGCGCGGCCCTCGCCGAATACGGCCGCCGGGTCCTGCTCGTCGACTTCGACCCGCAGGGCGCCCTGTCGGTCGGCCTCGGCGTCAACCCGATGGAGCTCGACCTCACGGTCTACAACCTGCTCATGGAGCGGGGCATGTCGGCCGACGAGGTGCTGCTCAAGACGGCCGTGCCCAATATGGACCTGCTGCCCAGCAATATCGACTTGTCGGCCGCCGAGGTGCAGCTGGTCAGCGAGGTCGCCCGGGAGTCCACCCTGCAGCGCGCGCTCAAGCCGCTGATGGCGGACTACGACTACATCGTCATCGACTGCCAGCCCTCGCTCGGCCTGCTCACCGTGAACGCGCTCACCGCGGCGCACAAGGTGATCGTGCCGCTCGAGTGCGAGTTCTTCGCCCTGCGCGGTGTGGCGTTGCTCACGGAGACGATCGAGAAGGTCCAGGAACGGCTCAACCCCGAGCTCGAACTGGACGGCATCCTCGCCACGATGTACGACTCGCGCACCGTGCACAGCCGTGAGGTCCTGGCCCGCGTGGTCGAGGCGTTCGACGACCACGTCTACCACACGGTCATCGGCCGCACGGTCCGCTTCCCCGAGACCACGGTCGCGGGTGAGCCGATCACCACGTACGCGTCCAACTCCGTCGGTGCCGCCGCCTACCGCCAGCTCGCCAGGGAGGTGCTCGCCCGGTGTCACGCCGAGTGAGTCTGCCGGGAGCCGACGAACTGTTCCGCACCACCGGAGGAACGGCGCTGCAGTCGTCCTCCCCCGCGTCCTCCCGCCGTCAGAACGGCGGCGAGGTGCGGGTGCCCGCCCCGGCCGGCGACCCCGACACGGCCGCTGACGGGGCCGAGGGCGGCCCAGGGGACCGACGGGCGACGGAGGACGCGGAGCAGTCCGGCCCGGCCGAGCACAGCGGCCGGGAGGCCGCCGCCCGCGCCGACGCCGTCGGCGACCGCCGCCCGCCGGGCGGCGGGGAGCGGCGGGGCGGCCGCCAGCCGCAGGA
>NZ_MUNE01000085.1 GCF_002154605.1 Streptomyces milbemycinicus | reverse complement strand
AGGAGGCCATGGAGCGGCACCGAGACGATGTGGTGCCGCTCCATGGCCTCCTGCGGAAGGTACGCCGTGGAATCGGTCACGATCGCGACATGGCGGGACATGACTGGGAGGTTATCGGGGGATGGCCTGGGCGGACAGCGCGACCCCGCCGGATGATCAGTTCGTGTTCTTGCGGCGCGTGCCCGCGGCGTCAGCGGCTGATGTCCTCGCGGTGTCAGCCGGTGACGCCCCCGCGGCATCAGCCGGTGATGTCAATGCCTGCCACCAGCTATCCTTCCCCGCCGTGGAGCCGGTGCCGGTGATGGACCGGGGTGGCTCGCCGGATGTCGGGTGAGCCGCCGGGGACGCCGGGCCGGGCGCGGACGCGGCAGGCCCAGCGGACGCCGCCGCGGTCCCGGAAGCCGCCGAGGAGGACGGCTCGGGCTCCGGCGCCCAGTGGCGCAGCGCGCCCGCCTCGACCTCGATCTCACGGTCCAGCGCGTCCAGGTCGTCCCGGGCGAACCGCTGCGCCCGGTCCTGCGCCGCCCAGCGCAGCGAGTCCGCGGAGCGGGTGATCCGTTCCGTACGCTCCCGGAGCTCGGGCAGCTGGGCCTCCAGGCGGGTCCTGGTCGGCTCCTGCTCCAAGCGCTTCAGCTCCTCGTCCAGCTCCCGTCCATGGGCACTGAGCCGTTCGAAAAGGCCCAACGCCTCGGACAGCGACGGGTCTTGGGGCGCGCCCGCCCGCAGCACCTCATGGGTCGCCCGCATCGAGGTGCGCAGCGACAGGCGCAGCTCGGCGAGCTCGCCCGCCGGGCCGGGCTGTACGAACTGCTTGGCCCGCAGCCTGGTGTCCTCCACCGTGCGGCGGGCCTGGCTGACGGTGCGGTCGATACTGCGCTTGGCCGCCTTGACCGCCCGGACGCCCGCGTAGACCCCCACCGAGACGAAGAGCAGGAAGACAAGCAGCAGGATCCAGACAACGGCTTCCATGCGCGCTCCTTCGCGGCGGCGGGCCGGGCGGCTCCGGCCGGCGGCATCGGTCGTCTTCTCACCGTAAACGCAACGGGCGGGTCGGGGGTTCCCGGCGAACCCCCGACCCACCCGTAGGTGGGATCCCTGACGCCCCTGCCCCGAGGACCCAGCGATCAGCGGTCAGCGATCACGCGGGGACGATGTTCACCAGCTTCGGCGCCCGCACGATCACCTTCCGGATCCCCGCGCCGTTCAGCGCGGCCACCACTGCAGGGTCGCCCAGCGCCAGCTTCTCCAGCTCCTCCTCGGAGACCGAGGGCGCGACCTCCAGCCGTGCCTTGACCTTGCCCTTGACCTGCACCACGCAGGTCACGGTCTCGTCGATGACATACGCCGGGTCGGCGACCGGGAAGGGCTCGTGGACGACCGACGTGTCGTGGCCCAGCTTGCGCCACAGCTCCTCGGCGATGTGCGGGGCCAGCGGCGCGATCAGCAGCACCAGGGCCTCGGCGACCTGGCGCGGCACCTCGGGGGCCTTGGTGACGTGGTTGTTCAGCTCGGTGATCTTGGCGATGGCGGTGTTGAACCGCAGGTTCACCATGTCCTGCCGCACGCCGTCGATCGCCTTGTGCAGGGCGCGCAGCGTCGCCTCGTCCGGCTCGGCGTCCACGACGGTGACCTCGCCGGATGCCTCGTCCACCGCATTGCGCCACAGGCGCTGCAGCAGCCGGTACTGGCCGACCACCGCGCGGGTGTCCCAGGGCCGCGACACGTCCAGCGGCCCCATGGCCATCTCGTACAGCCGCAGCGTGTCGGCCCCGTACTCGGCGCAGATCTCGTCCGGGGTGACGGCGTTCTTCAGGGACTTGCCCATCTTGCCCAGCAGGCGGGTGACCTTCTCGCCCTGGTAGTAGTACGCGCCGTCCCGCTCCTCGACCTCCGCGGCCGGGACCGCGATACCGCGGCTGTCCCGGTAGACGTAGGCCTGGATCATGCCCTGGTTGTACAGCTTGTGGAACGGCTCGGCCGACGAGATGTGGCCCAGGTCGTACAGCACCTTGGACCAGAAGCGCGCGTACAGCAGGTGCAGCACGGCGTGCTCGGCGCCGCCGACGTACAGGTCGACGCCGCCGGTCGGCTGCCCCTCGCGCGGCCCCATCCAGTACTGCTCGATGTCCGGATCGACCAGCCGCTCGGCGTTGTGCGGGTCCAGGTAGCGCAGCTCGTACCAGCAGGAGCCGGCCCAGTTGGGCATGGTGTTGGTCTCGCGGCGGTACCGCTTGGGCCCGGCGCCGTCGCCCAGGTCCAGCTCCACATGGACCCAGTCCTCGTTCCGGGACAGCGGGGTCTCCGGGGAGGTGTCGGCGTCGTCGGGGTCGAAGGTGCGCGGCGAGTAGTCCTCGACCTCCGGCAGCTCCAGCGGCAGCATCGACTCGGGCAGCGGGTGGGCCACGCCGTCCTCGTCGTAGACGATCGGGAAGGGCTCGCCCCAGTAGCGCTGGCGGCTGAACAGCCAGTCGCGCAGCCGGAAGTTGACGGTGCCCTCGCCGATGCCGCGGGCGGTCAGCCACTCGGCCATCCGGGCCTTGGCCTCGACGACGCCCAGGCCGTCCAGGGAGATGCCCTCGCCCGCCGAGTTGATGATCTTCGCGTCGTACGACCCGAAGGCGTCCACCCACGTCGTGGTGTCGGTGCCCCGGCCGTCGGTCGGCTCGACGATGCAGCGGATCGGCAGCTCGAAGGCGCGCGCGAACTCGAAGTCGCGCTGGTCGCCCGCCGGGACGGCCATGATCGCGCCGGTGCCGTAGCCCATCAGGACGTAGTCGGCGATGAAGACGGGGATCCGGTCGCCGTTGACCGGGTTGGTCGCGTACGCGCCGATGAAGACGCCGGTCTTGTCCTTGACCTCGGCCTGCCGCTCGACGTCGGACTTGGCGGCGGCCTGCTTGCGGTACGCGGCGACGGCCTCGGCCGGGGTGCTGTGGCCGCCGGTCCACACGTCGTGCGTGCCCTCGGGCCAGGCGGCCGGGACGATGGCGTCCACCAGGCCGTGCTCGGGGGCCAGCACCATATAGGTCGCGCCGAACAGGGTGTCCTGGCGGGTGGTGAAGATCGTGATCTTGGCGTCGGGGTGGTCGGCCACCGGGAAGTCCACCCGGGCGCCCTCGCTCCGCCCGATCCAGTTGCGCTGCTGCAGCTTGATGGCCTCGGGCCAGTCCAGCGCCTCCAGGTCGTCCAGCAGCCGGTCCGCGTAGGCGGTGATCCGCATGTTCCACTGGCGCAGGTTGGCCTTGAAGACCGGGAAGTTGCCGCGCTCGGAGCGGCCCTCGGCGGTGACCTCCTCGTTGGCCAGCACGGTGCCCAGGCCCGGGCACCAGTTGACGGGCGCGTCGGAGGCGTACGCCAGGCGGTAGCCGCTCAGGACGTCCGCGCGCTCGACGGCGGTCAGCTCCGCCCAGGGGCGCCCGTCCGGGGTCGCCCGCTCACCGGAGGCGAACTGCTCGACCAGGGTGGCGATCGGGCGCGCCTTATCGGCCTCCTGGTCGTACCAGGAGTTGAAGATCTGCAGGAAGATCCACTGGGTCCACTTGTAGTAGTCCGGGTCGATCGTCGCGAAGGAGCGGCGCGGGTCGTGGCCCAGGCCCAGGCGGCGCAGCTGGCGCCGCATGTTCTCGATGTTGGCCTCGGTGCTCACCCGGGGGTGGGTGCCGGTCTGCACGGCGTACTGCTCGGCGGGCAGGCCGAAGGCGTCGAAGCCCAGGGTGTGCAGGACGTTGTGGCCCGTCATGCGGTGGTAGCGGGCGTAGACGTCGGTGGCGATATAGCCCAGGGGGTGGCCGACGTGCAGGCCCGCGCCCGACGGGTACGGGAACATGTCCATGACGAACTTCTTGGGCCGCGCGACGGCCTCCGGGTCCCCGGCCAGCTCACCGCTCGGGTTGGAGGCGTCGTACGTGCCCTGCGCGTCCCAGAAGTCCTGCCAGCGGGCCTCGATGTCGGCGGCCAGCGCGGCGGTGTAGCGGTGCGGCGCGGCCGCCTCGGCGGCATTGGTCTCGCTCATGGTCCTCAAAGCTCCATCGGTCGTCTCTGCCTGCGGTACCGGGCGACTCTCCGTCGCAGTCGCATCCGAGCAGTCGCGTCTGAAACAAAAAGACCCCTCGCACAGGAGGGGACGCCGCGCCGATTCCGACCCGGGTGGATCACCGGTCGGGACTGATCAGCGCGGCCCGCTAAGCAGAAGGCGTACGGCACGCATGGGGTCAGGTTACCGCAGGGCACCAATGGCGCGCACAGAGGTCACGGCCGGACCGGACTCCGTTGCCCTGGGCCTACGACAATGGGCGGGCCGCCCTCATCGGACGGCCCGCCCACTCACACTGTGGAGCTAAGGAGAATTGAACTCCTGACCTCCTGCATGCCATGCAGGCGCTCTACCAACTGAGCTATAGCCCCAGGTCTTGCTCCGCCCGGTTCCCCCCGGCGGCATCGCCTACATTACACGGACCCCACAGCCATCTGCCAAATCGGTTTCCGCAGGGCTGCGCCTGCCCTGGGCGCAGCCCTTTATGCCGTCGCGAAGGAGTAGAAGCGCTTCAGGGTGCAGTGCTCATCGAGGAGCCGTCCGTAGATCGGCTCCCCTTCGAGCTCCCTATATGTCTCGATCGGGTCGCCCTTGATGATGAGCGCCCGAGCGCACTCCGCACACCAGTACTGGTAGTCGGGGTTGAGCGGTTCCATGTCGCGCACGATCGGCGTCCCGCTGCCACACCAGTCGCACTTCCGGCTGTGCGCTCCCAATCTCACTCAGCTCCAGCTGTGGCCGCAGGCCGTACACACGTAGGAAACACCGCCGTTGTCACCGAGAACTTGGGCCACCTCACCGGAGCCGCAGGACGGGCACCGCAGAATGCTGCTCGGCATCCCACTGTCCCTCCCGTTCGGACTCGTCGCCCCATCCCCCTCCGGCCGCCGATTCTGCCACGGGAGGGCGCCCAGGTCAGCGGAGATACCTCACACGTATCACCAGACCAACAATCGCTCCGCACAGCGCCGCGCCCGCCAGCGCCAGACAGCTCACCCACAGGGCGTCCGCGGAGGCGTCCACACCCGGCCCATGGCCCAGGAAGACCGCGCCGAATACGGCGACGCCGCACAGCAGGCCGAGTTGAGCCGATGTCACCAGCACCCCACTGGCGTCCGCCGCATCCTGCGGCCGAACGGTCGCCAACGTCCGGGTCAGCACGGGGCTGTAGGCGAAGGCGAGCCCCATCCCCACGCCCACCAGGGCGACGAACAGCCAGGCGCCGCCGTCGGAACCGTCGCGCAGCGCCATCCCGACGCCGACGAACGAGACGGCCGCCAGCACAAAGCCGGCCGGTACGGTGACGGGATGCCAGCGCGACGGGAAGCGCTGCCAGTTGAGGCCGACGAGGCCGAACGCCACAGCGGTGGGCGCGAAGGTACAGCCGGCCCGCAGGGCGCTGTAACCGAGCCCACCCTGCACATGCAGCGTCATCACGAACAGAAAGCCCCCGTTGGCCGCCATTCCCAGCACGATCCGCGCGATCGCCAGCGGCATGCCCGGCGCCCCCGCCACCCGCGGCGAGATCAGCGGCGCCCCGCCACGACCGGCCAGCCGGGCCTCGTACGCCGCGAAGGCCGCCGCCAGGACCGCGCTCAGGCCCAGCATGACCCAGCCCCACAGCGGCCAGCCACGCTGCTGGCCGAGCACCAACGGCACGGTGAACAGCAGCACCGCCACCGCGAGGAGCAGCAGACCGGTCAGGTCCAGCGCCCCGGACCGCCGCGCCGCGCCGCCGCCCGCGCCCGCCGCCGGGCGCTCCTCGGTGCCGCCCAGCCAGCGCGGCCCCAGGGCCAGCAGCGCAAGGCCGATCGGCACATTCACCAGGAAGACCGGGCGCCAGCCGGTCCCGAACAGATCCGCCTGCACCAGCGCCCCGCCCAGGACCTGCCCGACGGCCGCGCCGGAGGCCAGCACCGCGGAATAGGCGCCGAGCGCACGGGCCCGCGAAGCGCCCGTGAAGGTGCGCTGGATGAGGCTGAGCACCTGCGGCAGCATCACCGCCGCGCCCGCACCCTGGATGAACCGGAAGGCGATCAGCGCGCCCGTCCCGGGGGCCAGCCCGCAGGCCAGCGAGGCGGCGGTGAAGACCGTGAGCCCGGCGAGGAACGCCTGCCGGTGGCCGATCAGGGCGCCCAGCCGCGCGCCGGTGATCAGCAGCACGGCGTAGGAGATCGTGTAGCCCGCGACGACCAGCTGCAGCCCGGCTCCCGAGGCGTGCAGATCGGTGCTGAGGGCCGGTGCGGCGACGTTGACGATGAAGACGTCGAGGACCGCCATGAGCTGCCCGGCCAGGACGATCGTGAGCAGCCGGCCGGGGCCTGGCGCCCGGCGCCGGGGCCGGTTGTCAGTGGCATCGCTTTTACTGGATCCACCGGTGTCGTCGGGCGCGCCGGGCGGCACCGAGGTGGTCGGGGTGGTGTGTGTCATGGATCGAGCCTGGAGGCGGGCCGGTACGGGTAACGAGAGCCCGCCGATGCTGGTACTGGCAGCACCTGGCAGCCACCCGCCGCGGCGGGGATCATGGGGCGGACGGCGGCCCCCGGGATCCGTGGAGGCATACGGGACGCCCGCCCCTGCGAGACACAGGGAGCACGGGGGACCCGGGACGCAGGGGACACGGGGGACTTGGGGGACGACGATGACAGTGAGCACCCGCCGCCGACGGCCGGAGCTGGCCGCCTTCCTGCGCATACGCCGCGCCCGGGTGACGCCCGCCGACGTGGGCATGGCCCCGGGTCTGCGCCGTCGCACGCCGGGGCTGCGCCGGGAGGAGGTCGCCCAGCTCTCCGGGGTCGGCGTGACCTGGTACACCTGGCTGGAGCAGGGCCGCCCGATCAACGCCAGCGCACAGGTGCTGGACGCCGTGGCCCGCACCCTGCGCCTGGACCAGGCCGAGCGCGAGCACCTGTACCACCTCGCCGAGGTGCCGTACGTCCCCGACCTGGCGGACGAGGCACAGACGGTCCGCCCGGAGGTGCAGGGCATCATCGACGCGATCGACCCGCTCCCGGCGGTGGTCTACAACGCCCGGTACGACCTGCTGGCGCTGAACGACACGTACAAGACCCTCTTCCCGTCGCTCGCGATAGCCCCCCGTACCGAGCGGAACGCGCTGTGGCAGTTGTTCTCCCACCCCGGCTGCTGCTCCATGTTCATCAACCGGGCCAATGAACTGCCGCTCATGGTGGCGACGCTGCGCGGCGCATACGGCCGCCATGTGGGCGAGCCCGCCTGGGAGGACTTCATCAACCGCCTGCTGGGCCTCAGCAAGGAATTCGCCCGGATGTGGCACAGCGGGGATGTCGCCCCGCCCGGCTCCCGGATCAAACTCGTACGGCACGCCTCGGTCGGCGATCTGCGGCTGATCTCGACCTCCCTGGTGATCCAAGGGGCCCCGGAGAGCCGCGTCGTGGTCTACACCCCGAGTGACGAGCAGAGCCGGGCATTGCTGGACCGGCTGCGCACGATGGACGACCTGCTCGTCGGCTGCCCCCGGCACGCCCGGCGCGTCTCCGAGATCCTGGCGGAGCGGGCGGCGGCCACGGAGGTGGAGGCGGAGGCGGAAACGAAAGATCCCGCCTCCCTGTGAGGGAAGCGGGATCGCCGTGGCCCAACTTCTGTGGAGCTAAGGAGAATTGAACTCCTGACCTCCTGCATGCCATGCAGGCGCTCTACCAACTGAGCTATAGCCCCGCTCTCCGTCGCGCCAGAGCGCTTCGAACGAGATGAAGCTTAGCCGGTGACCTGCCGGAAAAGGAAATCCGCCCAGTCGTCGGAAATCCGCTCAGTCGTCGTCGCCGAGCACCGGCTCCGGCAGCGACCCGGCGTTGTGCTCCAGGAGCCGCCAGCCGCGCGCGCCCTCGCCCAGCACCGACCAGCAGCAGTTGGACAGCCCGCCGAGCGCTTCCCACGAGTTCGGGTCGAGGCCGAGCAGCCGCCCGATGGTGGTGCGGATCGTGCCGCCGTGGCTGACCACGACGAGCGTGCCGCCGTCCGGCAGCTTGTCGGCGGCCTCCCCCACGACCGGCGCGGCCCGGTCGGCCACCTCGGTCTCCAGCTCGCCGCCGCCGCGCCGCACCGGCTCGCCGCGCTTCCACGCCGTGTACTGCTCACCGAACCGCGCGGTGATCTCCTCATGGGTGAGCCCCTGCCACTGCCCGGCGAAGCTCTCCCGCAGCCCCGCGTCGTAGTTGACCTCCAGGCCCGTGACGGTGGCCAGCTCGGCGGCCGTCGCCTTGGCGCGGCTGAGGTCGGAGGCGAGGATGGCGTGCGGCTTCAGGGCGGCCAGCAGCCGGGCCGAGCGGCGCGCCTGCACAACGCCCGTCTCGGTCAGCTCGATGTCCGTGGTCCCCTGGAAGCGGCGCTCGAGATTCCAGGACGTCTGGCCGTGGCGCCACAGGACCACGCGGCGGCCACGGCCGCCCTGCGAGCCGTTCAGCGCAGCTCACCGTCCAGTCCGCCGAGCCCGACGTCGGCGGACTGTGCCTTCTCGTACTCCTCCGCCTTGCCGCGGGTGGCCTTGGCGTCGGCGGGCAGCTCCAGCTGCGGGCAGTCCTTCCACAGCCGCTCCAGGGCGTAGAAGACGCGCTCCTCGCTGTGCTGGACGTGGACCACGATGTCCACGTAGTCCAGCAGCACCCAGCGGGCCTCGCGGTCGCCCTCGCGGCGCACCGGCTTGGCGCCCAGTTCCTTGTTCAGCCGCTCCTCGACCTCGTCGACGATCGACTTGACCTGGCGGTCGTTGGGAGCCGAGGCGAGCAGGAAGGCGTCGGTGATCGAGAGCACATCGCTGACGTCGTAGGCGATGATGTCGTGCGCGAGCTTGTCGGCGGCGGCCTGGGCGGCGGCGTTGATGAGCTCGATGGAGCGGTCAGTGGCGGTCACAGGCAAGGCTTTCAGTCGGTGGGACGTGATACCCCAAGCGTCTCACGCCCCACCGTCACCCCGTCCGGCCGTTCGCCGCCCGGTCAGCTCTTCGGCTTGTAGTCCTGGCCGAGGAGGACCGTGATGTCCGCGTTCGAGGCCACCTTGCCCTTCTTCGCGGCGGTGGCGGCAAGACCCAGCGTCTTGGCGACCTCCTTGGCCTGGGCGGCCTGCTTCGCGTCCGCGTACAGCACCTGCGAGGCCGGCTGCGGAGTGCCGCCCTGCTCGGTGGCGCCGACGACCGTAAAGCCGCCGTTGACCAGGGCGACCTGCGCCTCGTTGGCCGCACCCTGCACCGAGCCCGCGTTCTTCACGCTGACCCGCGAGGCCGCCTCCTGGTCGGTGTTCTTGACCGCGCCGCCGAGGATGGTCTTGACCACCTTGTCGGTGGACTGCTCGCTGAGCGTGCCGTCCGGCTGGACCGGCAGCATGGTGGTGTCGTACGAACCGCCCTTGGCCTGCTCGGCCAGCCGGGCCAGCGACGCGCCGAGCGCCTTCTCGCTCAGCGACGGGTCCGGGATCTGGGCCAGCGACTCCACGGTGTTCGTGGCGCCGTCCGTATCGCTGGAGATCTTCTTCAGCGCCGCGTGCATGACCTGCCCGAAGCGCGCGAGCTGCTTGGTCTGCGTCTCGCCCTGCCCGCGGTAGGTGGCGTACGCGACGGCGGCCTCGCCGCCCAGGTCGCGCTGCTTGCCCCGCTCGACCAGCGGGTCGTCGCCCTTCGCGGCGCCCGGGACGGTGGCGTCGGCGTCGAGGGTGATGCCGCCGACCAGCTCGACCAGGTTCTCCAGATACGGGGTGTCCAGCCGCCAGGTGCCCTCGATCTTCGAGCCGAGCAGCGTGCTCAGGGACTCACGGGTGGCGTCGGAGCCCTCGTCGACCACCGACTTGCCGAGGGTGGTCGCGCCGCCGTCCTCGGTGGACAGGGCGAGCGCGTTCGGCAGCAGGACGGTGGTGCCCCGCTTGGTGGTCTCGTTGTCGACCAGCAGCACGGTGGAGGTCCGCCCGCCCTTGGTCTCGCGCAGATTGACCACGATCACATCGCGCTTCTGCGGTCCCCCGGCGGCGGCCGTGCCCTGCTCGTCGTCGGACAGGCCCGGCAGCTTGCCCGCGTACCAGAGGTAACCGACCCCGCCCACCGCGGCCAGGATCATGACCACCACCAGCGCCACCAGGCGGTTGCGGCCCTTGCGCTTGCGCTCGTCGCGGCGCTCGCTGCGGGTCTCGGCGAACTTGAGCCAGTCGATGACGTCTTCGGAGTCCTCGTCCGGCTCCTCGACGAAGGAGAACTCCTCGGTGCGGTACGCCTCGCCGTCGGACTGCTCGGCGGACCCGGCGGACTGCTGCGCGGACCGCTTGCCGGGTTGCCCATCGGGCTGCAGGTCGGCCTGTCTGCTGGTACGGGCGTCAGCCCGGGAAGGCTCACGCTCGGCGGGGCCGGGCTCCTGGTACGCGTCGCCTGGAGCCGGCGCCGGGGCCGGGGCCGGGGCCGCCGGGTCGCGCTGCGGGGGGACGTTCGGGCGCCCGCCGGGGGCGTAGGGCGTCTCGTAGGGGGCCGCGCCGTAGGAGGTGCCCTGCGAGCTGTCGTACGGGGCGTAGGGGGCACCGCCCAGCGGTGGCTGGGGGACGTAGCCCTGCTGCGGCTGCTGCGGCTGCTGGGGGGCGTCCTGGTGCGGGTACTGCTGCTGCCCGGCGTACGGGTCGTACTGGGGCTGCGCCTGCCCCTGCCCCTGCCCCTGCCCGTAAGGCTGCTGCGCCTGCTGCGCGTACGGGTCGTAGCCGTAACCTTCCTGCGGCGGCTGCTGCTGCGGCTGCCCCTGCGCATACGGGTCGTAGCCCTGCTGCGCGTCCTGCGGCTGGTACACCGGCCGGCCATAGGCGTCGTAGCCGTAGATCTGCGGGTCCTGGGGATAGGAATCCCGCGCGTACGGGTCGTACGGGTCCTGTCGGTCGTTCACCGGTGCCCCTTCAGCAGTCGTGCCGGTACAACTCGCGCTTGTCGATGTAACGCACCACGCCGTCCGGCACCAGATACCAGACCGGCTCGCCGTGTGCGACCCGCGCGCGGCAGTCCGAGGAGGAGATCGCCAGCGCCGGCACCTCGACCAGCGACACCCCGCCCTCCGGCAGCCCCGGATCGGCCAGTATGTGGCCTGGTCTGGTCACCCCGATGAAGTGCGCGAGCGAGAACAGCTCCTCGGCGTCCCGCCAGGTGAGGATCTGGGCCAGCGCGTCCGCGCCGGTGATGAAGAACAGGTCCGCGTCACTGTTCAACGCGCGCAGATCGCGCAGCGTGTCCGTGGTGTACGTGGCGCCGCCCCGGTCGATGTCGATACGGCTGACCGAGAACTGGGGGTTCGAGGCCGTCGCGATCACCGTCATCAGATAGCGGTCCTCGGCCGGGGACACCTTCTTGTGGCTCTTCTGCCACGGCTCCCCGGTCGGTACGAACACCACTTCGTCGAGGTGGAACTGCGAAGCGACCTCGCTGGCGGCGACCAGGTGGCCGTGGTGGATGGGATCGAACGTCCCACCCATCACCCCGAGCCGCCGCTTGACGTGGCCCATCTGCTCTCCCATGCGAGCAGACCCTACTGGGCCCGGCCCGGCGCCGGGACCCATGGGGACTGTGACCTCGGTCAGCGGTCCCGGTTGAAGCGGGTGGTGACCCACAGCAGCAGGAGGAGGATCACCAGGGCCCCGCCGCCGGTCATGAAGGGGCTGATGCTCGGATGGTTGTCGACGTGCTCGCCCTCGGCGGCGAGGGTCGTCAGGGTGGCGTGCGCGGTGCTGAGAGCGGTCATCGCAGGCAGAACCTATCCGGATCGAGGCGGGCAAGTGCGTCCGCCACATCGTATGCGAGCGGGATCTCAGTCCTGCTTGTACCCGCGCAACAGGAGCCAGGCCAGCAGCACGGCGCCCACGATGCCCACCACCAGGACGATGCGCAGCAGCGCGCCGGGCCCTCCGTCGTGCTTGGAGGTGGCGGCGAGCACTTCGGTGAGACCAGTCATGTCGGGCATGCCTCCACGCTAACCCTCGCCCGGCCGAAGGCCGTCACCAGCCCGGGCAGTGTCCGGCCCGGGCGGTGCCCGCCGCGGGCCGCGGCCGAGGGCCTACGCTGGTTGGGGCACGGACCGAGCAGTCCAGCGAGGGGGCCGGATGAGCGACAGCAACACGCCTGGGGCCGGGCACGGCGCGGGCGGCGGGCAGGAGCGGGTGCCGGGGCGTGACCGGCGGCGGTTCCCGGGCATCTCCTCGCGCGCGTACGAGCACCCGGCGGACCGGTCCGCGCTGGTCGCGCTGCGCAAGCTGACCGGCTTCGACACGATCTTCAAGGCGCTGAGCGGGCTGCTGCCCGAGCGGAGCCTGCGGCTGCTGTATCTGTCCGATTCGGTGCGGGTGAGCGACCGGCAGTTCGCGCACCTCCACGACATGCTCCGGGACGCCTGCTACATCCTGGACCTGGACAAGCTCCCCGCGATGTACGTCACACAGGACCCGCGGCCGAACGCGATGTGCATCGGCATGGACGAGCCGATCATCGTGCTCACCACCGGCCTGGTCGAGCTGCTCGACGAGGAGGAGATGCGGGCGGTCGTCGGCCACGAGGTGGGCCACGCGCTGTCCGGGCACTCCGTCTACCGCACGATCCTGCTGTTCCTGACCAACCTGGCGATGAAGGTCGCCTGGATCCCGCTCGGCAATGTCGCGGTGATGGCCGTGGTGACGGCGCTGCGCGAGTGGTTCCGCAAGTCGGAGCTGTCGGCGGACCGGGCCGGGCTGCTGGTGGGGCAGGACCTGAAAGCGTCGATGCGCGGGCTGATGAAGCTCGCGGGCGGCCACCATCTGCACGAGATGAACGTGGACGCCTTCCTGGAGCAGGCAGAGGAGTACGAGGCGGGCGGCGATCTGCGGGACTCCGTGCTCAAGATCCTGAACATGCTGCCGCGCAGCCATCCGTTCACCACCGTGCGCGCCGCCGAGCTGAAGAAGTGGGCCGCCGGGCGCGACTACCAGCGGATCATGGACGGTCACTACGCGCGGCGCGACGAGGACAAGAACACCTCGGTCAGCGACTCCTTCCGGGAGTCGGCGAACCACTATGCGGAGTCGGTGCGCGGCAGCAAGGACCCGCTGATGGCGTTTGTGCGGGATGTGGCGGGCGGCGCGGGGGACCTCGGCAGCAAACTGCGCGAGAAGTTCGCCGGGGGCGCCTCAGCCGCCAAGGAGCCGCCCAAGGGTGGTCAGGGCGGTTCAGGCGGATCAGGCGGTTCAGGCGGATCGGACGGTTCAGATGGTCCGAGCGGCCGGGGTGGCTCGGGTGGCGACACCCCGCCCAAGGCCGGTCCCGAGCCGGACCTTCCGTAGCCGTCAGCAGGCGCCGGAAAGCGTCAGCGTCAGGAAGCGGAGCCCGGCAGATGCGGCACGGCTCCGGGGGACAGGACGCCGCACAGGGAGGCCGTGGAGCGGCCGGAGCTGTACGGGTCCGTACCGGGCGGTGCGTCGCCCTTGGCGCTCTGTCCGGCCAGCAGCGGCCGCAGATACCCGGCGGCGTTCGCGGCGCATGCCTGCGGGCCCGCCAGCACGGAGCTCTGCACCACCTCCAGGTGGTGGTCGCGCAGATCGTCGCGGTCGAAGCGGAACCGCGTCTCGCGCCGCACGGTGAACAGCGAGGCGTGGTCGGTGCCGCCCTCATGGGGGCGCTTGACGGCGTAGACGAAGGTGTGGTCGGCGGTGACCTCCAGCGTCGATGTGCTCCGCTCGGTGGCCGTCAGGGTGCCGTGCACCCGTACCACCGGGGCGGCCAGCGCCGCCTCGGCCGGGTTGAAGCGGATCAGCCAGCCGGTGGCCGCGTACCGCCCGTCGTCGGCCGGGTGTTCGAGGCTGTGGTCGAACTGGTCGAGCTGGTCCGGGTCGAGCAGCAGCCGTACGGACCGCGCCTCGCCGCCGGCGAGCACGGCCGGGTCGAGGGCCGACTTGACGATGTATTCCTTGGCCGTGGTGAGCGCGCTCATCACCTGGCTCTCGGAGAAGCTGTGGGTGCGCCGCACACCGGGCAGGGTGACGCCCGCGGCGCCGGTGGCGAACGCGGCGGCCGGGCTGTTCTCGAACAGGGCCGCGGGCTCCCCGCCGGGCACCTGGCCACGCGGCGCGAGCGGCACCACGCTGCTGCGCAGCGGCTCGACGGCCTGCGGCGGGGGGCTCTGGTAGGGGTGACGCACACCCAGATAGACGGCGGTGGCGAAGGCGAAGGCAATCAGCAGCACCAGAATGACGGCCTGGCGCGAGGCGCCCGCCCGCGCCCAGGCGTGCCGGCTGCGCACCGCCCTGGCGTGGTCACCCATGCGCTCCTGGGCCGAGAATTCCTGGAGCCGGGCAGCGCGGACGAACGACTCGTCGAAAACGACGGAGCGATACTCGTCGTCACCGCCTCCCGGGACGCCCTCGGGTGTCCCCTCAGGAGGGTTTCCACGCCCGGTCATATCTCAAGAGTAGGTCGCGAGGGGCGCCGGTAAACGCGGTGATACTCCACAACTTGCGCTTACGGCGAGCGCGGCACGGCCGTGGCGGCGCCGGTCGGCTCGTCCGTGGCGGCGGCCCCAGCGGACTCATAGGGCGAGGCCGGCTCCGACGGCTCCGAGGGCACGGAGCCCGGGCGGTCGGCGGGTGTGGCGTCGACCCCGCTGGTGGCGGGCGGCGGGGACGGGTCCTGGCGGTTGCCGGAGGCGCCGCGGTAGACGGCCGTGAAAGCCAGCGCGACAACCCCTATGCCCATCAGAACGGCCAGCAGCCAGGCCACCGGGCGGTGCCAGCGGGCATGGCCGCGGTAGGGGCGCCCGGCGCTGCCGTACCGGCCGTACGGGCCATAGGGTCCGTAGCCGTCCCGGCCGTGGCCGAATCCGTCGGCCTGGTCGGTGTCGCTATCGGGGTCGGCGTCGTCGTAAGCGCCATATCCGAACTCGGCGTCTCCGTCGGGGCCGTAACCGTCCTCGTAGAGCTCGTCCTCGGGAGAGACGCCGGCCGAGCGGCGGCGGGACGCCTCGGCGTCGGCGCGGGCCTGGGCGGCGGCCAGCATCCGCTCGATGGCGGTGGGTTCGTGAATCGCGGCGGACCGTACGAAATCCTCGTCGAAGACCACGGCGGCGAACTCGTCGTTCGCTTCCCCGTGGCTGCGGTCTTCGGGCTCGTCACCGTCCGGGAACGGCTTGCCTCCCACATCGTCCGGCACCCATTCAGAGTAGACCGGACGGGTCAATTTGGGCAGGGTGAAATGCTATTCGGGGGAACAGGGACCTGGAGCGGGACGGCGGAAGTCCACCCGACCGGAGTACCCCCCGAGAGGCCACGTCGTCCCCCGATCGGGGGACG
>NZ_MUNE01000849.1 GCF_002154605.1 Streptomyces milbemycinicus | reverse complement strand
GCCCACCAGGAACTCCACGGTGCCCGCTCCCACGTATCCGGCCTCTTTGAGGATGGCCTTGGAGGCGCGGTAGAGCTCGGCGTTCTGTGCGTCGCTCAGGAAGGGGGCGGGGGCTTCTTCGACGAGTTTTTGGTGGCGGCGCTGGAGGGAGCAGTCGCGGGTGGAGACGACGATCACGTTGCCGTGGGTGTCGGCGAGGCACTGGGTTTCGACGTGGCGGGGTTTGTCGAGGTAGCGCTCGACGAAGCATTCGCCGCGGCCGAAGGCTGCGACGGCTTCGCGGACGGCGGAGTCGTAGAGTTCGGGGACTTCGTCGAGGGTGCGGGCGACTTTCAGGCCGCGTCCGCCGCCGCCGAAGGCGGCTTTGATGGCGATCGGGAGGCCGTGTTCCTGGGCGAAGGCGAGGACTTCGTCTGCGCCGGTGACGGGGTCGGGGGTGCCGGCGACCAGGGGGGCTCCGGCGCGCTGGGCGATGTGGCGGGCGGCGACTTTGTCGCCGAGGTCGCGGATCGCGGCGGGTGGGGGGCCGATCCAGGTGAGGCCGGCGTCGAGGACGGCCTGGGCGAAGTCGGCGTTCTCGGACAGGAAGCCGTAGCCGGGGTGGATGGCGTCCGCGCCGGATTCGGCGGCGGCGGCCAGGACCTTGGTCTGGTCGAGGTAGCTGGCGGCGGGGGTGTCACCGCCCAGCGCGTAGGCTTCGTCGGCCGCGCGCACGTGTACCGCGTCCCGGTCCGGATCGGCGTAGACCGCAACACTCGCGATCCCGGCATCCCGACAGGCACGGGCAACGCGGACCGCGATTTCGCCACGATTGGCGATGAGCACCTT
>NZ_MUNE01000848.1 GCF_002154605.1 Streptomyces milbemycinicus | reverse complement strand
GTCCGTGGGGACGGGGCGGGCCAGGTCGGTGGCCATCGCGTCGAGCCGCGCCACGGCGTCCGCGTACGCCTCGTCGACGCCCGTGTCGAGGTCGTTGTGGTTGATCGCGTTGGCGATCAGCAGGACCGTGCCGTCCCAGTGGTCGAGCACGGCGAGATCCGAGGTGAGCAGCATGGTCAGCTCGGGCAGCCGCAGATCGTCCCGGCCGCTCTCGCCGATCTTCTCCAGGCGGCGCACGATGTCGTAGCCGAGGTAGCCGACCATGCCGCCGGTGAACGGCGGCAGATGGACCAGCCCCCCGAGGTCGCGGGGCGTGTGCAGGGTCTCGATGGTCGCGCGCAGCGCCTGCAGCGGGTCGCCCTCGGTGGGGACGCCGACGGGCGGGGTGCCCAGCCAGTGCGCCTGGCCCTCACGCTCGGTGAGGGTGGCGGCGCTGCGTACGCCGATGAAGGAGTAGCGGGACCAGGACCGGCCGTTCTCGGCGGACTCCAGGAGGAAGGTGCCGGGGCGCTCGCCGGCGAGCTTGCGGTACAGGCCGACCGGGGTGTCGCCGTCCGCGAGCAGCCGCCGGGTGACGGGGATGACGCGGCGGTCGGCCGCCAGCTTGCGGAAGGTCTCGAGGTCCATCGTGTGCGCACCCTGGGTCATGGCTGGCGAGCCTACTGGCCGAGCGGCAGGACGTCGGAATCGAAGCAGGTGCGGTCGCCGGTGTGGCAGGCCGCGCCGACCTGGTCGACCTTCACCAGGACGGTGTCGGCGTCGCAGTCGAGGGCTACGGACTTGACCAGCTGTATGTGGCCGGAGGTGTCGCCCTTGACCCAGTACTCCTGGCGGCTGCGGCTCCAGTAGGTGGCCCGGCCGGTGGTGAGGGTGCGGTGCAGCGCCTCGTCGTCCATCCAGCCGAGCATCAGCACCTCACCGGTGTCGTACTGCTGGGCGATGGCGGGGACGAGGCCGTCGGCGGTGCGCTTGAGGCGGGCGGCGAGGGCCGGGTCGAGGGCGGAGGGGCGGTCGGAGCCGGTCATGCGACCATTCTGCATTCCCCGGCGCCGGGGAAT
>NZ_MUNE01000847.1 GCF_002154605.1 Streptomyces milbemycinicus | reverse complement strand
ACCAGGCCCAGCATCGAGACATCGGCGTGGCGGTGGTCGCAGGTCAGGTCGAGCGCGCCGAGGACGCGCCCGCTCAAGGGGTCGCGGATGGGGGCGGCTGCGCAGGCGAACTGTCGCATGATGTCGGCGAAGTGCTCCCGGCCGCATACGAAGGCGGGCTGCCGGGCCGCGAGCGCGGTGCCCATGCCGTTGGTGCCGGTGAGCTCCTCGGAGAAGCCGAAGCCGGGGGCGAGATTCAGGGAGTCGAGGAAGCGGTTGAGCGAGTGCTCGCCGACCCGGCGCTCCAGCACCCGGGCGTCCTGGTCGCACAGGACCGCGCTCACCCGGATACCGGAGACCTGGGACTCGAGCCGGTCCAGCACCGGCTGGGCAGCCTCGGTCAGGCTGCCGCCGAGGTCCAGCTCCGTGTGGTACAGCACGTCCACCTGGTCGGCGGCGATGCCCAGCGACCGGCAGCGCTCCCAGGAGCTGAGGATCGTCGGACGTACGGCGCGGCTGACAAGTCTGCCCGCCAGAAAGCGGTCATGGGCATCGGTGAGGACGGCGGTGTCGTCCCAGCTGACCGGCACTTCATCACTTCCCCGAGGAATGCTCTCTTTCGGGATTCAAGTTTCCCCCCAACGAGGGGCATATGCCAGCAGAAAGGGTAACGGGGGGTGGCGGGCAGTGCCGGTGCTGGTGAAACCGCGTCCTGGTGCGCGGGGTGACCCTCCGCGCCCGACGGACCGGGGCCCGGACGGCGCCGGTCCGCCGGGCGGAGCGTCCGAACAGGGGCCTTCAGGCCGCCTGGGCGATGGTCCGGCGGCCGGTGGACGGGGGTGCCATGACGCCGCCGCGGCGCAGGACCGCGTAGCCGACGCCGATGCCCACGGCCACCGGCCACTCGATCGCGTCCGCGGCGCCCAGCAGGCCCAGGCCCACGTACAGCGGCAGACCGCCCTTGGCGGGCAGCCAGCGGCGGGCCACGGCCACCGGCAGCAGCGCCGCGTCCATCAGGCCGCCTGCCATGCGTCCCGCTGTGGGGACGGTGACGGTGAAGGACCGCTTGCCGCCGCCCGCCATGGCCTTGACCGGCTTACCGGCCTTCGCCACGGCCTTGGTGCTCTTCGCGGCCGTACCGGCCGTGGCCTTCGCAGCCGTGCTCTTCGTGGCGGCCGCCGTCTTCTGCCGGGCCGTCGTCTTCTGCCGGGTCGCTGTCTTCGTCTTGTCCGAGGCCCCGCGCTTGCGGGTGGTGGTGGGAGTACTCACAGATCTCACGTCCACACATGGTTGACGTTTGCGGTAATTCCTCACTTTTCAGGGTAATCGGGATTCATCTTCTGCCGAACAGGGCGCCTTCCGCCGAACGGGGGCGGCTGCCGGGCGACGTACAGGGAGGCCGCGCCGATGTCCCAGGCTCCACGGTCAGACCGGCCGGAACAACCGGAACAACCGGAACAACCGGAACAGCCCGAACGGTCGCAGCGATCGGGACCGCGCACCCTGGCGCCCCCGCTGCTGGGACCCCTCACCGGCGGGGTGGCCGCCGGTGTGCGTGGCGCGGCCGGACTGGTCGGACTGGTCGGACGGCTGGCGAGGCTGCCACAGCGCGGAGTGTGGTCCCACCCCGGGCGCTGCTATATCGAGGTCCGGGGGGTGCACGGCATCGGGGGCGAGCGGGTCGGCCGCCGCGTGGAGACGGCGCTCGAAACACACCCCGGTGTCCGGTGGGCGCGGGTCAACGCGCCCACCGAACGCGTCGTGGTGTCGCTCGTCTCCCCGCCGCCGCGCGAATCCGAACTGGTCGCCCTGGTCGAACAGGCCGAAGCGCACGGAGCCGCCGCCGCGGCCGAGGAGTTCGACGAATGGCGCCCGGAGCCGCACCACCCCTCCGAAGGCGCCAGCACCCCCGAATCCCTCTCCGCGCTGACCGCGGACACCGTCGGCCTGACCCTGTCCACCGCGCTGCGCCTGGCCCCCTGGCTCAAACTGCCCACCGAGGTGGGCGCGCTGGCCTCCCTGCTCCAGCACCATCCGCGGGTCCGCCGGCTGGCCGCGGCGATCGGCGGCGCGGAGCGGGCCGACTCGGCCCTGACCGCGCTGAGCGCGCTGGCCCAGGGCGTGGCCACACATGGCGGAGGGCTCGCCCTGGACACCGTCGAGCGCATCGCCCAGTGGCGGGAGGCCGACGCGGAGAGCGAGGCATGGGAGGCGGCCGAACCGCATCTGGTGCACGGACCGCGAGACGTGGCCGCCGAGCCGATCATCGTCGAGCGGCCCGGACCGACCCCCAGGGACGCCACCGCGCACTACGCGGAGCGGTCCATGCGCGCCGGGGCCGTCGCCGGCGCCCTCGCCGTACCGTTCGCCGGCCCCCGCCGCGGGCTCGCCGTGGCGCTGGCCTCCATACCCAAGGCGCCGCCGGCCGGCCGGGAGGGTTTCGCGACCAGCCTCGGCCGCTTTCTCGCACTGCGCGGCGTGGTGGCCATGGACCGCGGAGCGCTACGGCGGC
>NZ_MUNE01000846.1 GCF_002154605.1 Streptomyces milbemycinicus | reverse complement strand
CGTGTGGGACGCCCATGACGGCACAGGTGTCGACATATTGAGTACATGGATAGTGTGTGCCGTCACCCACTGCACAGAAAGAGCGAGGGAAAGCCCGATAGCTACCCTTGACGCTATTTGAACGCCGCGCTCGAGTAGCACGCAGAGAAGCACCGGAGGCCCGAATAGTTCAGCGAGACGGATTACGTTGGAACCGACAGGCGAAGAAATCAGCCCGGCCAAAACCACACCTGACGCATAAACCGCGGAGCTGAAACGTAGAGTCCTCCACTCTCGCGGCGCCAGCAGCGCCAGAACGATTCCGAAGAGGGCTGGCTTCCAAATATCGCCCATTGCCATGGGCATTACGCCGCTAAAAGGAAAGAGCAAGATTTCCAAAGCGACCACTGCGACAGGCGGTGCACAAACAGCGATAGCTCTTCCAATATCCCGGTTCAAGAGCCACCCTGCCCCAAGAACCAGGAGGAACAGCCCTGCGACGGGACTAGCCAGAGTTGCCAGGGCGCTGAACGCCGATGCCAGGACCAAGCGCCGGCTGGAACCTGCCAGGCTAAGACAGGACACTAGTGCCAGAGTCACGCCCAGTGCGAAAGTCGAGCGCCCCGATGCGACATTCGCCCAGAGAGACAGGGTCGCCAGGAGTGAAGGCCACAGCGGACGACTTACTCCGCTACGTACGAACACACGCCCCATGAACCACGTGGCAATGATTCCCGCCCCCGCAGTGACAGTCCGCACACCAAGAAAAGCCATCAACTGCGGCGCAATTACACTGTAGTTGCCGACATGGATGCCCCCGTACCAGCCCAGGTTGTAGGGGGATCCGGGGTTTCGGGAGACGAAATCCGCCCATGAAAATTGCGCGGCAAGATCACCGCCACCTGTTGCCAGATAGGCGGCCCATACTGCATACAGCGGCAGGGCTAGGGCGGTAGCCGAAATCGGGACGAAGTGTTGGCGCCAGCGTGTACGCGCCCATGCGAATCTGCCGGCATGAACACTATCTGCAGGCAGTTGGACCGCCGAGACGGAGAGAGGCAATGGTCGTCCGTTCAGTATTTCCCGCGGAACTCTTGTGGAGCTAACGAACGTCCCACTGGGCAATTTGATTGATTTCTGGCTCGATGATCGGCCAGAATTGCTCGAACATTTTTCTGGCGACGGGTGTTCGTCGTCTCGATCTCGTCGAATTAGTCCATCCGTCTTCAGCTAGCCACGGTGCTGGATAGTCGAATCCCGCCGAGCTCATGTACTCACTCCAGCGGGCTACAGAATCTTGCGTGGCCGAGATGCTCTTCGCGTCATCGGACGCGTTCCACTTCAGTTCATTTGAACTTAGCGAGGGAGACTTTCGGGCCGCGGCTCAAGATCCTCTCCGCTTCAGACCGACACGACACAGCATCCGCTGCCGTGCGTCCTTGAAAATTTTTTTGGCGCGCCGGCTGCGACCAGACCCAACTCGCCGCCGAGACACGCAGATTCTTCCACCGGCGTCAACGTCAGCCACACGTCGTCCGCGGCTACTTCGGGGGCCCGCACGTCCGCTACATCCCCGAATAGAACCGATTGAGTTTCGGATCAATAGAGCGCTGGTCAGCGACAAGGGCGCGATGACGACAACGGCTTTGGCCGGGCTCGGTGATTGTCGACGGGCGAGTACGGGAGGGGAAACCGTTCTGGCCACGGCGGGGCCACGTTCATCACAGGACATCGGCGACAGGGCCTTTCAGCAGTGGCGAAGACACTCCGCCAGCGTGCCCGGACCTCGTTGACCGGTTGCT
>NZ_MUNE01000845.1 GCF_002154605.1 Streptomyces milbemycinicus | reverse complement strand
GACGACACCCCCGCCCGCCGGGGGCGCCCGGTGTCCGGCCACGGCTGGTCCTCGGTCAGCAGCCGTACCGCACCCGCCGACCAGTCCACATGCGGCGACGGCTCGGACACATGCAGCGTACGCGGCAGCATCCCGTGCCGCAGGGCCAGCACCATCTTGATGACCCCGGCGATACCGGCGGCCGACTGGGCGTGTCCGATGTTGGACTTGACCGTACCGAGCCACAGCGCCCGGTCCGCCGGCCGCCCCTGCCCGTAGGTGGCGAGCAGGGCCTGGGCCTCGATCGGATCGCCGAGCGTCGTCCCCGTGCCGTGCGCCTCGACCGCGTCCACTTCTGCCGCGGCGACCCCGGCGGCGGCCAGGGCGGCGCGGATGACCCGCTGCTGCGAGGGGCCGTTCGGGGCAGTCAGCCCATTGCTGGCACCGTCCTGGTTGACGGCGCTGCCGCGGACGAGGGCCAGCACACGATGGCCGTTGCGCCGCGCGTCCGACAGCCGCTCCACCACCACCATGCCCACGCCCTCGCCCCAGCCGGTGCCATCGGCTGTGGCGGAGAACGCCTTGCACCGGCCGTCCGCCGCCAGGCCCCGCTGCCGGGAGAACTCCACGAAGTTGAACGGGGTCATCATGACCGTGACGCCGCCCGCCAGGGCCAGCGAGCATTCGCCGGCCCGGAGCGACTGGCAGGCCAGATGGAGCGCCACGAGCGAGGACGAGCAGGCGGTGTCGATGCTGACCGCCGGGCCTTCCAGGCCGAGCGCGTACGAGACGCGCCCCGAGGCGACGCTGTTGTTGCTGCCAGTCAGCGCATAGCCCTCGCACAGCTCCGCCAGCTCCGACGGCGTCTGCCGCAGCCGCGCGCTGAAGTCCTGCGCGTTGCTGCCGGTGAAGACGCCCGTCGGACTGCCGTGGAGATCGTGGGGGTTGATCCCGGCTCGTTCGAGGGCTTCCCAGGACGCCTCCAGGAGCAGTCGCTGCTGGGGGTCCGTCGCCGTCGCCTCCCGTGGGCTGATCCCGAAGAACTCCGGGTCGAAGTCGCCCGCGTCGCGGAGGAAGGCGCCCTGTCGGCTGTACGAGGTGCCCGGCCGGTCCGGATCGGGGTCGAAGAGCCTCGCCAGGTCCCAGCCCCGGTCGGTCGGGAAGTCTCCGACGGCGTCCCGGTGTGCGGTGATGAACTCCCACAGGTCCTCGGGGGAGCCGATCCCGCCGGGGTAGCGGCAGGCCAAGCCGACGATGGCGATGGGCTCGGCGGGGTCCGGCGCGCCATGCGCCGCACCGGGCGAACTGCCACTCGTGGCCGTCGCGTCGGGCGTCACCCCGATGCCGTCCGGGCCTGTCGGCGCGCACCGCGCCAGCAGGTCGGCCGCGAGCTTGTCCGGCGTCGGACGGTCGAAGGCGACGGTGGTCGGCAGGCGGAGCCCGGTGGCCGCCGCGAGGCGGTTGCGGAGCTCGATGGCCGTCAGCGAGGTGAAACCCAGGTCGCGGAAGGCCCGGTCCGTGGGGATCGTCTGGGGCGTGGCGTGCCCGAGGACGGCGGCTGTATGAGAGCTGATGAGGTCGAGGAGCGTCTGGTGCCGTTCGGCCGGGCTCTGACCCGCGAGGCGGGTACGGAGGCTCGCGGTGGCGTCGGCCGTCCTGTCCGCGCCGTCGGTGGCGGCCGGGGCCGGGCGGCGGCTTCCCGGGATGTCGCGGGTGTGCGGCGCCGGCTTGAGCTTCTTCCAGTCGACGTCGGCGACGACGAGCTGGGCGTGGGGCGAGACGATGGCTCGCTCCAGGGCGGCCAGCGCCAGGTGTGGCGGCATCGGAGGAAAGCCGCGGTTGCGCAGGTACGTCTGCGCGGACTGTGTGCTCGCGAGCCCGTCGCCGTCCCAGTTGCCCCAGGCGATGGAGGTGGCGGCCAGCCCCTGGGCCCGGCGGTGCTGGGCGAGGGCGTCGAGGTAGGCGTTGGCGGCCGCGTAGTTGGCCTGGCCCGCGGCGCCGAAGGGCGCCGCGACGGACGAGAAGAGGACGAACGCGTCGAGGGGGTGGTGCTGGGCGAGGGCGTGCAGATGGTGTGCGGCATGGGACTTGGGCCCCAGAACGGCGGCGAGGTGGTCCGGGGTCTGTACGGCGAGGGTGCTGTCGTCCAGGACGCCCGCGGTGTGGACGACCGCGGTGAGGGGGCGGTCCGAGGGGACATCGGCGAGGAGATCCGCGAGCGCGCCGGGGTCGGCGGTGTCACATGCGGCGAGGGTCACCGTGGCGCCGAGTTCGATGAGCTGGTCGCGGAGCGCGGTGGCGCCGGGGGCCTTGGGCCCTCGCCGGCTCACCAGCAGCAAGTGGCAGTCGGGGTGGCGTTCGGCGATGCGGTGGGCGACGCGGGAGCCCAGGGCCCCGGTGCCGCCGGTGATGAGGACGGTGCCACGGGGCGTCCACGGCGGGGTGTCCTCCGCTGCGGCGGTGGACGGCGTCCGGATCAGGCGCCGGGTGCGTGGGCCGGTGGCGCGCAGCGCGAGTTCGTCCTCGTCGTGACAGGTGGTCAGCGCCGTGACGAGGCCGTGGAGGACCCGTTCGGTGAGAGTGTCCGGAAGGTCGATGAGGCCGCCCCACAGATCGGGGTGTTCGAGTGCGGCGGTGCGTCCCAGCCCCCAGACCATCGCCTGGAGGGGGTGATCGAGCGTATCCGCGGACGAGGTGGCGACGGCCTCGTGGGTGGCCAGCCACAGCCGGGGCGCCATGTCCTCGCGTGCGATGAGCGCCTGGATCAGGCTGAGGGTGAGGGCGGTGCCGACGGGCACCTCCGGGTGGCGCGGATGTGGCCCCTCGTCGAGGGCGAGCAGCGAGAGCACGCCGCCGATGGCCGGCCCATCGCTCGCGATCGCCTGTGCGAGATGCCGCTCCAGCAGGGGGAGTTCGGTGTGGGTGTCGTCGAGGACGAGGGTGGCGATGGGCAGACCCTGGCGTTCCAGAGCGTCCAGGACGGCACTGACGTGGAGGTGATCGGCCCGCCCTGCGGAGATCGCGACAAGCCATCGGCCGGACGGCCGGGGGCGCGCGGCGGTGAGGTCGGCCGGCTTCCAGATGTCGCGGTAACACCAGGTGTCGGTGATGGCCTGGTCGCGACGCCGACCGTGCCAGGCGGACAGGGCCGGCAGCAGCGCGTCCAGTGAGGTGCCCGGCTCGACGTCGAGGAGCGCGGCGACGGCGTTGGTGTCCTCGCCGTGGACCGCCTCCCAGAAGCGGGCCGCGGCGAGGTCCGTACCCACCGCCTTGTCCTCGGTGGAGTCGTGGAGCCAGTAGTGGTGGTGTTG
>NZ_MUNE01000844.1 GCF_002154605.1 Streptomyces milbemycinicus | reverse complement strand
GCCGGGCGCCCTCGGTCTGGTCGGTGTAGCGCAGCCACAGCGCCCGCTCGACGGGGCCCACCGGGCCGTACGCCTCCAGGGCGGAGACCAGCAGGCCGGGGGTGCGGGCGGGGAGCGAGGAGCCCGCGATGCGCAGCGCCAGCGGCAGCCGGCCGCACAGCTCGGCGATCCGCTCCACGGACTGCCCGTCGTAGGGGCCCGCCCCCGTCTGCTCCTCGGCTGAGGCGCGCAGCAGCTCCTCGGCGCCCGGCTCGTCCAGCGGGCCGACCTCCAGCCGGTGGACCCATGCGGCCAGATCGGGCGGCAGCGCGAGCGGCGCGCGCGAGGTGACCAGGACCAGGCTGTCGGACCGCTCCGGGACCAGCGTGCGCACCTGCTCGGCGTCGCTGGCGTCGTCCAGCACGATCGTCACGGGCAGGCCGGTCAGATGCTGGTGGTAGAGCTCGGTGAGCCGCTTGACGTGCTGCCCCTGGGCCGAGCGCTCCCGGAAGAGCAGCTGGTCGCGGGGCGCGCCGAGCCGGTTGAGCAGGT
>NZ_MUNE01000843.1 GCF_002154605.1 Streptomyces milbemycinicus | reverse complement strand
CGGCCACCCCGGCCGCCGCCACTCCGCCCGCCGCGCTGCCCACCATGGACAGCGACGAACCGACCGGCGGGGGCACCATGCGCCGCTATCCGCGCCCCGCCGCGTATCTGCAGACCGACAACGGTTCCTGACGGCGAGTACGGGCGCCGGGGTCCGGCCCCGGCTGTACAGGCCCCGGACGGGTGGGACGCCGGGCGAGCCAGGGCCTCTGCCGGGGCCGCCGGGACGTTACGGCCCCGGCCGGTCCGGCCAGGTCGGGGAGACTCCGGCGACCGCGCACACGGCGATATGCAGCACCAGCGGATGGGTGTACGGCACGGTGCCCTCGGGCCGGTGGATCAGCCGGGGCGCCTCCGCCACCGGATCCGGCCGCCCCGGCGGCGCGTCCGACACCACCGCGCCGACCGAATAGAGGGCGATCGCGGGCCAGTTGAGCCCACAGTCCGACCGCGGCGGAACGATCCACCACCATCGGCCTTCGACGGAGTAGACACAGCCCGCCCTGGGCAGCAGCTCCATGACCTGACGTCCATGCCGCTCCGGCAGGGCGATGGCGTCGTATCCGGCCTCGGCGAACAGCGTGGGCGGCAGCTCCAGACGCTGTCGACGGCCGGGCCTGGGCGGCGCCACGGGAGTTGACGGGATCACGACGCCACTATGCGTAACGCCTCGTGCACTTGGCAAGGGGCACTCTGAAAAGTGCAGAGTCGCAAGTGCAGTGTGTCCGCTCCATTCAGGGCATGACACACTGCGGGCATCAGCTGCGGGAGGTAGAAGTGAGTGAACCGCGGTCAGCCGCGACCGTGGGCCAGGTCGTCCTCGGCAAGCGCCTGCGGGAGCTGCGCGAAAGAGCAGGTCTCAAGCGTGAGCAGGCCGCCAAGGTGCTGCATGTGGCGCCCGCCACCATCCGCAGGATGGAGACCGCCGAGGTCGCCCTGAAGATCCCGTATGTGCGGATGCTGCTGGACGCATACGGCGTCACCGGCGGCGAGGCCGAGGCGTTCATCACCCTCACCGAGGACGCCAACCGGCCCGGCTGGTGGCAGCGGTTCCACGACATCCTGCCGGACTGGTTCAGCGTGCATGTCAGCCTGGAGGGCGCCGCCGCGGTCATCCGCGCGTACGAGCCGCACTTCATCCCCGGTCTGCTGCAGACCGAGGACTACGCCCGGGCCATCATGCGCACCGGCGCCGTCGGCCAGGTCGACCCCGAGGAGTCCGAGCGGCATGTCGCCCTGCGCATGGAGCGCCAGACGCTGATCACCCGCGAGGACGCCCCGCATCTGTGGGTGGTGATGGACGAGACCGTGCTGCGCCGCCCCGTGGGCACCCCCGAGGTCATGCGGGGTCAGATCGACCGATTGCTGACGGCCACCGAGCGGCCCAATGTCACCCTGCAGATAGCGGAGTTCTCCTCAGGACACCACCCGGGCACCTACGGGCCCTTCGTCCTCTTCCGCTTCGCTGTACCCGAACTGCCGGACATGGTCTACGTCGAGTACCTGACCGGCGCCGTCTACCTCGACGAACGTGTCGAGGTGGCCTCCCATCTGGAGGTCCTGGACCGCATGGCGGCCCAGGCGGCAACCGCACGACGCACAAAGGAAATCCTCCGCGATTTCCGCAAGGAGCTCTGAATGGATCGCATTTTCAACGGCATGCGCGCGGCCGACCTCGGCACCGAGGGCTGGCACAAGCCGTGGAGCGGCGGCAACGGCGGCAACTGTGTCGAGGCCCGGAAACTGGACGACGGCCGGGTCGCGCTCCGACAGTCCACCGATCCGGAGGGCCCGGCGCTGATCTACACCCGCAACGAGATCATCGCCTTCATCCAGGGCGCCAAGGCCGGCAAGGCCGACTTCCTGGTCTCCTGACACATCCGCACCCGCACCCGCATCCATACCCGCACCCCGGCACCACCGCGCCGACCCCCATGGAGCGCACCATGTCAGCGACATCCGGGCCAGAGCCCACCAGAATCGACACCAGCAGGCCCCATCCGGCCCGCGTCTACGACTACATACTCGGCGGCAAGAACAACTACCCCGTCGATGAGCAACTGGCCGTGCAGGTGCTCGACATCGACCCCACCGTCAGAGACTCCGCCAGGATCAACCGCCTGTTCATGCACCGCGCGACCGAGTGGCTGGCCCGCTCCGGCACCCGCCAGTTCCTCGACATCGGCACCGGGATACCCACCGAGCCCAACCTCCACCAGATCGCCCAGCGGATCGCCCCCGACTCCCACGTGGTCTACACGGACAACGACCCCATCGTGCTGCGCCACGCCGAGGCGCTGCTGCGCAGCACCCCGGAAGGCGCCACCCACTACCTCGAAGCGGATGTGCGCGAGCCCGGGCAGATCATCGAGCTGGCCACCGATGTGCTCGATCTGAGCCGGCCGGTCGCCCTCTCCCTCATCTCGCTCATGCACTTCATCCCGGACGAGGACGGCGCCTACGACCTGGTGCACGGCCTGATGGACGCGCTCGCCCCGGGCAGCCACCTGGTGTTCTCGCATGCCACCGCCGACGGCAGCGAGGAGGAGGCGGAGCGGGTCGTGTCCCTGTACCGCAAGGGTGGTGTGACCCTGCGGCCACGCACCCGGGCGGAGGTGGCGAGGTTCTTCCACGGCCTGGAGCCCGTCGGCCCGGCGCCGGTCCTGGTGTCGCACTGGCGGCCGGACGCCGAGGAAGAAGAACTCGCCCCCGAAGACCCGCCGGTCACCGTTTACGCGGGCCTGGCGCGCAAGCCCTGAGCCCGGCCGACAGCGGTCCCGGTCCGCCGGTATCGCCCGCTGCCGCCCCCGTGGCGGCGGGCGAGCGGGCCCGGCCCGGTGTTCGACGGGCGGTCCGCGGCATGCGACGGCGCAGCGTGCGCCCCCTGGTCAGGCGTCCAGCCGCATGGCGTACGCATGGATACGACACATCACGTACGGCGGCGAGCGGCGATGACCGCCGTACGCCGTAGGCGCGGTGCGCTCCCCTGGCAGTGCGAACCCGGCCGCGGGCCCTTACCGCTCACCGGCGGACGGGGCCCTGGATAAAGAGGGACTGGTGCCCTCCCGGGTCCCGACTGGGCGGCGGGGAGAGTTGATTATTCACAAACCGCCCCGACGGGCGGTCTGCGGAGGAAGTCGATGTGATTGACATGGTATGCGCGGCGGCGCGCCTCCCGCTATACGTGGACCGCCTGATTCTCCGCCAGTTTCCGGGCCCGGGCGGCGATCGCCTTTTCGGGAGAAGCACGGCGGTGCGGCGGATCTTTCGCTATCCCGCCGCTCATCCCGGCCCTCGCGGGCGGCATCGTTTTGCGGCTCCGGCCCGTAGCACCGGCTCCGCCCCGCGCCTCGGGCCGGACCGGAGCCTCGCACGGCAGAGCGGATATCGCACGGCCGAGAGGGGACGGTTCACGCACAAGGTCGATTTTACGGCCCGGCCGGGTAGCGGCGGGTTCCGCCTCCGTCCCACTCCGTCCCAGGCCCGGCCCGCGGGCCGAACGCCGTACGGTGCGCCGCAAATCCATCCGACCGGGTAAGGAACCCCTCAGTCGGCAGGCTCCGTCCCACGTCCCGGGCCGGGGCGGAGTCCGCGGATCAGGGATGCGGTAAATCGATACGGAGGAGAAGGGGCGCCTCGCCCGCGAGGGGCCGTTGCCGTCGATATAAGGACTCGTCGCGCAGCCGGCGCTCCCCGTCGGCCCGGGACATGAGGGGGAACCGGCCCCGGACCGGAGGCGGGAACTCCGCACGGCGCCCCTCAGAGGGGACCTCGCGCATCCATACCCCCAGGAAGGAGCGGGTCCGCGGGCGACGTCCCCGCCCGGCCCCGGCCGCGGGGAGAGGCCGCCCCAGGCCCCCGGGCCGGGCCGATGACCTCCGCTACGACGAGTTGTACGGGGATACCGCCGGGAAGGGGCGATTCGCGGTCCGCGCCGATAGGCGCCATACGGCCCGCCTCGTACGACAAGCTCCGCTCCAGGACCCGGCCCTTCGATCGAACCGAGCACCAGGGAGCGCAAATGCATCCGCCCAGCACGGAACGGATCACCCTCGTGTCCGGATCTGATATGCCGTGCGCGGCGACTGGATGACGACCTGTCGAAACAAGTGCGACGCCGCTTCGCGTGCGGGGCGTTGCCCGGTCGCTACGGCCCGCTACGGTCGGCGCGAACGCGCAGGCCCGGCCGCTACCGCCCGCATGACGCCGCCATACTTCTTCTCCCGCTCTTCTCTCCTTCTCCTTCCCTCCTTCTCTCTCCCGCTTCCCTCCCTCTTCTCCCCCGCTCTCCGGCGGATGGGTTCGGCCGTCCCGCAGCGCTTTTCCCCTCTCCTCCCGGCCGGATCCCCCAAGCCGGGAGCGGGGGACCGGCTCGGCGCGGGGGCCGGCGGATTCCGGGCGGCGGCGGAGTGCCGGGCCCGGTGCCGCCCGATCTCCCCCGTACCGCGCGTATTTCGTCCCCCGCCGCGGCCTGCGGGACCGATGGGGTGGGTAAACCAATCCCGAGGATTACCCGGTCCGTCCGCGCCGGGAAAGAATCATTTCCCGCCCCCGCCCGGACGCCGCCGACGCCGCGGACCTCGGCCCCGTCGCCGGGCCGGGCTCGGCGGGGGCCCGCCGCGTCCAGGACGCCGCGGGTGCCGGGCCGACCCGTGCGCCCCCGGTCCTCCACGCGCCTTGCCGTGCGGGGCTGATGGAGCATCAGCTTCCCCGGGGGTGGCGTTCGACGGCGCACGGCAGTCCGTGAGACCCCCAGCGCCTTGTGACCTGCGCCGTCCGGCTGCGGTACTCGTACAGCCCGCCGGGGCTGCCGGTGGGCGAGTCGAACGCTCGTGGAGGGAACAGGCCCATGGCCCAACGAGGAAGTCACCGCCGTTCCGCACCGCCCAGCCGGATCTCGCCCCTGTGTGCCGCCCTCACCGTGGGCAGCGTGAGCATCGTCCTGCCGTTCCTGGGCGCCGACATGGCCGTCGCGGCCCCCTCGGAAACCTGGGACAAGGTCGCCGAATGCGAGAGCGGTGGCGACTGGGACATCAACACCGGCAACGGCTACTACGGCGGGCTGCAGTTCTCCCAGCACACCTGGGAGGCCTACGGCGGCACCAAGTACGCGGCGCGGGCCGACCTCGCCACCCGGGCCCAGCAGATCACCGTGGCCGAGGCGGTGCTGCGCCGCCAGGGTCCGGGCGCCTGGCCGGTCTGCTCGGTACGGGGGCGGCTGACCCGCGACAGCCGACCCGCGTCCGGCGCGAACCGCGGCGGCTCCGGCCACTCCGCGGGGTCCGGACACTCCGCCGGGTCCGGACACTCCACGGGATCCCGCCACCACTCCCCCACCCCGCGGCGGCACGCCACCGGCTCCGGGCCGTACCGGGTCGTGCCCGGGGACTCGCTGTCGCGTATCGCGCAGCGCGAGTCCGTGGGCGGTGGCTGGAAGGCGCTCTACCGCGCCAACCGGCGCACCATCGGCTCCGACCCGGACAAGATCTACCCGGGACAGCGGCTCGCCCTCCCCTCCCGCACCGGCACGGCGCGCACGGCGGCGGCACACGGGAAGCAGCCGCAGACAAAGCAGCCACCCACGAAGCAGCCGCGCTCCGCGCGAAGTAGCCACCAACAGGCCGGCAAGACGCGGGCCACGACATCGGGCACCTCGGCCCACGGCGCCCGCCGGCCCTCCGCCCAGCGCCGCCACATGACCCCGGTCAGCGGCCCGCTCGGCACGTCGTACGGCGTCCGCGGCCCGCGCTGGGCCAGCGGCCACCACACCGGGGTCGACTTCGTGGTGCCCGTCGGCACCGGGGTGCGCGCGGCCTCCCCGGGCGTCGTGGTGACCGCGGGCTGGGGCGGCTCCTACGGCTACGAAGTGGTGATCCGCCACTCCGACGGCCTCTACACCCAGTACGCGCACCTGTCCTCGCTGGCGGTGCGCCCCGGACAGACGGTGGACGCGGGCCTGCGCATCGGCCGCTCCGGCGCCACCGGCAACGCCACCGGACCGCACCTCCACTTCGAGGTGCGCACCGGTCCGCGCTACGGCTCGGACATCGACCCCGTCGCGTATCTGCGCTCACGCGGAGTCGCCATCTGACGCCTGGCCGGACCGGCGAACGGGAGGCCGCCCGGAGGAGGGGGCCGGGCGGCTTCCCGCGCTTCGCCCCGTACGGAGCAGGCTGTACTGGAGCGGGCTGTGCGGCCGGACGCGGCCGGCACAGCCTGCTCCGGTCAGTACCACCCGCTCCGGTCAGTACCAGATGGCGACCGGGAGCCCGTCACGCGTCGTCTCGGGTGGGTCGGGCAGGCTCACCGCGGTGCCGAGGGCGATCCGGTGCGCGCTCCAGGCCGCCGCCGCGGCGTCCAGTACGTCGTCGGGCGGCACCCGGCCCGCCGGGCCGAGCTCATCGGGCAGGGCGATGCCCTGCTCACCGAGCAGCCCCCGCCGCTGGGCCTGGCCGCTCCAGCTCTTCTTGCTCAAGGCCACCGGATGGCCGCCGTTCATGGCCGCGAAGGAGACCTCGGGGTGCACCTCGTACAGGCGCCGCTCGCCGCCCTCGCGGCAGGCGTTGGCCTCCCGCAGCTTGGTCACCAGGCCCCAGGACTGACGGGGCAGGCCCAAGCCCGTGAGGCGCCGGCAGCGCTCGTTGGCCGCGCCGTAGTCGGGCTCCTCCCACACCGGGCGCGGCGGCACCGGGAAGACCCGCGAGCGGTGCGGGGCCACGCGGCCCAGCGCCAGTTCGTCCGCGCGGCGCCGCCCCGCCTCCAGCAGCCCCAGCGGAATGTCGACCGCCACCACGACGGCCGCCGGCACCCGCGTCAGCAGCGCCGCCAGCGCCGCGTCCATGTCGGCACCCGCGAACCGGCCGCCGCGCAGGGCCACCGCCACCCAGCCGCCCGGGCAGGCGTCCACCCCCACAACATGCGGGGCCGTGCCTCCGGCGGCGGGAGAGGTGTCGGGAAAGTCGCTTTCGGAACCCATGTGTTGTATCTGACCACGCGGCCCGGCCGCACCGCCCGGCATCGCCGTAATTCGCTGGCCGCGGACGGCCCGCGCCCGCCACCCTGGTGGCCATGCAAGAACCGCGACATCAGATCCGCGCGCTCCACACGGAGTCCACGGTCACCGTCTACCAGGCGTACGCCCCGCACCTCGGCCTGCCCGCGGCCCGGGACGGCCGCTTCCCAACCGCCTGGAAGCGGGACCGGATGACATGGATCAAGCCGTCGTTCCTGTGGATGATGTATCGCTGCGGCTGGGGTGCCAAGGAGGGGCAGGAGACCGTTCTGGCCGTCGAGATCACCCGCGAAGGGTTCGAGTGGGCGCTCGGCCGGTCGTGTCTGTCGCATTACGAGCGCGGGCTCCACCCCGACCAGGCCGCCTGGAAGCGGGCGTTGAAGGCCGCCCCCGCGCGCGTCCAGTGGGATCCGGAGCGGGATCTGCGGCTGCGGCCGCTGCCGTATCGCTCGCTGCAGCTCGGGCTCTCGGGCGGGGCGGCGCGCCGTTACGCGGACGAGTGGACGGTCGCGATCACCGATGTGACCCCGCTGGCGCACGAGGTCCACGCCCTGGTGCGCCGGGACGAGCTCGACGCGGCGGTGAGGCTGCTGCCCGAGGAGCGCCCGTACCCGGCCGGGGACGAGTTGCTGAGCCATCTGCGTGCGCCCGTGGCGTGCTGAACGAGGAGAAACCACTGATGAGCGCGGGCAGAATGCACGCTGACGAGTTCGACATCGACGTACCGCTGGTGCGGCGGCTGGTGGCCGCGCGGTTCCCGCAGTGGGCGCAGCTGCCCGTGGAGCGGGTTCCGTCGGACGGCACGTCGAACGCCATGTTCCGGCTCGGCGACGGGTTGGCCGTGCGGCTGCCCCTCGCCGAACGGATGGTGGGGGATGTGGAGTTCGAGCACCGGTGGCTGCCGCGGCTCGCCCCGCTGCTGCCGGTCGACATCCCCGTGGTGGCCGAAAAAGGGCTGCCCACCGAGGACTTCCCCTGGCCCTGGTCCGTCCACCGCTGGCTCGACGGCGAGAACCCGGTGGCCGGGCGCCTCACCGACCCCGCCGGGCTCGCCGCGGACCTGGCGGCGTTCATCGCCGCGATGCGCCGGATCGAGCTCGCGGACGGCCCGGCCGCCTACCGGGGTGGGCCGTTGACCACGCAGGACGCCGGGACCCGCACCGCGATCGGGGAACTGAACGGCATCATCGATACGCAGGCCGCCACCGCGGCGTGGGAGGCGGCTCTGAAGGCGCCCGAGTGGTCCGGCCCGCCCGTGTGGATCCACGCCGATCTGATGCCCGGCAATGTGCTGGTCGACCGCGGTCGGCTGAGCGCGGTCATCGACTTCGCGACCATGGGCGTGGGGGACCCCGCCTGCGACCTGATCCCCGCCTGGAACCTCCTCCCCGCACAGGCGCGGGACCCCTTCCGCGCCTGTGCGGGGAGGAG
>NZ_MUNE01000842.1 GCF_002154605.1 Streptomyces milbemycinicus | reverse complement strand
CTTCGGGGGCCGTGCACGTCTTCGTACGCAACGCCGGGCGCGGGGTCAGCGCGCGGCGACAGGACGGCAAGGGCAAGTGGGGCGGGTGGACCGACCTCAAGGGCGCCGACGTACTGGACGGGCTGTCCGCCGCCGCGACCGCCGACGGGCGCGTCGAACTGCTCGCCCCGGCGGGTGGCGGCGGACAGCCCGTCCAGTACGTCGGCGCCCTTGAGGTCGGTCCACCCGCCCCACTTGCCCTTGCCGTCCTGTCGCCGCGCGCTGACCCCGCGCCCGGCGTTGCGTACGAAGACGTGCACGGCCCCCGAAGAGTCCACGGCCGCGGCCGGCGCCCCGGTCCGCTGGGCCTTGCCCCGGTCCTTGGGGTGCGGGGTGCCGAGGGAGTGCCAGGCCGTCAGGGGCCTTCCGGTCTGGAACTGGGTGGCGTGGACGATGTCCACGTCCGGGCCGTCGCCGCCGCCCTGCCGGTGCCGCAGCCCCAGCAGATGGGCGTAGCCGTCGGCGCCCTGGGCCACCGTCAGCGCGGTCAGGCCCGGCACCTCGATCAGCCGCGGCCCGGTCCACCGCGGGCCCCCTGGCCGCTCCTCGGTCCAGCGGGCGATACCGCCCGCCACCGGTGCATAGGCCGTGAGCCTGCCGTCCTTGCCGCGGAGCAACCGCAACGCCATGGCCCGCTGCAACCTTCCCTGACGTCGTTCCCCCTGGTGAGCCTGGGTGGGCCTCCACGAGGTCCACGAGGCTTGCGCGTCACCCCTGCTGACGCGGTGCCACCCATAGTATTTTGCCTCCGTTATGGAAGGTCTGGTCGTCGTGGACGCGGCGAATGTCATCGGTTCGGTGCCCGACGGCTGGTGGCGGGACCGGCGCGGCGCGGCCGAGCGCCTGCGGGACCGGCTCGCCGCCCTCGCCGAGAGCGGGCTGCCACCCCGTCCCGGGGTCCCGGAGTGGGCCGGGCGGCCGCCCGTGGACATCGTGCTCGTGGTCGAGGGCGCCGCGCGCGATGTGTCGCCCGTACCGGGGGTGCGGGTGGAGCGGGCGCCGGGCAGCGGGGACGACCGGATCGTGGAGGTGGTGGCGGCCCGCGAGCCGGGGCGGCCGTGTCTGGCGGTGACCGCCGACCGGGAGCTGCGGACGCGGGTGCGGGCGCTGGGGGCCGAGGTCACGGGCCCGCGCTCGGTCCGCCCCGCCGACTGAGCGGCCCGTCGGCCCCACGTACTCTTAGGCAAGCCTTGGCTAAGAGTACGGAAGAGAGAAGGGGCGAATGTCGGGAGTCGCGCGCCGCCGCGTCGGCTGGATATCCGCGGCGGCGCTGCTGCTCCTGGTCGCCGTGGTGCTCAGCCTCGCGGTCGGCAGCCGCCCGATCGCCATCGGCGAGGTGTACGACGCCCTGCTGCACGGCGGTACGAGCGACAACGCCCAAGTCGTACGGTCCCTGCGGGTGCCGCGGACCGTCATCGGCGTCATGGTCGGGGTGGCCCTCGCCGTGGCCGGCACCGTACTGCAGGGGATCACCCGCAACCCGATCGCCGAGCCCGGCATCCTGGGCATCAGCCAGGGGGCCTCGCTGGGCGTGGTCTGCGCGATCGCCTTCTTCGGGGTGCACACGCTGAACGGGTACGTCTGGTTCGCGTTCGCGGGCGCGGCGCTCGCGGCGGTGTGCGTGTACGCGGTGGCCAGCAGCGGACGCGGGGGCGCGTCGCCGGTCAAACTCGCCCTGGCCGGTGCCGCGATGAACGCGTTCATCGCCTCGGTGGTCTCGGCGATCGTCACCACCAACGCCCGGGTCCTGGACGAGTTCCGGTTCTGGGACGTGGGCTCGCTCAGCGGGCGTGACGCCACGATCGCCGGGCAGACCTGGCCGTTTCTGGCCGCCGGGCTGCTGCTGGTGCTGGCGATGGCCCGCGGGCTCGACGCGCTCGCCCTCGGCGACGACGTCGCGCGGGGGCTTGGCCGCAATGTCGGGCTGCTGCGGATGGCGGGCACTGTGGGCGCGACCGTGCTGACGGGTGTCGCGGTCGCCGCCGCGGGCCCGATCGCCTTCACCGGCCTTGCCGTTCCGCATATCGCACGCGCCCTCGTCGGCACCGGCCACCGCTGGCTGCTGCCGACGGCCGCGCTGCTCGGCCCGGTGATGATCCTCACCTCGGATGTCATCGGCCGTATCGTCTTCCAGCCCTCGGAGGTGCCGGTGTCCGTGATGACCGCCCTGGCGGGCGTGCCGTTCCTGATCGCCCTGGTGCGCCGGAAGGCGGTGGCGGCGTGAGCACCACTACCCGTGCCGCCGGGTACACCGTGGTCAGGGCCGGGCGGGGCAGCTTCCTCGTGCACCGCAGGGCCGTTGTGGCGGCCGTCGTCCTCGCCGCCGCGCTGGCGGTGGCCGTCGTGGCGTCGCTGTGCGTCGGCGAGTCGTTCGTCTCGCCGACGGAGGTCGTACGGGTGCTGCTGGGGCAGCCCAGCCCCGACGAACTGGTGGTGGGCACGCTCCGGCTGCCGCGCCTGGTGACCGGGCTGCTGGTCGGCGTGGCCTTCGGGCTGTCCGGCGCGCTGATCCAGACCATGGCCCGCAATCCGCTCGCCAGCCCCGATGTCATCGGGGTGACGCATGGCGCGGGCGCGGCCACGGTCGCCGCCATGACCTTCGGCATCACCTCGTACACCGCCCTGCCGTATGTGTCGGTCGGCGGCGGCCTCACGGCCGCCGCGCTGGTGTACGTGTTCGCCTGGCGCAAGGGGCTCAGCGCCTCGCGCTTCGTCCTCATCGGCATCGGGATCTCGGTGGCCCTGGGCTCGCTGTCCCGGCTGTTTCTGACCAAGGGCGACTATCTGGTGGCCCAGCAGGCCAAGGTCTGGCTCACCGGGTCGCTCAACGGCCGCGGTTACGACCAGGCCGCGCCGCTCGCGACGGCGCTGCTGCTCCTGCTGGTGCCGCTGCTGTGGGCGGCCCGGGCGCGGCGCGGGGTGTCGCTGGACGACGATACGGCCACCGCGCTCGGCGTCCGGCTGGACCGGGTCCGGCTGGGGCTGAGCGGCCTCGGGGTGGTTCTCGCGTCCGTCGCCACCGGCGCCGCCGGGCCGGTGGACTTCGTGGCGCTGCTCGCCCCGCAGATCGCGCGCCGGGTCGCGCGCACCGAGCAGCCGCCGCTGCTGTGTTCGGCGCTGACCGGGGCGCTGGTCGTGGTCACGGCGGATCTGCTGGCCCGCAGGCTCTTCTCGCCGACCGAGCTGCCGGTCGGCGTGTTCACCGCCCTGGTGGGCGCCCCGTATCTGATGTGGCTGCTCATCCGCACCCGTAGCCGTTCCGGAGGCACCGCGTGACCGACAACCGCCTGACCGCGCGGGAGCTGACCCTCGCGTACGAGGACCGCACGGTCGTCGACGGCCTCGACCTGGAGATCCCGCACGGCAAGGTCACGGTGATCGTCGGCCCCAACGCCTGCGGCAAGTCCACCCTGCTGCGCGCGCTCGGCCGCCTTCTCAAGCCGCGGCGCGGCGCGGTGCTGCTGGACGGCGCCGAGCTGTCCCGCCTTCCGACGAAGCGGATCGCCCAGGCCATCGGGCTGCTGCCGCAGACCCCGGTGCCGCCGGAGGGGATCACGGTGGCGGATCTGGTCTCGCGCGGGCGGCAGCCGCATCAGAAGTGGTGGCAGCAGTGGTCGGAGGACGACGAGCGGGCCGTCGGCGAGGCCATGGAGCGCACCGGGACCGCCGAGCTCGCCCAGCGCCCGGTCGACGAGCTCTCCGGCGGCCAGCGGCAACGCGTATGGATCGCCATGGCGCTGGCCCAGGACACCGATGTGCTGCTGCTCGACGAGCCGACGACCTATCTGGACATCGCCCACCAGGTGGAGGTGCTCGACCTGGTGCGGCAGCTCAACCACGACCGCGGCCGGACCGTGGTCGCGGTGCTGCACGATCTGAACCAGGCGGCGCGCTACGCCGACCATCTGATCGCCATGCGGGGCGGGCGGATCGTGGCCGAGGGC
>NZ_MUNE01000841.1 GCF_002154605.1 Streptomyces milbemycinicus | reverse complement strand
CCGGGCGCTGATCACCCGGCCCGCGGTGCTCTTCGCCGACGAGCCCACCGGCGCGCTGGACATCACCACCTCGCGCACCGTGCTCGGCCTGCTGCGCGGTCTGGTCGACCGCCACCGGCAGACGCTGGTCATGGTCACCCACGACCCGGCCGCGGCCGGGTGGGCCGACCGGGTCGTCTTCCTGGCCGACGGGCGGATCGCCGACGAGATGGCGGACCGGCCCGGGGCGGCGGCCATCGCCTCGCGGATGTCGGTGCTGGAGGCGGCGGCATGAGGGTGCGTAAGAGCCGGGGCGGCATGCTCGGCCTGGCCGTCGCCACCGTACGGGCGCGCCGCACGGCCTTCGCGGGTTCGTTCACCGCCCTGTGCCTGGGCGTCGCGGTCCTGACCATGAGCGCGCTGATCCTGCTGTCCGGGGACGGCGGGGTGCCCGGCCGGTACGCGGGCGCGCCCGTGCTCGTACGGAGCGCCCAGGGCGGCACCGGCCCCGACGGGGTGTTCCTGGAGCGGGCCCCCTGGTCCGCCCGGGAGACGAGGGAACTGACACGGGAGTTGGCCGCCGTGCCCGGGGTGCGGCGCGCGGTGCCCGACCGGTCCTTCTACGCGCAGGCGGTCGCGGACGGCGACCCCGTACGCGACGCCGGGCAGCGGAAAGGCGACCGGCTGGGCCACGGCTGGTCCGGCGCGGCCCTCGCCCCGTACCGGCTCACCGCGGGCCGCGCCCCGCACCGGTCCGACGAGGTGGCTCTCGACCACGCCATAGGCGCCCGGCCGGGCGAGCGGATCACGCTGCTGACCGCGGTGGGGCCCGAGCGGTTCACCGTCTCCGGCACGGTCGACGGGCCCGGCTACTACGTGACCGACGAGCGCGCCGCCGCGCTGTCCGGCGGGGTGCGGGTCATCGGGCTGCTGACCGAGCGGGGCGCGGACCCCGGCGCGGTCGCAACAGCGGCGCGCTCGGTCGTCAAGGGCTCGGTCGTCAAGGGCTCGGTGGTCAAGGGCTCGGGCACGGTGCTCGAGGGCGCCGCGCGGAGCGAACTGGCCCCCGTACGGGACGCCAAGACGCGCTGGATCGGCGGCCAGGTGCTGACCGCCATGGCCGCGCTGTCGGCCTTCGCGACGGTCTTCGTCGTCGCCTCGACGTTCGCCTTCAGCGTGGCCGGGGGCCGCCGCGAACTCGGCCTGCTGCGCGCGGTCGGCGCCACCGGGCGCCAGCTGCGCCGTCTGCTGTACGGGCAGGCGCTCGCCGTCGGCGCGGTCGGCGCGGCGGCCGGGGCCCTGCTCGGCGCGGCGCCGGCCCCGGCGCTGGGCTCAGTGCTCACCGACGCGGGCTTCCTGCCACCCGGTTTCGCGGTCCGCCGCCAGGCGTGGGTGCTCACCGCGACGTTCGCCGCCGGTCTGGCCGTCGCACTGACCGCCGTATGGTCCGCCTCGCGCCGGGCCGCCAGGACCGGCCCGCTGGACGCGCTGCGCGAGGCCGCCGCGGACGACCGTCCGATGACCCGCGCCCGCGTGCTGACCGGCATCGCGTTCACCACCTTGGGCTGCGCGGCCGCGGCCGGGACCGCCTTCGCCGACCCGACCGATATGACCACCCTCGCCCTGTGCACGGCCGTCGGGCTGATCACCGGAGTGACCCTGCTGGTCCCCGCCGTGGTCCCGCCCCTCGTACGGGCCGTCTCCCGGCCCCTCGCCCGCCGCCGGGGCGCGCTCGGCATGCTGGTGCGCGAGGGGATGCTGGCGGCGGTGCGGCGTACGGCGTCGACGACCGCCCCGGTCCTGGCCACCGTCGGTTTCACCATCCTGATCACCGGCAACACCCAGACCTCCGTGCACTCCTACGCCACCCGTGACACCGCCTCCGTACGGGCCGAGGCCGCCGTCGTCGCCCGCGACGGCACCCCGGGGCTGTCCGACGCCGCCGCCGGATCCGTCCCGGGGACGGGGCTGCTGGCCACGACCGTCTACGGGGGCGCGGCAAAGACCCCCATGGAGGCCGCGGGCATCGACCCCGGCGCCTTCGCCGACGTCCACCACCGGCTGCGGACCGTCTCCGGATCGCTCGCCCGGCTGCGCGGCCCCGGGACGGTGGCCGTGACCGAGTCGGCGCTGGCCACGCTGGGCGGACCCACCACCACGACGGTGACCTTCGAAGACGGCCGCGCCGAAAGGCTGCGGATCGTGGCGGTCGTCTCCGACCGTACGGCCCCCACCCCGTACACCGCGCTGCTCCCCAAGGCCACGGTCCGCTCCCACGACCCCTCGGCCCTCACCGACGTCGTCTACCGCACCGGCCCGGCCACGTCGTCCGCCGCGCTCCGGGGGCTCGGCGCCGAGGAGGTGAGCGTGGCCGACTACGCGCGCCGCGCGGACGCCGAGGAGGACCGGCTGGTCGAGGTCTTCACCCTGCTGCTGGTCGCGATGTCGGCGGGGTGCACGGGCGTGGCCGTCGCCAACACCCTCCTGATGTCCACGGCCGACCGGCTGCGCGATCTGCGCCTGCTGCGCCTGTCCGGCGCGACGCTCCGCCAAGTCCTGTGGACCGTCGCGGCGGAGACCACCTTCGTGGTCGCCCTGGGCTCCGTCCTCGGCGCCCTGACCGCCCTCCCGTCCCTGCTCGGCGTCCGCGCCGGCCTCAGCGGCACCTTCGGCGTCCCGGTCCGGCTGATCGTGCCCGCCGCGCCCGTCGCGGCGGCGGTGGCGGGCTGCCTGGTGCTGGCGCTCGCGGCGAGCGTGCTGCCGGTGCGGGTGGCGCTCGCCAAGGAGACCCGCGCCGGGGCGGGTTGAGCCGGCGTAACGCTTGGGTCAGGGCGCGGGCCAGTGCCGCAGCAGGGCGTCGAGCGCGTCCAGGATCCGCGACCAGGTCTGTTCGGTGTCGGGGGCGCTGTGGCTGAAGCCGCCCCCCAGCTCCAGGCTGACGTAGCCGTGGAAGACGCTGCCCAGGAGCCGGACCGCATGCGTCTGGTCCGGCTCCGTCAGCTCGTAGCCGCGCAGGATGGCCCGCGTCATCTGTGCGTGCCTGACGCCCGCGCTGGCGGCGGCCGTCTTGGGGTCGAGCCTGAGCTGGGCGGCGGCGTAGCGGCCGGGGTGCTCCCGGGCGTAGTCACGGTAGACGTTGGCGAAGGCGGCCAGGGCGTCCTTGCCGGCCCGTCCGGCCAGAGCGGCGGCGACCCGGTCGGCGAGTTCTTCCAGGGCGAGCAGGGCGATCTTGGTCTTGAGGTCCTGGGAGGTCTTCAGCCGCGAGTACAGGCTCGCGACCTTGACATCGAGCCGCCTGGCGAGCTCCGAAACGGTCACCTGTTCGAATCCGACCTCGTCGGCCAGCTCTGCGCCCGCCTGGACCAGACGCTCCATGGTCAGTCCTTCGCTTGCCATACCCTTCCCCTCACTCGACCGAGCATATTATTAATTTGCCTAGGAAGATTAGGCAAATTAGCTTGGCTCTCATGAAGCCACTGACCGAGCAAGAGATCCGTACCGCCTTCGTGAACTGCACCAAGGGCGAGGCCAAGCGTCTGTCCATCCCCCGCGACCTGGCCGACCGCCCCTGGGACGACCTGGACTTCCTCGGCTGGCGAGACCCCCAGGCCCCCGAGCGCGCCTACCTCGTCACCACCCTGGACGGCCGCCCCAAAGCCCTCCAGCTGCGCTGCCCCAGCCCCGCGTCCTGGCAGATCCGGCGCGGCATGTGCTCGATATGCCTCACCTCTCACACGGGCGGCGTCTCCCTGATGGTCGCACCCAAGGCCCGGCAGGCCGGGCAGCAGGGCAACTCGGTGGGCACGTACGTGTGCAGCGACCTCGCCTGCTCGCTGTACGTACGGGGCAAGAAGGACGCGGGCGCGGACGGGCGGATCCAGGAGTCGCTCACCTTGGAGGAGAAGATCGCGCGAACCGTGGCAAACATCGCCTCGTTCTTCGCCAAGGTGACCGGTCAGCGCTTGGCGTAGTGGACCTCTGCGCCGGTGTCGGCATAGACCAGCGCGGCGTAGCCGTTGATGCGATCGGGGACAATCCCCGCGTCGGCGCTGACCGTTCGTCCGGTACGCCCGTCGACGACGAATGTTCCGTCTTTGCCTTTGGCGTAGAACAGATCCTTGAAGTCGGCTTCTACGGTGGCGCTCCAGTCGTTCGGGCCGTCACCCGCCGCCCGGCGCCACAAGATCTTGCCGGCTTTGTCCACGGCGAGCACCCCGTCCTGCTTCGAGGCGCACAGCACAACGGTGCCGCCCTCGCCTTGATCGCAGTCCATACGGCTGGTCAGGCCGGCTCTGCCGGACGCATGCGCAAGCCAGGCCGCACGCCCGTACAGAGCGATGGTGGGGTCGTCCGTCGGGCCGGTCGGCAGGACATGGGCCGCTTTGCTGTCGAACGTCAACGGCGCCGCAGCCCGTGGATCGCCGCTGAAGTCGAGGGCCTTTCGGGTGGGCGAGCCGGTGGCCGCCGGACTGCCGCCTCCCCCCGTCGGGCCTGCGGTGCACGATGCCACCAGAGCCGCCGCAGCCAGGGCGATGACAACTTCACGCACCGGACTTCTCATCCCAGTCTCCGCATTCTGTGGCCCGTGAAGCCGACCCCGGTCGGTGACCAGGTGGGCACTCCTGATGTCAGCGGATTCGACCACCGGCGGACCGGGACCCGTCCCGTGAGCCTGTTCAGCGCCGGGTGTTCGAGTGGGCAGGGCGCGTCGCAGCCATCGTCCCCCCGGCCGACATCCTCGTCCCCCACCTCCGCCTCGCCCTCGACGGGCACGACCTCGCCGCCCTCAGAATCAGTGGCGAGGGGAAACAGGAGTCCGGCAAGCACGGGGCAACGTGCGCGTGGAAGTTGGCAGGCCAGAACGTCAGCCTCGCACTGGATCTACCACTGTCCTACGCGAAGACCATGACCAAGAACGGGCGCGTTACGCAGGTGCCGGTGGGGCAGCACCAAGCCGTGCAGGCCGAATTCCAGAGGATCTGCTTCATCTTCATCGCACTGCACGACACAAACCACTTGGTCGGCACCACGACCATTCCGGACCGCGGGGTAGCGCAGGATGGAACGTGTCCCGCGGGGGCGTCGGTCGCCGCCGCTGCCCTGACCCACATGCGATGACGTCTCAGCGACGGTCCGGCCCCCACCCCCCTCTTAAAAAATGCTTGATGCAGAGCAAGCGATTTTTTTAGAGGGGGTGGGGGAAGGCCGGTCCCGCCGGTCGCTTCGATGGCTGGTTGCTGCGGGGTTAGGCGGCGGGGAACTCTCCCCGCTTGACGGCGGACACGAACGATGCCCAGCCATCCGCCGGGAAGAGCAACGCCGGGCCGTGCGGCTCCTTGCTGTCGCGGACGGGGACCACGCCGCGCGAGGCGACGAGGTTGGCGGCGACCTCGATGCAGGCGCCGCCGTTGTTGCTGTACGAGGACTTGAACCAACGCGGGGATTCGGTCGTCACGGGGTGCCCTTTCGCAGCTGGTTGATCATGGCCACAGACTCTGTCTGAGAGGGCGCTTCGGCCTGTAGCTGATGGTAGGCCGTCAGCACGGGCAGCACGAACCTGTTGTCCCGTTCGAAATGCCCCCGTTGGGCGGACTCGGCGTACGACATGAGCGAACGGTCCGCCATCGTCAGGATGTAGAGCGGCAGGTCGAACGGCCGACGAGTCCCCATCTCGAACGGGGCGACGTGGACCATGGTGTTCGGCAGCTCGGCGAACTCGACCAGCCGCGCCAACTGCGCGTCCATGACGGCGGGCTCGCCGATGGGCCGCCGGATGCAGCTTTCGTCCAGCACCACGACAACCAGTGGCGGAGGCGTCCGAACGAGGGCCGCTTGTCGCTCCGCGACGAGCGCCACCCGCTCCTGCGCCTGCTCGGCCGCGATCGCTCCCCGTTTGACGGCGCTGTCCGCCAGGATCGTTGCGTACTCCGGCGTCCGAGGGCCGAAGTGAACCACGCACCAACCACCAGCGTCGATGCCCTCAACGTCTCGGGGGCGCCACCGTGCCCGTTCCGCTGCGCCCGATGCCACGCCAGGGGGACGAGGTGAGCGGCGCGGGCTGGACCAGCACCCTGCCCCGCCTCGCGGTCGGCATGGTGGTCTACGACCGGCACTACGACATGCCCGCGACCATCGCCGACTTCGACGGCCCGATGGTCTCCCTCACCCGCCCCACCGGCCTCAAATGGCGATCGCACTGTGCCTCGGTGCGCCCCGCAACGGCGTACGAGCGGCGGCAGCTACGGGCCATCGCCCAGCTTCACGCTCAGCGCCAGCGAGGCATGGCCCCTGCCAAGGTGATCACCCGCCCTGACCGCCATTTGCGGTGAGTATGAGACAACGACACGCCGTGGCGTCGGCGTGTCGTCGTCTCATACTCACCGCAGGTCACGACACAGAGCACTTCGCCGGAGTGATTCCCCATGGCTGATGGCCCCTGGCACGCCACATGGACATTCATCAGCACATCCGGCGTCACCACAGGAACAGCCGACCACGCACGGTACTTCGATATCCGCACCGCCATCTTCAAAGCCGCTGACAAGTCGCTACGTGACCTGGCGCGCACTGAAACCGCCAAGAGAGACGAGCCCTGGAAACTCCTCGTCGCAGCCCTGTACTCCGAAGCAATGCTCTCAGCCGACGAAACCGGCACCTGGCACTACGCGAGCCCGGACGGCTGGGCGAACGTGACGGTTCGCTTCGCCCCGTAGCAGTCAGCACGTCTTAAGAGGTCGTTTCATTTGGTGAGGCGGCGGTGACAGATGAGGGCTGCGGCTATGCCGACGAAGGC
>NZ_MUNE01000840.1 GCF_002154605.1 Streptomyces milbemycinicus | reverse complement strand
GCGTCCATGGACGCTCGCTCGGTGGGCAGAGCGGAACCCCCTGTCGGGGTGATTGCCGTCAGGTGTCGATGCGGCGGTCAGGGCCTCGGGAGCCGCTGTGGATGATGGCATCCAGGTCGGCTTCGGAAAACCTCAGGTGGCGTCCGACCTTGGTGCAGGGGATGCGCTCTGCGGCTGCCTTCTTGCGCAGCCAGGAGGCCGGTACCTGCAGCAGGGCGGCGGCTTGTTCGGGAGTGTGTAGCAGTCGCTGCGCGGCTTGTTCAGGCCCTTGGGCGCGTGGCTCGATGGGGGGTGGGGCGGGCGGCGTGCTGTCCGGCCCTTGACGGCGTGTGCTGGAGTCGTGTGATGTGGCTGGGCTTCGTGGGGGATGGTGTTCGGTGTCGGAGGCTTCAGTTGAGGGGCGGATGCTTTCGCGATCGGGGCGCAAAGGGGCCCGGGCTTTGCCAGACGTGAGGGGTACGAGTGGTCTCTTCATGGCACCTCTCATGAGTGGAACGCTGTGTCGTCCCGGAAGCCCTCTGCGCGACGAGGCACTTCCTCCGGCTGGACAAAGAGCGGTGGGGGTAGCGACGCGGCTGGGCGGACTTCTCCGTCGACGACTCTCAGGTCGCTCAGGTCGGTACGGGGGCCAGTGCCGGGCGGGGACGCCAGCAGCGCGCGGGTTCCTTTTCGGCGTGACTGGTGATGTGGCCGCCTACTGCGGGACGAAGACTGCTGATTGGTGTGGCCGTGTTGGGCTGTGGGCGCGGCGGTGGGTGAGGCCGACTGGCTGGTGCAGTGTCACCCTTTCTTCCGCCTGTCGGCCCGGTGGTAGTTGCAGCGGCCTGTTGTCGGCTGGATGGGGTACCTGTCACGGCCGGTGCGGGGTGTGTGCCGCGATGCAGTGGGGTGCGGTGCGGGCCGGGTGAAGATGAGCACGTCTTCGTGCTGTACGAGGTGGAGGGGGATGCCTTCGCGGCGGGCGTCGCGGACATTCTTCATCTGGAAGAACGAGGGACGGGCGATGAGTCGGCTGTCTCGGATGCCGGCGAGGAGGGCGACGCAGCGCTCGACGGGGGTGAGTCCGGCGGCTTGGCCGGCGGCGAGGACGGCGGAGGGCAGGTCGATGAGTTCGCCGCGTGTCCGCCAGGGCCGGGTGGTGACGACGGCGGTGCCGCCGGGGCGGAGCATGGTGCGGCATTGGGTGAGGATGTGGGTGAAGGCGTCGAGGAGTTGGTCGGTGGCGACGTGGGCGAGGTTGTGGGGGTCGCGGCTGTAGCGGTAGTGATTCTTGACCACGCCGCGCTCGCCGGTTTCACGGGTGGAGCGGACTTGGCCGTGGACGGAGGGTCCGTAGGGAGGTGAGGTGATGACGAGGGCGGCTGTGCCGTGCCGTTCCGGTGGGATGTGGGTGAGGAGGTGGCGGGCGTCGGTGCAGGTGACCGCTGCTTTGCCGGTGGCGCCTTGGCGGGCGGCGAGGGCGAGGTTGGTCCTGGCCATGTTGGCCCATTTCGGTTCATATTCGGTGCCGAAGGCATGGCGGCCGAGGTGGACGGCTTCGACGAGGGTGGTGCCGATGCCGCACATCGGGTCCAGGACCAGGTCTCCGGGCTGGGTGTAGGTGCGGATGGCGTGGGCGGCGATCGCGGGGAGCATTTTGGCCGGGTGATCGGCCGAGCCGAGGGCGTAGCGGTCGCCGCGTTGGGCGGGCGCGGAGGTGGGGGCGGTGTTCCACACCGATTCCCGGATGGACATGGCGTACCCGGCTTTCTATGCGCTGGTGATCGCGGACAGGACGATGAGGTCGGAGTGGATCAGGCCTGGCGGGGCGTCCTCGGGCGGTGTGGGCATGATGCGGTCATCGGCCGGGTGGCCGTGGACGATGACGATGTGCTGCAGGTAGCGGAAGCCGGCGGTGCGTGCTGAGGCGATCAGGGAGCCGAGAGGGTCGGTGAGGCGTCCGGCGTCGCGGTGCTGCCGGGTGGCGAGCAGGAGGAGTCCGTCGCTGGGCAGGAGGTGGTGGGCGCGGTGGAAGAAGCCGCTCCAGCCCTTCTCCATGGCTCCGGGCATCTCATCGGAGGTAGGGATCAGTTCGTCACCTGGGGTGGGAAGGGTGTCGGGGTGGAGTTCGGCGAGCAGGACCTGTCCGGTGCTGGCTGTGCTGTCGTTTTCGGGGGTGCCGGGGTAGGTGACGCAGCGGGTGCGGGTGTCCATGCCCGGTTCGGTGTCGCAGATGTGGATCTTGATCAGGGGTGCGTGGCGGTGGGTGAACTCGGTGCGGATCTTGTGGATCGCCCAGGGGGGCAGCACGCCGCCGGGAGCGGGTGCGTCCTTGGGGTCATCCGGGCCGGGGAGCCAGATGGTGGTTGGCAGCGTGCGGGAGGCTCCCCGCTTGTCGGGGGCGTTTCGGCGGTGTCGGGCGTTGGTCATCGGCTGGTGGCGCCCGGGGAAGGGGTCCGGCCGTCTGTGCTGACGTGATCAATAGAGATTCCGGGGATGGTCCTTTGCCATCTTCCGCGCTGTGTTCGAGGCTCTGGGCGCTCTAGTCAGGTAGCGATGCCGGCGCGGGGTTCCTGATAGTGCCGTTGGCTGACGTCGCAGGTCGGTAGGGGTGCGAGCCGGTCGCGAACCATCAGCGAGCCACCTGAGGGCCACCCCATTTGAGGGTGCGACAAGGGCCGGGAACTTCTTCAAGATCTTTTGTGTGCGATTCGTGCAGCGGCTGTGCGGGCCGTGGTGCTGCTCATAGCGGGCGGCCCAGGGGCGGGCCATCGCACAGGGCGGACCACAGGGCTGCTTGTTGCCTGGCGGTGGTGTGCTGGTGGGCCGGTGGTGGCGCGGCGGGTTGAAAGGGCTGGCGGCGGAAGTTGTCCGAACCGCTCATGGGAGTCGTGTCATGTACCACCGTCCTGCACCTCGCCGCCCGCACACCGTCGCTTCCTCGCCGCTGGAGGAGCTGGAGCAGTCGTTTCTCGCGCTGGCCCGCGCGGAGGCGCCGCTGACCTTGCCCGCGCATCTGGTGTGCGACGACCCCGCGGAGGGGGCCTGGCCGGTCGACCGGATCCGTACCCGGCTGGCTCACCCCAGCACCCGTCCCGAGCTGCGGTCGCGTACCTGGTGCGAGGTCGTGCGCCGCGCGCACACGCTCGGCGAGCCGTGGAGTGTAGTGGCCGTGGCCATGACCATTCCGGTGCTGCGCCGGATGCTGGCCCGCCTCCCCCGCCCGGCACATCTGGAGCGTCAGGAGGTCGAGCAGGAAGCCCTCGCGGCTGTGGCCGTCGCCCTCACGGAGGTGGATGCGGCTGATCCGGGTCTGGACCGGGAGCTGTTCGGCGCGGCGGACCGCGCCGTGCACCGCCTCGTCTATGCGGCCCGCCGCCGCAGCGAACGCGAGGCCGGTGAGCCGATGGCCTACCTCGGCCGCCTGCACGCCACCACCGGTATGGAGGGCGACGCGGTGACGGATGAGCACCAGGTGCTGGTCCGGGCGGTGCGGGCCCGGGTAGTGGACCTGGCTGAGGCGCAGCTGATTGCTCGTACCCGGTTGTATGGGGAGCCGATGCAGCAGCTGGCTTGCGAGCGGGGCGTGAGCATGCGTCAGCTCTATCGGCACCGGAACGCCGCGGAGCAGCGCCTGGCGTCCCACCTGCGCCTCCACGGCCTCCAGTAGGGGCCGCCGGGGAGGATTTTGGTTCCGGGGTGTCAAAATCCCGGGCTGGGATTCTCTATCAGGAGTGAAAGGGGGCGGCTCCTTCCGCTCATCGGGAGGAGCCGCCCGGCCTGGAACGGGGGCCGCATGCCGGCTCTCGCGTCTTCCAGGTCCTTTGCTGGGTGGGGGTGGGCACGCCGTCTCGTGCTGACACCCCGAGAGCCGTCCGCTGCTGCCGAAGGAGGCAGGCGCCGGGCGAAGGATCCGGCTCGCCCCCGCCCGTTCTTTTCATCCGCTGAGTTCTGCCTGGCTGTTCTCGTGTCTGAAGGAGGTGCCTTGTCATGCTCTGCCGCTTCCGTCGGCCGCACCTCGTCGTGCGTCGGCTACTGCGCCGTGGGGTCCGGCTGGTGTTCACCGTCGCTGTGGCCGCTGCTGCGCTGCTGGCGGATCCGCCCATGGTGTGGGCGGTGGCCACGATCCCGGAGGTCATCTCGAATCTGCGGGACTATGTCGTGGGGCTGCTCGCTGGGCTCGCCACGCTGTTCTTGACCTTCGGCAGCGTGCGCTATCTGACGGCCGGTGGCGACCCGGGGGAGGTCGAAGCGGCCAAGCGTGCGCTGAAGAGCGCTGGCATCGGCTATGGGCTGGCGATTCTCGCCCCGGTCGTTGTGGTTGTTTTGCAGCAGATCGTGGGCGTCGACGACGGCAGCGGGCAATGACTCGCGTTTGCCTGCGGGGGGTTCTTCTCCTGACACCCGTGGTCCTGTTCATCGGGGTCGGTCCGCTCATCGCGTCACCCGCACAGGCCGTCTCCCTGTCCGCACCGGCGTTCCAGCTGCCCGCTGCGCCGGCTGATCCAGAGCCGCTGCCTGAGCCCGGTCCTGGAGCAAGTCCGCCGGAACCCGGAGCCGGTTCTACCCGGCCTGGGGCCACGCCCGGTCCGAGCCCGGCGCCCGGCCATCCGTCCCGCAAGCCCTCACGCCCGCCGGCTCGGGAGCCGACTCCGGGACCGACGCCGCCGGCCTGCGAGGTCACCGGTGGCGACTGTTCCCCGGTCGGTTGGGGGCTGGATGGTCTCTTGGACATCCCCGGGATGATCGTGAACGCGATCACCTCGTTCCTGGGGCTGATCGTCGAGCAGATCATGAAACCGCTGCGGGAGCTGCTCGCCGACACCCTGCTCGCCACGCCCAATGTCACCAAGCACGCCGACCTGAAACGGCTGTGGACCGGGGCGATGGGCATCACGGTCGGCATCTACGTGCTCTTCGTGACCGCGGGCGGGGTCACGGTGATGGGGTATGAGACTGTCCAGACCCGGTACGCGCTCAAGCAGATCGCTCCCCGTCTGCTCATCGGGATGATCGCCTCGGCGACGTCGCTGACCGTGATGGGGAAGACCATCTCCCTCGGCAATGCGCTCTCCCACGCGATCATGGGCATCGGTATGACCGATGCCGGGCAGGGCCTGGTTGAGCGTGCCCTGCCCTTCTCTCTGTTCGGCGCGCCCGGACTCAAGATCTATCTGCTGATCGTCTCTATCGTCATGATCGCGCTGATCCTGGCGGTGCTGATCGGGTTCTTCGTGCGGGTCGCCGTCATGTCCCTGCTGGCGGTCTCCGGCCCGTTGGCGTTGGCCTGCCACGCCCATCCGCTCACCGACCCGATGGCCCGGCTGTGGTGGCGCGCGCTCGCCGGGTGTCTGGTGATCCAGGTCGCGCAGTCGATGACGTTCATCGTTGCGCTCAAGCTGTTCTTCGCCCCCGGGGCTACCGCGCTGGGGATTCCGTACTCGGACAAGCTGGGCGAGATGCTGGCCGGGCTCGCGCTGTTCTGGGTGCTGTTCAAGATCCCTGGCTGGACGATGCAGGTCGTCTTCCGTGCCACCCCCATCCACAATCCCCATGCCCCCACGGCGGTGCGGATCCTGCGCCATCTGGCGATGTACCGGCTCATGGACCGGTACCTGCCTGGCGTGCCTCTACTCCGCCGTGGTGGCGGCCGTCCCGGCGGTGGAGGTGGCATGCCTGGTCGTGGTGGGGGCGGCCGGCCACCGCGCCCAGGGCCTGGACCGGGACTGGGACGGATCCCTGGTCTGCCCGGTCGTGGCCCTGCTCCCGGCTCTGCGGGCGGGTCGCCACGCGTATCAGGATCCGGCGCAGCCGCTGGTTCTTCTGGCGCAGGTGGCGGGTCCTCCGCCTCTGTGGCGTCAGGCGTCGGCGGATCAGGGCTTGTTCCGGCGGCAATGCGCCTGGCCCAGGGTGCACCGTCTGGCCGTCTGCGAGCCGCCTCGTCACGTACTCCGAGTCTGGAAGGTTCCCGCACGGTGATCCATCCCTCGCAGGCGCGCCGCAAGCAGCAGCTGAAGCTGTCTGTGGCCGCGCAGCGTGTCCCCGGCCGCCCGCGGCGCCCCGTCCAGACCTGGCTGCCGATCCGGGCCGAACGTACCCCCCGCGCGCAGGCCACGCCCCTCAGCCTTTCTTCTCTTTCTTCAGTGCGACCGCCCATGAGTCCGGCCGGGTCGCGGATGCGTTCGCGCCAGCTGGTGTTGCCGGTTCCCGCCGAGCGGGTGCGTCTGCGGGCCGCCCGTCCAGCGCAGTTGCGGTTGCCTCTCGAACCGCCCCGGAGGTGAGTGTTCATGACGGATGTGAACGACGAAGGCGTTGCCGCTACCCGCATCCCCGCCGATATCGCCCGCCCCGACCGTGTCCTGGGGCCGCTCACCGCGCGGCAGACCGGGATCCTGGCCGCCGCCGCGCTGGCGCTGTATGGCGCGTACTGGATCGTGCGCCCGGTCATGGCCCCGCTCCCCTATTTGGTGATGATCGTGCCTGTGGCCGGGGTCGTCACCGCGATCGCGCTGGGTGCCCGGGAAGGCATCGGTTTGGACCGGTTCCTGCTCGCTGCCCTCGCCCACGCCCGTACTTTCAAACGGCGTGTGGACGCCCCGGAAGGTGTGCCGGCGCTGCCTGACATCGTGAACGCTCGCCTGGCGCAGGCGGCCGGGCCCATGCCGGCGGCGGTGCGGATGCCCTGCACCGGAGTCAGCGCCGTGGGCGTACTGAATGTGCGCGGGCGGGGGCGGGCGGCACTGGCGACGTGCTCGACAGTCAATTTCGACCTGCGCAGCGGCGCCGAGCAGCAGGGCGTGGTCGCGGCGTTTGCCCGCTGGCTCAACTCGCTGACCGGCCCGACCCAGATCCTGGTCCGCTGCCACCGCACCGACCTCACGCCCCTGGCCGACCAGCTCTACCACCACGCGCCCGCTCTTCCGCACCCCGCCCTGGAGCAGGCAGCGCGCGCTCACGCCGACTACCTCGCCGGGCTAGCAGCAGGAGGGGGGCTTTTGACGCGCCAGGTGGTGCTCGTCGCACGCGAAGAGGCCGCGCGACATCAGCCTCGGTCGGCAGCTGGAGGCAGTCGTGCCATCCAGCGCATCCACGAAGCAGCCCGGGCACTCGCACCCGCCGAGATCAGCGTCATCCCCCTGCGCGCCGATGAGACGGCGGCTCTGATCACCGCCGCGTGCAATCCCGACTCTCCCACCAGGCCGGTGGGCACCGAAGTTGAAGGAGACGACGCGTGATCCAGCTGTTGAAGGCCCGCCGCGCTGCGGCCGACACGCTCGTCCGAGGCGAGAACCTGCTGGAGGCGGTCGGCCCGGAGGCCGTCGAGATCCACGCGCGCACCCTGGCGGTCGGCGGCCATCTGGCTTCCACGCTGGTGGTGACCGGTTATCCGGCCGAGGTCACGCCCGGCTGGCTGGCTCCCCTGCTGAACTTCCCCGGGCACCTCGACATCGCGCTGCACATCGGCCCGGTCCCCAACCCGGTCGCCGCGGCCGGGCTGAAGAAGCAGCGTGCCCGGCTGGAATCCGGCCGGCGCGGCGGCCTCGACAAGGGGCACCTGGACGACCCGGACGTCGAGGCCGCCGCTGCCGATGCGGCCGAGCTCGCCTACCGGATCGCCCGGGGTGAGGGAAAGCTCTTCCAGGTCGGGCTGTACATGACCGTCCACGCCGCAGACGAGGACACGCTGGCCGAGCAGGTCGCTGCCGTTCGAGCAGTTGCGGAATCGCTGCTGATGACGGTCGCGCCGACCACCTACCGAGCGCTGCCCGGCTGGCTGGCCACCCTGCCGCTGGGCATCGACACGCTCAAGGTCCGCCGCACCTTCGATACCGCAGCGCTCGCCGCGTGCTTCCCCTTCACCAGCCCCGACCTACCCCCTCCTCTCGCCGAAGGTGCCGGGGGCGGAACTCCCTCGAGGGTGCTGTACGGGTTGAACGCCGTCTCCGGCGCTCCGGTGCTGTGGGATCGCTTCGGGTGCGACAACTACAACTCCATCACGCTGGCCCGCTCCGGTGCCGGCAAGTCCTATCTGGCCAAGTTGGAGTTGCTGCGGCTGCTGTTCACCGGCGTGACCGGCTCCGTCATCGACCCGGAGAACGAGTACGTTCGCCTCGCGGAGACCGTCGGCGGAAACGTCGTCGCGCTCGGCGCGGACGAGGTGCGCCTCAACCCCTTCGACCTCCCACCCCACGACAGCAGCGCTGGTGAGGATGTGCTGACGCGGCGGGTTCTGTTCCTGCACTCCTTTCTCTCCACGCTCATCGGCAGTCCGTTGGAGGGGGCGGAGAAGGCCGTACTGGACCGGGCGATCCTCGGTGCCTACCGCCGGGCCGGGATCACCGCCGATGTGCGTACCTGGACCCGCACCCCGCCCGTGCTCGCTGACCTGGCCGCCGTGCTCGCCGAGGATGGCAGCCAGGCGGCCACGGATCTGGCGGAGCGGCTCGCGCCGTACGTCACCGGGTCGCATGCCTCGGTGTTCAACGGCCCCAGTACCGCGATCACCTCGGGGCATCTCGTGGTCTTCGCGCTGCGACAATTGCCGGAAGAAGTCAAGGCTCCGGCGATGCTGCTCGCGCTGGATGCGATCTGGCGCCAGGTCACCGCCGCCGGCCGGCAGGGCAAGCATCTGGTGGTGGTTGACGAGGCGTGGCTGCTGATGCGCGATACGGCAGGGGCACGCTTCTTGTTCCGGATGGCGAAGGCCGCGCGCAAGTACTGGACCGGGCTCGCCGTGGTAACCCAGGATGCCGACGACGTGCTCGCCTCTCCGCTGGGCCGGGCGGTAGTGGCCAATGCAGCGACACAGATTCTGCTCCGTCAGGCACCCCAGGCCATCGATGCGATCAACGAGTCCTTTCGCCTCTCGCACGGCGAGAGGGAGTTCCTCTTGTCTGCCGGGCAGGGCGAGGCGCTGCTGCTGGCCGGGGAGCGGCACAAGGTCGCACTGATGTCCGTGGCCGCGCCCGGCGAGCACGAGATCATCACCACCGATCCCGGAGAACTCGCTGCTCAGCACCTGGCCGACGACACCGATCCCGATGGCCTGTACATCGATGAAGATCCCAGCGGCGAGGGGTGGGACCGGTGACCGTGAACGCACTCGTGACCGCGGCCGAACCGCACGGGCTTGTGGTCGACTTCCTCACGGACCCCGGCGCCTTCTGGGCCGCCGCCGGCCGACGCGTGCTCGGCTGGATTGCCCCGTACGCGCCCGTGCTCGCCCCAGTCGCCACAGCCGTGGCCGTCTGCGCTGTCGCCGCACAGAGTCGGTTGCGTCGCCAGCGCCAGCGGCGCTTCGCCGAGGGCGCGCGCTGCGTGGAGATCCTGGCTCCCCCGCGGGTTCCTGCCAAAGGCGGCGAAGTCCTCTGGGCGCAGCTGTCTGGTCTGTTGCGGCCGTGGTGGCGCCGCCTAGCGAGTGGGCAGCCACATCTGGGCTTCGAATACACCTGGACCCACACAGGGCTGGGCATCCGGCTGTGGGTGCCGGGCACGGTACCGCTGGGCCTGGTGCGGCGCGCGGTGGAGGCGGCCTGGCCCGGGGCCCACACCCGCGTGCTGGAACCGCCGGGGCTCATCCCGCCCGGACACGTGGTCACCGCGGGCCGGCTGCGTCCGGCACGCCCGGAGGTGCTGCCGCTGCGCACCGAGCATGCCGCCGATCCGCTCCGCGCCTTGTTGCAGGCCGCTACCGGTATGGGCGAGGACGAAACGGCGCTCGTGCAGATCCTTGTCCGGCCTGCCACGGGGACAGCTGTGCGACGCGCCCGCCGGGCGGCGCGGCGATTGAAGGCCGGCCAGTCCGCCCGGCGGCTCCCCGCACTCGGCGCCCTGCTTCTCCACCGGCCGCAGCCCGTTATCACGGGGCGGCAGGATGTCGAGCACAGTGCGGCCATCCGCCAGTCCGCCTCCAAGCTCGCCGGCCCCCAGTGGCAGACGGCCATCACCTACGCCGCCACCTGCACCGCCGAGCAGAAACGCGCTGAGGACCTGGTCCGAGGACGGGCTCACGCGCTGGCCTCCGCTTTTGGACTTTTCGCGGAGCGCAACTGGCTCGCCCGTTCCCGCTTGCCCAAGCCACATCGGCTGCTGGAGGGACGTCTGTTCCCTCAGCGTGCCGCGTTGTTGTCGGTCCCCGAGCTCGCGGCCCTCGCCCATCTGCCGCTGGATGCGGACGCCCCAGGTCTGCGGCGCGCCGGCGCCCGGTCCGTCCTGCCGCCACCCACCGTGCCCCAGCCCGCACCTGGCGCGGGCGTCAAACCGCTCGGCCACTCCGATACCGGCGCCAGGCGCCCCGTGGGTCTCGCGGTCGCGGACGCCCGTCACCATGTGCACTTGATGGGCGCAACGGGGTCCGGGAAGTCCACCCTCATCGCCCATCTCGTCCTCGACGACGTGCGCAACCGCCGGGGAGCGATCGTCATCGATCCCAAAGGCGATCTGGTCACCGACCTCCTCGCCCGGCTCCCCGACACCTGCGCCGACCGCCTCGTCCTGATCGATCCCGATGATGTACACGCCCCGCCGTGCCTGAACGTGTTCGACGGTGCGGACATCGACGTCGTTGTCGACAACATCACCGGCATCTTCCGCCGCATCTTCACCGCCTTCTGGGGCCCCAGGACCGACGATGTGATGCGCGCCGCGTGCCTCACCCTCCTCAAGCACCGCTCCCTCAGCGGCCAGCTGGTCACCCTCGCCGACGTGCCCCGCCTCCTTGGCGAGCCCGCCTTCCGCCTGCGGCTGATCCCCACCATCAAAGACCCCGTCCTCCGCGGCTTCTGGGCCTGGTACGAGTCGATGTCCGAGCCTTCCCGCGCCGCTGTCGTGGGGCCGGTGATGAACAAGCTGCGTGCTTTCCTTCTGCGTGAATTCGCCCGTCGGGCCATCTCCGCAGGCCCCTCCACCTTCGAACTCGGCCAGGTCCTCGACGGTGGCATCCTCCTGGCCCGCCTTCCCAAGGGCGCCCTCGGCGAAGAGACAGCGCGGCTGCTCGGCTCCTTCATCGTCGCCGGGACCTGGCAGGCCGCCGCGGCCCGCGCCCGGACCCCCGAGCACCAGCGCATCGACGCCGCCCTCTACGTCGACGAGGCGCACAACTTCCTCACCTTGCCGTATCCGCTGGAGGACATGCTCGCCGAGGCCCGCGGCTACCGGCTGTCCATGGCGCTCGCCCACCAGCACTTGGCGCAGCTCCCGCGCGATCTGCGCGAGGGGATCTCCGCCAACGCTCGCAACAAAATCTTCTTCAACGCCTCGCCCGAAGACGCGAGCGCCTTGGAACGCCACACCCTGCCCACGCTGGCCGCACACGACCTGGCGCACCTCGGCCCCTACCAGGCCGCTGGCCACCTGCTGACCGGCGGAGCCGAATCCGCGGCCTTCACCCTGACCACCCGGCCTCTGCCGCCCCCGGTCCCCGGTCGCGCGAGCGACCTGCGAGCCGCCGCCGCGGCCCGCACCAGCACCCGGACCGCCACGGGCCCCTGACACCCCGCTGCCTCGGCACACGTCCCTCGTTCCGCCCAACTCTCTCCTCTTGGTGGTGATCGCCCATGCCCGCTCTGCCTCGTCCTGCCTCCGGTCCCGGCTCCCGCTACACCGCACGCGCCGCCACACCGACGTCGTCTCGCTCACCCACCGTCTCACCGAACGCGACCTGTGGCTGACCGCCATGGCCCACGAACACCGTGTCCTGACGGCGCCACAGATCACTCGCCTGGCCTTCAGCAGTCCGCGCTCCGCTCAGCGCCGACTGCGCACCCTCCACCAGTACGCCGTCCTGGACTCCTTCCGCCCCCTGGTCCAAACCGGCTCAGCCCCCGAGCACTACACCCTCGGCCCTCTCGGCGCCACGCTGCTCGCCGCCCACACCGGATGCGAACCCACGGCCCTGGGATGGCGCCCCACCACCACCGGCCGCATCGCCTACTCCCCCTCCCTCGGTCACGACACCGGAGTCAACGAACTCCTCACGCTCCTGGCCGCCCAGGCCCGCCACACCCCCGGCAGAGGTCTTGCCCTGTGGTTGTCGGAACGCTCCTGCGCACGCCGCTGGGACGACATGATCCGCCCCGACGCCTACGCCCACTGGCAAGACCCATCCGGCGCTACTGAGAGCCCGCGCGCGTTGCCGTTCTTCCTCGAATACGACACCGGCACCCAGCCGCTGTCCCGGGTGGAGGCCAAACTCGCCGGATACACCGCCTTCACCACCTCCACCGGCACCCGCCCCGCCCTCCTCATCCACACC
>NZ_MUNE01000084.1:791-19705 GCF_002154605.1 Streptomyces milbemycinicus | reverse complement strand
CCTGATGAACCTGCGCGTCGCCGCCGCGCACACGGGCCGGCCACCGACGACCCGGCTCCTGCCCGACCCCGACGAGCCGACCCTGCTCGCCGCCGTATCACTGACCGGCCCTCCCGGCGACGAAGAAGACCTGAGCGCCCTGTACCCGGCCGTCCACACCCGGCACACCAGCCGGGCCCCGTTCGCCGAGACCGAGATACCCGAACCCGTGCGCACCACCCTCCGGGAGGCGGCCGGGGCGGAAGGTGTTTCGTTGTCCTTCGCCTCCGGGTGGCATCTGCAGACGGTGCTGGATCTGACCCTGGAGGCCGAGGCGCGCAACCTCACCGACTCGGGCAGCGCCGAGGACCTCACCCACTGGGCCCGGCTCTCCGAGCAGACGCCGCGGTCCGCCGCCGAAGGCGTACCGCCGTACGCCTTCGGCCCCCGCCGGCGCGGCGGCAAGGCCCCCGTACGGGACTTCGCGGGCGGCAAACCGATCCCCGGCCGCGAGAGCGCCGACTTCGAAAGCTCCCCGCAACTGGCGCTGCTGGCCACCCCCGGCGACACACCGAAAGACTGGCTGCGCACGGGCCAGGCCATGGAACGCGTCCTGCTGACCGCCACCCTCGAAGGACTGTCCAGCTCCTTCATCACCCAGGCCCTCGAATGGCCCGACCTGCGCTGGCCACTGCGCGACCCCATGGCAGGAGCGGGACACGTACACATGGTGCTGCGCCTCGGCTACGGCCCACCAGGCCCCAGAACACCACGCCGCCCCACCCGCCACACACTCGACATCCAGCCCTGACCACCTGCGCGCCGGGTATCGGCCATAGGGATCCGCCGGCGTCGGTGCATGAGAGGCGGCCCGAGGCGGGCCGAAGGACACTGTTGGCGACCGTCCGACCGGCCGTGGTGAGGTCCCGATGGTGTTTGGCCTGGCACGTCGTGAGCTGCGACCGCGAGTCCCGCTGCGCCCGGGCGAAGGAGAAAAGCACCACCTGACGAGCTTGGAGGGCCTGGCCGCGCTGTCGCTGGACGCGCTCAGCTCGGTGGCGTACGGCCCCGAGGCGATCGTGCTGGCACTGGTCGCGGCCGGAAGCGGCGCGCTGGCCGCCACGCTGCCCGTCACACTGGCCATCGTCCTTCTGCTCGTGGCGCTGGTGGTGTCGTATTCCCAGGTGATCGCCGTACACCCGGACGGCGGCGGGGCCTACGCCGTCGCCAAGAAGGACCTGGGGGTGACGCCCAGCCTGCTCGCCGCGGCCAGTCTGGTCGTCGACTATGTCCTCACCGTGGCGGTCAGCCTGGCAGCCGGCGCCGACGCGCTCGCGTCCGCCTTCCCCGCCCTCGCCCACGACAAGCTCGTGGTCACTCTGGCCGGGCTGGCCCTGCTGACGGCGGTGAACCTGCGGGGCGTCACCGAGAGCGCCCGGGTGCTGATGCTGCCGACCGTGCTGTTCATCATGGCCATCGCCGGAGTCATCGTCCTCGGTCTGCTCCGCCCGCATCCGGCGGCCGTCGTCGGCACCGAGCAGCCCCTTCACGTGCATGAGGCGCTCGGGGTCGTGCTGGTCCTGAAGGCGTTCTCGTCGGGCTGTTCGGCCCTGACGGGTGTGGAGGCCATCGCCAACGCCGTACCCACCTTCCGCACCCCGCGGGTCAGACGTGCCCAGCGCACCGAACTCATGCTCGGCGCGCTGCTGGGGCTGATGCTGATCGGCCTGGCCGTGCTGATCCACCGCGATCATGTGGCCCCACGGGGTGAGGTGACGATCCTGGCCCAGCTCACCGCCGGTGCCTACGGGGACGGCTGGGCCTACTACGCCACCAACCTGATCGTCACCCTGATCCTCCTCCTCGCCGCCAACACCAGCTTCGGCGGACTGCCGGTGCTCATGAGCCTGCTCGCCCGCGATCACCGCCTCCCGCACCTGTTCGGGCTGCGCGCCGAGCGGCCGGTCTACCGCTACGGTGTGGTCGCCCTGGCCCTGCTGGCCGCGGTGCTGCTCATCGCGGTCGACGCCGACACCCACCGGCTGATCCCGCTCTTCGCGATCGGCGTGTTCATCGGATTCACCCTCAGCCAGGTCGGTCTCGTACGGCACTGGGCGACCGACCAACCGGACGGGTGGTTGCCGCGGGCGCTGATCAACGGCACGGGGGCGCTGCTCACCACCCTGGCCGGTGTCATCCTCCTGACCACGAAGTTCCTGGAGGGCGCCTGGGTGGTCGTGATCGCCGTGCCACTGTTGATGTTGCTGTTCGCCCGTATCCAGCGCTACTACACGGAGGTCGGGAAGGAGCTGGAGCTCGGCCGCGTTCCGGCGGCGCCGGACCGTCGCGCGGCGAGCCTGGTGATCGTCCCGCTCGGCGAGGTCAGCAAGCTCGCCCGGCACGCGATCAGCGCCGCTCTCGCCCTGGGCGACGAAGTGGTCGCGGTCGCCGTCCAGGCCGACCCGGACAGGACACGGGCGCTGCGGGACGCCTGGGAGCGCTGGAACCCGGGCGTACGGCTCGATGTCATCGACAGCCCACACCGGTCCCTTGTGCAGCCCATCGTCGACTATGTGCAGCGCGCGGCCCAGGACGGGCGGCAGATCGCCGTCCTCATCCCCGAGGTGGAGCCCCGTCACCGCCGCTACGAGATCCTCCAGAACCAGCGCGGCCTGCTGCTCGCCACCGTCCTGCGGGCCCGTACGGACGTCGTGGTGTGCATGCTGCCGTACCGGCTCAGCATGTGAGGATGGCGAGCCCATATCCACTACGCGAAGTCAGTCGCCCGGGTGGGGCTGTATTCCCCTCATTCCCGTCGTCAGCACATCCACTGGCCAGCCACGTCCACGACGGTGAAGAGCAGGGAGCCGCGCTCGACCGGCATGACTCCAGCAGCAGCGGTACGCCCAGTTCCCGGGCCAGGGCGACGCCGCGCCGTCCGGCGGCTGGTTCGCGGACGCGGTGCGAAACGCCTCGGTGGCATTCATGGTGGCGCGCGGTCCGCTCGGGCGCGCCGTGCCTGCGTCGGATAACACCGTGGTGGACGTGTCCGGCGCCGGATCGCCGCCCCCTTCCCGGCCGACGGCGACGGCGGCCGCACGGTCGAGCAGGAGTTCCAGGTGGCGGCCGTTCGATGGGCGAGTCCGGGTTCCGGAGGAGCGCGGCGATCTCCGTGCCGTGCGCCAAGTCTGGTCGGCTGGGAGTCACGGGGGCTCCCTCGTCGTCCAAGGGGAAGCGGTATGCGCAGCGTCGGTACGGTCCTGGCTCTTGTCGTGCTCGCCACGTTGGTGGCGACCTTCGCCCGCCGATGGCGCATCCCCGCACCGTCCCTGCTGGTCGTCGCGGGCCTCGGCGTGGCGCTGTTGCCGGGCACCCCGCAGATCGAGATCAGTCCCGAGGTCATGGGGCTGGGACCGCCGACGGCACCTCGCAGGAGTCCGCCGACCTCTTCTACCGCCAGCTCCGTCGCGACCTGAGCAACATCAAGGCGGCCGAACTCCAGCGCCTGTACGACGAGCACCGCATCAGCGACACCACGCGCCGGCGCCTCCAGCGCTCCCTCGACCTGGAGGAGACCCGGCTGGCGGACGCGTAGCTCCAGCTCCGCGCCGAGCGTGGCGGTCAGGGCGCCCTACTGGAACGCCCCGGGCGCGGGGAGGCGGACCGGGACTCGCCCATGACGCTATGCCGCCCTCCCCCTTCTCGGGACGCCTCCTGACAGGATGCTGACGGGGATCGGGGAATCGCTGACGGAACGCTGACGCACTGGACGATGGCCGCTGACAGAGCCGTCAGAAGCACGCCAAGAAAGGGCCCGCGGGCTGTTCCGGAGCCCTGGCCCGGAGTGGGATGGGCGGGTTGCAAGGAGGATCGCCTGCGGGGACGACCTGCCGGATGTGAGGATCGGTGACGTGATGTCGGATTCGGACGCGCCCCGGACCGCTCGTGTGGTGGTAGGAGTGAGCGGTTCGCTGGGGAGTCACACCGCGCTGTACCTGGCCGCCGCCGAGGCCCGGCGCCGGGGGGCCGAACTGTGGCCGGTCCTCGCCTGGGAGCCGCCCGGCGGGGAACTCGCGGCGAACCGGACGGCGGCCACCTCCCCCAGTGCCCTCGACTGGCGGCGCCTTGCCCGGGAGAGGCTGCTCACCGCGCTCGACGACGTGTTCGGCGCCGCTGGTCCCGGAGTTCAGCTGCACGCCCTGGTTGCCTGTGGCGCCCCTGGCCGGGCGCTGGTGGGGATCGCCGACCGCGAGAACGACGTCCTGGTCGTCGGCGCCGGTCGGCGCGGCGGCCTGCGCCGCGCGCTCCGCCGCTCGGTCAGCCGCTACTGCCTCGCGCACGCGGCCTGTCCCGTCCTCGCGGTGCCGCCGTCCCCGCTGGAGGCCGAGCTGACGGCCGTCCATCGCCGCAACGCCTGGCGGCTGCGCCTGGACACCCGGGATCTGGGGGACGCGGCGAAGACCGTGCCGCCCGACGCCTGAGCCCTATCGGACGCCGGCTCTCAGGACGTGGCCGCGGCCGGAAGGCTGGGTTGCTCCGGCCGGCGCTCCGGTGCCGTCCGCACGCTGAGCACCATCGTGAGTCCACCGCCGGGCGTGTCCTCGGCGTGGAGGGTGCCTCCCTGGGCCTCGACGAACCCTCTCGCGACGGCGAGGCCCAAGCCGACGCCGGTACCGCGCGGGGAGTCCCCGTAGCGCTGGAAGGGTTCGAAGATACGGTCCTTCGCCTCGTCGGGCACGCCCGGCCCGCGGTCGACGACCCGCACCTCGACGCGGTCGGCCATGGCGCTGGCGGAGACCAGAACTCGTCGGTCGGGCGGGCTGTGCTTGACCGCGTTCTCGACGACATTGGCGACGGCGCGCTCCAGCAGGCCCTTGTCCACGTGGACCATGGGCAGGGTTTCCGGGATGTCGAGCTCCACGCTGCCCTCGGGCACGCCGCCGAGCGCCATCGGCACCACCTCGTCGAGGTCGGCCTCACGGATGACGGGGGTGACGGTGCCGGTCTGCAGGCGGGACATGTCCAGCAGATTGCCCACCAGGAGGTCGAGGCGGTCGGCGCCCTCCTCGATCGCCTCCAGCAGCTCCGCCTGGTCCTCTTCCGACCATGCGACGTCCTCGGAACGCAGAGAGGAGACGGCTGCTTTGATCCCGGCCAGCGGCGTACGGAGGTCGTGGCTGACGGCGGCGAGCAGTGCGGTGCGGATGCGGTTGCCCTCGGCCAGGTCCTTGGCCTGGTCGGCCTCCCCCTGCAGCCGCTGCCGGTCCAGGACGACCGCGGCCTGGGCGGCGAACGCGGCAAGCACCCGGCGGTCGGCGGCCGGCAGTACCCGGCCCGAGAGCGCCAGCGCCATGTGCTCGCTGACCGGTACGTCGACGTCCGCGTCCTCCGGGCACTGCGCGGGGTCCGCTCCGACGCTGCCCGCACAGGTCCAGGGGTCCACGTCGCTGTGGCGCTCCAGCAGGGCGACCGACTCCATGCCGAAGGTCTCCCTGACCCGCTCCAGCAGCGCGTCCAGGCTGGTCTCACCGCGCAGCACATTGCCCGTGAGGAAGGACAGGATCTCCGACTCGGCGCGCAGCCGGGACGCCTGGTGGGTGCGGCGGGCCGCCAGGTCCACCACCGAGGCCACCGACACGGCGACGCCGATGAAGACCGCGATGGCGACGATGTTCTTCGGGTCGGCGATGGTCAGGGTGTGGACGGGCGGCGTGAAGAACCAGTTGAGCAGCAGCGATCCCACTACCGCGGAGGCCAGGGCGGGCAGCAGTCCGCCCAGCAGCGCCGCCGCCACCGTCATCGCCAGGAACAGCAGCATGTCGTTGGCGAGGCCCATCTCGGGCACGACACCGTTGAGCAGCAGGGTGAGGAGGGCGGGGCCGAGCACGCCGGCGAGCCAGCCCCCGATGATCCGTGTCCGGCCGAGCCGCGCGCCCCGGGCGACCGGGAGGCCGCGGCCCTTGCCCGCCTCGTCGTGGGTGATCAGGTGGACGTCCAGGTCCGGCCCCGACTCACGGGCGACGGTGGCACCGACACCGGGGCCGAACACGTACTGCCAGCCCTTGCGCCGCGAGACGCCGAGCACGATCTGGGTGGCGTTGACTGCGCGTGCGAAGTCCAGCAGGCCTGCTGAGACGTCGTCGCCGACGACGTGGTGGAAGGTTCCGCCCAGGTCCTCCACGAGGGTGCGCTGGACGGCCAGTTCCTTCGGGGAGTTGGACGTGGAGGCGAGGCCGTCGCTGCGGGCGATGTAGACGGCCATCACCTCACCGCCGGCGCCCTTCTCGGCGAGTCGCGCGGCGCGCCGGATCAGGGTGCGGCCTTCCGGGCCGCCGGTCAGTCCGACGACGATCCGCTCGCGCGAGCCCCAGATCGCCCGGACCTTGTGCTCGCTGCGGTATTCGGTCAGGTACTCGTCCACCCGGTCGGCGACCCACAGCAGCGCCAGCTCGCGCAGCGCGGTCAGATTGCCGGGCCGGAAGTAGTTCGACAGCGCGGCGTCGACCTTGTCCGGCTTGTATATGTTGCCGTGCGCCATCCGGCGGCGCAGCGCCTCCGGGGACATGTCGACCAGCTCGACCTGGTCGGCGCGGCGTACCACCTCGTCGGGGACGGTCTCCTGTTGCCGAATGCCGGTGATGGACTCGACGACGTCACCCAGGGACTCCAGATGCTGGATGTTGACCGTGGAGATCACGTCGATGCCGGCCGCGAGCAGTTCCTCGACGTCCTGCCAGCGCTTGGCGTTGCGCGAGCCGGGGACGTTGGTGTGGGCGAGTTCGTCGACGAGGACGACCTGGGGGCGGCGGGCGAGGACGGCGTCGACGTCCATCTCGGTGAAGGTGCCGCCCCGGTACTCCAGCTCTTTGCGTGGCATCTGCTCCAGGCCGTGCAGCATCACCTCGGTGCGCGGCCGGTGGTGGTGCTCGACGAAGGCCACCACGCAGTCCGTGCCCCGCTCGACGCGGCGGTGCGCCTCGGACAGCATCGAGTAGGTCTTGCCGACGCCGGGCGCCGCGCCCAGGTAGATCCGAAACTTGCCGCGTGCCATCTTCGCGTTTCTGCTCTCGTCGTGGTCCGGTGCGGTGTCGGCAGTGGCCCGGGGCCGGGCTCATTCCTCGAAGCGGTAGCCCATCCCGGGCTCGGTGATGAGGTAGCGGGGGTGGGAGGGGTCGGCCTCCAGTTTGCGGCGCAGCTGGGCCATGTACACGCGCAGATAGTTGGTCTTGTTGCTCTGGGAGGCGCCCCAGACCTCCTGCAGGAGGTGCCGCTGGGTGACGAGGCGTCCGGGGTTCGTCACCAGGATCTCCAGCAAGTGCCATTCCGTCGGGGTCAGATGGACGTCCCGCCCGTCACGGTGTGCCTTCTTCGCGGTCAGGTCGACGGTGAAGTCGTCCGTCTTGACCAGCGTCGTCTCGGGTGCCGTCGGCCCTGCCTCGGTGCGGCGGACGGAGGCCCGCAGGCGGGCCAGCAGTTCGTCCATGCTGAACGGTTTGGTCATGTAGTCGTCGGCGCCCGCGTCCAGCGCCGCCACCTTCTCCTCGGACGCCCGCCTGGCGGACAGCACCAGAACCGGTACCGGGGTCCAGCCGCGCAGCGCCTTGATGACGTCGACACCGTCCATGTCCGGCAGGCCGAGGTCGAGGACCACCACGTCGGGTTGGTGCGAGGCCGCGAGCCGCAGAGCTGTGGTGCCGTCGGGCGCCGCGTCGACGTCGTAGTGGCGGGCCTGCAGGTTGATGACGAGCGCGCGGACGAGTTGGGGGTCGTCCTCCACGACCAGCACCCGGGTCATCGGTGTGCGCCTTTCCTGTTGTGCACGGGAGCGGAGCGGTCCACGGGGTGTTCACGGCGCGGGGAGCCGGCGATTCCGGAACATCTCCGGCCCCCCGACTCCCCGCGCCGTTCGATTAAGCCCCTCAACTCTTCGCCATGACTGCCTTGAGGGCGATGTTCAACTCGAGGACGTTCACCCGGGGCTCGCCGATGAAGCCGAGGGTGCGGCCTTCGACGTGGTCATTGACCAGCTTCTGTACCTGGGAGACGGACAGTTTGTTCTGCTGCGCGACGCGGTGGACCTGGAGGTCCGCGTAGTCACGGGAGATGTGCGGGTCCAGGCCCGAGCCGGAGGACGTCACCGCGTCGGCGGGCACATCGGATCGCTCGACCTTGTAGCCGGGCACCGAGTTGACATCGGCGACGGCGGTCTGGGCGTCATTCACCCACTGGATGAGATCCTCGTTGTCCCCGGAGCGGTTGGTGGCGCCGGAGAGGATGAGCTTGTACTGGGTGTTGACGCTGTTGCTGCCAAGGCCGTTCTGCGGGCGGCCCTGGAACCACTTCAGGTCCGGGTCCGGCGTTTCCTGGCCCTTCTTCAGCGGCAGGTTGTAGGACTGTCCGATCAGGGACGAGCCGACGACCTTCCCGTCCGCCTTGATCTCGGAGCCGTTCGCCTTGTCGCTGAACAGGCCCTGGGCGATGCCGGTGATGACCAGCGGGTAGATGACGCCCGTCACCAGGGTCAGCACGAGGAGGGCGCGCAGGCCCGCGCCGAGCAACCGAGCAGTGTTCGTGAGGGAGTTGTTCATGTCCTTCACCCGATCCCAGGGATGAGCGAGATGAGCAGGTCGATGATCTTGATCCCGACGAAGGGCGCGACAAGACCGCCGAGGCCGTAGATGGTGAGGTTGCGGCGGAGCATCTTGTCGGCGCTGACCGGGCGGTACTGCACACCGCGCAGGGCGAGCGGCACCAACGCGATGATGATCAGCGCGTTGAAGATGACCGCGGACAGGATCGCGGAGTCGGGCGAGGACAGACCCATGATGTTGAGCTTGTCCAGACCCGGGTAGACCGCCGCGAACAGGGCCGGGATGATCGCGAAGTACTTGGCGACGTCGTTGGCGATGGAGAACGTCGTCAAGGCGCCCCGGGTGATGAGGAGCTGCTTGCCGATCTCGACGATCTCGATGAGCTTGGTCGGGTTCGAGTCGAGGTCGACCATGTTGCCGGCCTCCTTGGCGGCCGACGTACCGGTGTTCATCGCCACGCCGACATCCGCCTGTGCCAGCGCGGGCGCGTCGTTGGTGCCGTCACCGGTCATCGCGACCAGTTTGCCGCCCGCCTGCTCACGCTTGATGAGCGCCATCTTGTCCTCGGGCGTGGCCTCGGCGAGGAAGTCGTCGACCCCCGCCTCCTCGGCGATCGCCTTGGCCGTCAGCGGGTTGTCACCCGTGATCATGACGGTCTTGATGCCCATGCGGCGCAGCTCGTCGAACCGCTCCCGCATGCCCTCCTTGACGACGTCCTTGAGGTGGATGACGCCGAGGATCCGGGCACCCTGATCGTCATGGACCGCGACCAGCAGCGGCGTACCGCCCGCCTCGGAGATCCGGTTGGCGATCTCGTCCGCGTCCTGCGCGACCGTACCGCCCTGCTGCTGGACCCAGGCGATCACCGAACCGGCCGCGCCCTTGCGGACCTTCCTGCCGTCGACGTCGACGCCCGACATACGGGTCTGGGCGGTGAAGGCCACCCACTCGGCGTCGGCCAGCTCGCCCTGGTGCCGCTCGCGCAGCCCGTACTTCTCCTTCGCGAGGACGACGATGGAACGGCCCTCGGGCGTCTCGTCGGCCAGCGACGAGAGCTGCGCGGCGTCCGCGACCTCGGCCTCCGTGGTGCCGCGCACCGGCACGAACTCCGACGCCTGGCGGTTGCCGAGCGTGATGGTGCCGGTCTTGTCGAGCAGCAGGGTGGACACGTCGCCGGCGGCCTCGACGGCACGCCCGGACATGGCGAGCACATTGCGCTGGACCAGGCGGTCCATGCCGGCGATGCCGATCGCGGAGAGCAGCGCGCCGATCGTGGTCGGTATCAGGCAGACCAGCAGGGCCACCAGCACGACCATGGTCAGGTGCTTATGCGCGTACTCGGCGAACGGCGGCAGCGTGGCGCACGCGAGGAGGAACACGATCGTCAGAGACGCGAGCAGGATGTTCAGCGCGATCTCGTTGGGCGTCTTCTGCCGGGCCGCGCCCTCGACGAGGTTGATCATCCGGTCGATGAAAGTCTCGCCCGGCTTCGTCGTGATCTTGATGACGATGCGGTCGGAGAGCACCTTCGTCCCGCCGGTGACGGCGCTGCGGTCGCCGCCCGATTCGCGAATGACGGGTGCCGACTCGCCGGTGATGGCCGACTCGTCCACCGAGGCGACGCCCTCGACGACGTCACCGTCGCCGGGGATGATGTCGCCCGCCTCGCAGACGACCAGGTCGCCTATCTTCAGCTCGGTGCCCGGCACACGCTCTTCCGCGGCACCGCTGAGCCGGCGCGCGACCGTATCGGTCTTCGCCTTGCGCAGGGTGTCGGCCTGCGCCTTGCCGCGGCCCTCGGCGACCGCCTCCGCGAGGTTCGCGAAGATCACCGTCAGCCACAGCCAGGCGCTGATCGCCCAGCCGAACCAGTCGGTCGGGTCCTTGAAGGAGAAGATGGTCGTCAGGACCGAGCCGACCAGCACCACGAACATAACGGGCGACTTGACCATCACCCGCGGGTCGAGCTTGCGGAAGGCGTCCGGCAGCGACTTGAGGAGCTGACCGGGGTCGAACAGGCCCGCGCCGACACGGCCCTCGGCGGGCCTGTGGCCGGTGGGTACGTCGCTGTGCGGCGCCCGGGTCGGAGTGGCTGTGGACATCGGTTCCTCGTGTTTCTTCATGTCCGTGGTCATGACGCCATCCCCTCGGCGAGCGGCCCCAGCGCGAGCGCCGGGAAGTACGTCAGACCGGTGATGATCAGAATCGCCCCCACCAGCAGGCCGGTGAACAGCGGCTTCTCGGTGCGCAGAGTGCCCGCGGTGGCCGGTACGGGCTTCTGCTCCGCCAGCGAGCCCGCCAGCGCCAGCACGAACACCATCGGCACGAACCGGCCGAGCAGCATCGCCAGACCGATCGTGGTGTTGAACCACTGCGTGTCGGCGTTCAGACCGGCGAAGGCCGAACCGTTGTTGTTGGCACCAGAGGTGTAGGCGTAAAGGATCTCGGAGAAGCCATGTGCCCCGCTGTTCGTCATGGAGTTCTGCGGGGTCGGCAGCGCCATCGCCGCGGCCGTGAAGATGAGCACCAGGGCCGGGGTGACGAGGATGTACATGGCCGCGAGCTTGATCTCGCGGGTGCCGATCTTCTTGCCCAGGTACTCGGGCGTACGGCCGACCATCAGACCCGCGATGAACACCGCGATGATCGCCATGATCAGCATGCCGTAGAGGCCGGACCCCACACCACCGGGCGCGATCTCGCCCAGCATCATGCCGAGCATGGTGATGCCGCCGCCCAGGCCGGTGAACGAGGAGTGGAAGGAGTCCACCGCACCGGTCGAAGTGAGCGTGGTCGCCACCGCGAAGATCGACGAGCCGCCGACGCCGAAGCGGACCTCCTTGCCCTCCATGGCCCCGCCGGCGATCTCGAACGCCGGGCCGTGGTGGGAGAACTCCGTCCACATCATCAGCGCCGTGAAGCCGATCCAGATCGTGGCCATCGTGGCGAGGATGGCGTACCCCTGCTTCACCGAGCCGACCAGAACGCCGAATGTCCGGGTCAGCGAGAGCGGGATCACCAGGATCAGGAAGATCTCGAAGAGGTTCGTGAACGGGATGGGGTTCTCGAACGGGTGGGCACTGTTGGCGTTGAAGATGCCGCCACCGTTGGTGCCCACCTCCTTGATGGCCTCCGTCGAGGCGACCGCGCCACCGTTCCACTGCTGCGAACCGCCCATGAACTGGCCGACCTCATGGATACCGGAGAAGTTCTGGATCGCGCCGCACGCCACCAGGACGACCGCCGCGATCGCGGCGACCGGCACCAGGATGCGGACCGTGCCGCGCACCAGGTCGGCCCAGAAGTTGCCGAGCTCACCGGTGCGCGCGCGGGCGAAGCCCCGCACCAGCGCCACGGCCACCGCGATGCCCACCGCGGCCGAGACGAAGTTCTGCACGGCCAGACCGGCGGTCTGTACGACGTGGCCCATGGCCTGCTCGCCGTAGTACGACTGCCAGTTGGTGTTGGTCACGAACGACGCGGCCGTGTTGAACGCCTGGTCCGGGTCGATGGAGGCGAAGCCGAGCGAACCGGGCAGCGCGCCCTGCACCCGCTGCAGCAGGTACAGGAACAGGACACCGACCGCGGAGAACGCCAGCACACCGCGCAGGTACGCGGGCCAGCGCATCTCCGTGTCGGGGTTGGCGCCGATCCCCTTGTAGATCCACTTCTCGACACGCCAGTGCTTGTCGGAGGAGTAGACCCCGGCCATGTAGTTGCCGAGGGGTACGTAGACGAGCGCCAGCGCCGCGATGAGGGCGAGCAGCTGGAGCACGCCGGCGAGAACGGGACTCATGACGGGGCTCAGAACCTCTCCGGGAAGATCAGGGCGAGGACGAGATAGCCCAGCAGGGCAACGGCCACGACGAGGCCGACGACATTCTCGGCGGTCACAGCTTCGTCACCCCCTTGGCGACGAGAGCCACAAGCGCGAACACCGCGATCGTGGTGACGACGAAGGCCATGTCGGCCATCGCGAGCTCCTAGTGAGGTTCGAATGAGAATCTGACGAGATGAGGAAAGCGCCTTTGTGGCTGGTTTCGGCCGTCGTTGACGGCTCCCTTACGGCCGCACGTCGTCCCTTGACGCATCTCTTACGGCCGTTCGCCGAACGCCCTCAGGACAGCCGAAACCGCAGCCGGCAGATCACCGCCCGCGTCTCGCGCCGCACCGCGTGGGCCACCACGGCACCCCGCTGGTTCTGCAGCAGCCGCTGCCACAGCCGCTCCGGCTCCACCTCGGGGATGAGGACCGTGACCCGGGTACCGGGCTCGGCGGCGGCCGTCTCCCGCACATACGCGGCGATGGGCCGGCCCAGGGTGCGGCGCTCGGAGGCCAGGGGGATGAGCGGGACTCCGGGGTTCCACTCGGCCCAGGCGCGCTCCAGGGCGTGGGTCTGTGCCCGGTCCTCGGCGTCCGGATAGCACACGGTGACCGCCCGCACCTCGTCGCCGAGGGAGGCCGCCGCGTTCAGCGCCTCGCAGGTCAGCCGGGACAGGCCGGACACCGGCACGATGACCACGGACCGGTCGCGGTGCGGCGGCTCCGGGATGCGGCCGAGCCCCAGCCGCTCCCCGATCCGGGCGTAGGCCCGGTGTACGGTCTCGAAGGCCACCACGAACAGCGGCAGGGCGATCACGATCAGCCAGGCGCCCTCCTGGAACTTGGTCGCCGTGACCACGACCGCCGAGACCCCGGTGAGCACGGCGCCCAGGCCGTTCAGCACCGCCTTCCCCCGCCACCTGGCGCCGCGCTCCCCGCGCCAGTGCCGCACCATGCCGACCTGGGCGATCGTGAAGCCGACGAAGACACCGATCGCGAACAGCGGCACGAGTGTGTTGGTGTCGCCGCCGGAGAAGACCAGCAGCCCGGCCGAGACCAGAGCCAGGGCCAGCACACCGTGCCGGTGGACCTGTCGGTCGGCCTTCAGGGCGAACACATGCGGCAGGTAATTGTCCCGTGCCAGCAGCTTCAGCAGCACCGGCAGGCCGCCGAAGGACGTGTTCGCGGACAGGGCCAGCAGGATCATCGTGGCGAACTGGATGACATAGAAGCCCCAGTTGTGGCCGAGGGAGGCGTCCGCGAGCTGGGCGAGGACTGTAACGCCCTCGACCGGCTGGAGGTGGAAGCGGGAGATCAGCACCGACAGGCCGATCAGCATCACGCCGAGCACGGCGCCGAGAGCCACCTCCGCCAGCTGGGCCCGCTTGACGCGCGGAACCCGGAAGGAGGGGACGGCGTTCGCGATGGCCTCGACGCCCGTCAGGGCGCTGCACCCCGAGGCGAAAGCTTTCAGCAGGAGGAGGGCGCCGACGGTCGTGGCGTTGTCGGCGAGCACGGAGACATGACCGGCCGCGGCCTCGGTGCTGACCGGCGCGGACCGGAACAGGCCGATCACGATCAGGACGAGAATCGAGCAGACGAAGACCACGGTGGGCACGATGAACGCCCTCGCCGACTCCACGATCCCCCGCAGGTTCACGCCCGTGATCAGCACGAGCACGGCCAGGCACAGCCACAGCCGGTCGTCGTACAGCGCGGGGAAGGCCGACGTCAGCGCCGCGACACCGGCGGTGACGGCCACGGCCACGTTCAGCACGTAGTCGAGGACCAGTGAGGCGGCCGCCACCAGACTCGTACGGCGCCCCAGGTGGGTCCTGGCCACGGCGTACGAACCGCCGCCGTCCGGGAACGCCGCGATCACCTGCCGGTACGAGGCGACCAGCACCGCCAGCAGCCCCGCGATGGCGAGGGTCACCGGCAGCGTGAATCCGAGGCCGTGCGCACCCGCGGCGGCCAGGACCAGGACGATCGCCTCGGGCCCGTAGGCCACTGACGCCATCGCGTCCAGGGACAGTGCGGCGAGCCCCGTGACAGCGGTCAGCCGATGCCGTTCGCCGGTATCCGGCGGCTCCTCGTCGGCGGGGGTCGCGCCGGGTTCTGTGGTCAGGACGGACATGGGCGGGGTACTCCTCAGCCGGGGTCGGGGACTGGCACACCCGGGGAAGGGTGGTGCGCTGGTCCGCCCAGGTTCTGACCTTTTCCGGCCACCGCCGACCGTTCCTTGCGCGTTCTTCGCGCCCGAGCCGCCGGCTTTGACGCATCCCTGACGCGCGTGTGGCACGCATCACGAGATGGCGGCGGGGCGGGCATCCACGGCCCTGCCAGAGACACACCGCTACCAGGGGCACACCGCCACCGGAAGTACACCGCCGGGAGTACACCGCTACCGGGAGTACACCGTCCGCTCCGCGAACGGCAGGGAGAGCACCATCGTCAGGCCGCCGCCGGGAGTGTCCTCCGGTACGAGCGTGCCGTCCATCGCCTCGGTCAGGCCCTTGGACAGAGCCAGCCCCAGCCCGAGTCCGGTGGTGTTGTCGGTGTCGCCCAGCCGCTGGAACGGTTCGAAGATCCGCTCCCGGCCGGTCTGCGGCAGGCCGGGCCCGCGGTCGACGACACGCACCTCGACCCGGCCCGCGTGGGCGCTGGCGGTCAGGGCGACCTGCCCACCGGGCGGGGAGTGGCGGGCCGCGTTTCCGACGAGATTGGCGATCACGCGCTCCAGCAGGGGCGGGTCGGCCATGACGGCGGGGATCTCCTCCAGGTCCCGCACCTCGACGTCGGGGATGTCGGCCAGCGCCGCCGGCAGGACCTCTTCGAGCGTGGTGGCGCGCAGGTCGAGGGTGAGGACGCCGGCCTGGAGGCGGCTGAGGTCCAGCAGGTTCTCCACCAGCCGATTGAGCTTGGCCAGGGACTCGTCGGCGGTGGCGAGGAGTTCGTCGCGGTCCTCGTCCGAGAACTCCACGTCCCGGCTGCGCAGCGAGGTCACGGCCGCCCAGCCCGCGGCGAGCGGCGTGCGCAGATCGTGCCCGACGGCCCGCAGCAGTGCCGTACGCATCCGGTCGGCGGCCTTGACCGGCTCTATCTCGGCCGCGGCCTCGGCGAGCCGGGTCCGCTCGACGGCGGAGCCGACGTGCGCGGCGAACGCGGCCAGCACCCGCCGTCCGGACGACGGGAGGGTACGGCCGCGCAGCACCAGGAAGGCACCGGGACCCGCGGGCACGACGGTCACGCCCTCCTCGTCGGGCGTCTGCTCATGGTGGACGAGGTCCGCCGACTCCATGCCGAAGGTCTCCCGCGTACGCTCCAGCAGCGCCGGAATCGTCGCCCCGCCCCGCACGATCGTCCCGGCCAGGGACGACATGGTCTCCGCCTCCGCGGTGGCGCGGGCCGAGCGTCGCGAGAGCCGCAGGGACCGGTCGACCACGCCCGCGACGGTGGCGGCCACGATCGCGAACACGCCGAGCGCCACCAGGGCGTCGGCGTTGTCGAGGGTGAAGGCACCGATCGGCGGGATGAACCAGTAGTTCAGCAGCAAGGACGCCGTCACCGACGCGATCACCGCCGAGGCCACCCCGCCGATGCAGGCCACGCCCACCACCGTGAGCAGGAACAGCAGCGCCTCACTGGTGAGGTTGAACGTGCCGCGCGCCCGGTCCAGGAGAACGGTGAGCAGCACCGGCAGGACCAGGCCGGCCACCGGGCCCGCGACACGGCGGACCAGGCTGAGCGTCCTGCGCCGGGACGGCAGCAGCATGCCGCGTCCGGCCCGCTCATGGGTGACCATGTGGACGTCGATGTCCCCGGACATCCCGACCACCGTCTCGCCGGTGCCGCACCCGCCGAGGAACCGTTCGATCCGTCCGCGCCGGCTGGTGCCCAGCACCAGCTGGGTGGCGTGCTCGGCCCGGGCGAACTCGACCAGAGCGGTGCCCACGTCGTCACCGACCACCGAGTGGTAGCTGCCGCCGAGGTCCTCCACCAGCCGCCGCTGCCGGGCGAGCGAGGCGTGCGACGAGCCGACGGCGAGCCCATCGCTGCGGGTGACGTGCACGGCGAGCAGATCACCGCCCGCGGACCGATCGGCGATCCGGGCCGCCCGCCGGATCAGGGTGTCCCCCTCGGGCCCGCCGGTGAGCGCGACGACCACCCGCTCCCGGGTCTCCCACACCCTGCCGATCCCATGCTCGGTGCGGTACATCTGCAGCGCCTCGTCGACCTGGTCGGCCACCCACAGCAGGGCGAGTTGCCGCAGGGCGGTCAGGTTTCCGGGCCGGAAGTAGTTGGCGAGAGCGGCGTCGACCTTCTCGGGGGCGTAGATGTTGCCGTGCGCCATGCGACGGCGCAGCCCCTCGGGCTCCATGTCCACCAGCTCGATCTGCTGGGCCCGCCGGACGACCTCGTCGGGGACCGTCTCGCCCTGCGGCACCCTGGTGATCTTCTCGACGACATCGTTGAGGGATGCCAGATGCTGGATGTTGACCGCGGTGATGACGTCGACGCCCGCGGCGAGCAGTTCCTCGACGTCCTGCCAGCGCTTGGAGTTGTGGCCACCGGGGACGTTGCTGTGCGCGAACTCGTCCACGATCGCGACCTGAGGGCGGCGCGCGAGCACCGCGGCGAGATCCATCTCCTGGAACTTCCCGCCGCGGTAGTCGCAGTGGGCGCGCGGCACGACCTCCAGGCCGTCGAGCATCGCCTCCGTGCGGGGCCGGCCGTGGCACTCCACGAACCCGACCACCACGTCGGCGCCACGCGACGCCCGGCGGCGTCCCTCGTCGAGCATGCGATACGTCTTGCCCACGCCGGGGGCCGCCCCGAGATAGACCTTGAGCCGTCCGGGCCGTACGTCATTCATCAGCCCTCAGCAAAGCGCCGGTTCGCGCGCCGGACATGGATCTTGACGCTTCTCTTGCGCGGCTCATGGAGAGCTTGACACCGCCTTGACGAAGCCGGGCCGGCCACGGGGGGGACGGAACGACATGTGCGGGACGGCCCGGGCGGCGGCCCGGTCGGCCCGCCGCCGAGTCCCGCTCGGCCGCCTCGTCGTGCCGCGCGCTGTGCGGAAGCAGTTGCGTCCCTGTCCCTCTGACGCGCTGTCCGCATCCCCCCGGGGCGCCGTGACCCACAGTCCGGCGCCCCGCCCCTTTTTTTCGTGCCCACACGCCGGCCACCCCCCACCGGGGCCGTGCCGCGTGCCCGCATCCCCGGATTGGACCATGTCAACCCCGGCCGCGGCCGGCGGCGCGTCTACTCCAACCCGGATGCCCTGAGCACGTCCCGGGCCGTTTCCCCGTCGATGCGCTCCCCCAGCAGCCGCAGGGTGCTCTCCCCATGCCGCAGGGTGCCGCGCTCGCGCGAGCGGCGGGCCCCGGCGTCCAGCCGGTGCCACAGCAGTGGATTGGCGACCAGGATTCTGGGGTCGAAGGCCACCGAACCGCCGTACGCGTCCCGCAGGACGAGGCGGGTGGCGATGCTGCCGTCCTGCCGCACCGCGACCAGGGCGTCGGTGCACACCCGGCGCTCGCGTACCAGGCCGCGCACGGCGAGCCAGCCGTCGCCCGCGCTCACCCGTGGCGGGCGCAGCACGGTGAACAGCAGCACGCCCAGCACGGCCCACAGGTCGGCGCGCCCCACGGTGAGACCGCCCGAACCCCAGTCGAGCAGGAGCGTCAGCCCAGCGAACCCCAACGCGCAGAGTCCCGCGCTCCGGGCGTCCGGCCGCCAGTGTCGGTCACCGGTGGCGCCGTCGGGCCCTGGTCGCCCGGCGCGCCATCCGCCGGGCGTCCTGGCGGACCGGGGTGTTCGCCGTTCCATACGGATCACGTTAGGCACGGCGCGCGGCGGTGGGCCCGGGCGTGTACCGGCCCTGACGCCGTCCTGACGCCGCGGCGCTCATCCTTGACACGGCGCTGATGCCCGGGTCCTTGTACCCGGCCCCGTCGGCCCTGCTACTGAGCCGGTCCGGAGGAGTTCTCCGGACCCGGCCCGGGGGAAGGGTCGCCGTTGCCGTCCTTGGTGCCGTCCTTGGTGCCGTCCTTGGTGCCGTCCTTGGTGCCGTCCTTGGTGTCGTTTCTGGTGCCTTCCCCGTTGTCGCCGGCGTTGTCGTCGCCGTCTCCGAGACGGCGCGCGGCCCGGTCGAAGTACCGCAGAAGCTCCACCGGGAACGGCATGACGAGCGTGGAGTTCTTCTCCGCGGCCACCTCCACCACGGTCTGCAGCAGGCGCAGCTGCATCGCTTCCGGTGTGTCGGACATGATCCGGGAGGCGTTCGCCAGCTGCCGGGCGGCCTGGAACTCGCCGTCCGCGGTGATGACCCGGGCGCGCCGCTCGCGCTCCGCTTCCGCCTGGCGCGACATCGAGCGCTTCAGGGACTCCGGCAGCTGTACGTCCTTGATCTCGACCCGGTCGATATGCACGCCCCAGCCGGCCGCAGGGCTGTCGATCATCACTGCCAGCCCCTCGTGCAGCCGTTCCCGGTCCGACAGCAGATCGTCCAGGTCG
>NZ_MUNE01000084.1:0-737 GCF_002154605.1 Streptomyces milbemycinicus | reverse complement strand
GTCGCTCTTGCCGATGATCGACCTGAGTGAGGACTGGGCGACCTGGCCCACGGCGAACACATAGTCCTGCACCTCGATCGCCGCCCGGACCGGATCCGTCACCCGGAAGTAGACCACCGCGTCTACCTTGACCGAGACGTTGTCACGTGTGATGCCCTCCTGCGTCGGGATCGGCAGCGTGACCACCTGGACGTTCACCTTGCGCATGCGGTCCGCGAAGGGAACGAGGTACGTGATTCCCGGATTGCGGTACGCGGGAAGCGCCTTCCCGAAGCGGAACACCACGCCTCGGTCGACCTGATTGACGATCCGCATGCTGCTGCGCAGGATCAGCAGCAGTAGAGCCACGACAACAACAACCGCGATGGCGGCCGCACCCTCCATGCCCACTCCTTGAGTTCGATGCGTCGACTTTTGAATTCCACGTAGTCGTGAATTCGACGTAGTTGACACCAGTGAGGACTGCTTGCGCGACGGCCCGGATGCGTTCGGAACGTAAGGGCTCCGTCAAGGTTGCCCGCCGCGAGCGTTATCAAGTCGTCAGAGTTGTCGAACGGCGCGCGTGAGCTGCGCCGTCGCTGCATAGCGTGTGCCCCGCGTGATCTTGAAATCGAGGGGGGACGGCGCAGATGTCGTTCGATGATGAGTGGGAACGGGCCAAGGCTCGGGCGATGGGGGACGGCCCGGCCCGGATGAGGCTGAACCAGTTGGTCGCCGCGGGCGGCGGCGGGGGCGGT
>NZ_MUNE01000839.1 GCF_002154605.1 Streptomyces milbemycinicus | reverse complement strand
ACGCCGTCCAGGCCGCCCACCACACCCTGCGCACGGCCGAACGCGCCCGGGACAACCGGCTGGCGGAGCTGGCCAAGCAGCGCACGACCGCCGAGACCGCCGCCGACACCCTGCACCGGCTGCACGGCGAGACCAGCCGGCTGACCCGCTGGCACCAGCTGCCCGACGACCCGGGCAGCGGCGAGGAGGGCGCGGTCCGCACCCGCGCCGGGGTGCCCGAACCCCGGCTCACGAGCGGAGAGCTGACGGGCCGGGAAGGGACCGCACTCCTGGAGACGGTCACCGAGGAATCCGAGGAATCCCCGGTCTACACCCCCGCCACCGTCCTTGCGGACGGCTCGCCCGCCCTGACCTCGCCCGAGGGCACCACCCACCCGCTGCGCGACGTGCCCGAGGACGGCAAGTCCTTCTACCACGCGTTCATCGCCGCCCACGGCGGGATCACCGACGACGCCGACACCCTCCGCAGCCGGTTCGCCGAAGCGCTGGCCGCCCTCCCCGACGACTCCCCGCTGCTGGCCTACCTCGTCCCGGATGAGAAGGACACCTTCAGCGCGGCCGAGGTCGAAGCCG
>NZ_MUNE01000838.1:383-506 GCF_002154605.1 Streptomyces milbemycinicus | reverse complement strand
GGCGCTCGCCCTGCGGCTGGCGTCCCAGCCCGTGGGGCAGGCCCTGTTGCTGTCGCTGGTCGTCCTGCTGTGCGCGTATGCCCTCACCGGTCTGCGCGGCCGGGCGCGGCAGTAATGCCGGGC
>NZ_MUNE01000838.1:0-339 GCF_002154605.1 Streptomyces milbemycinicus | reverse complement strand
CCCGGCGTAGCGCCGGCGCAGCCCGCGCCGCGGTGGACCAGGTCGGAAGGGGTTCCGCAGGCCCATCGCGTGAAGTGGTCGCAACTCCCCGAAGGCTGCTGCTTTCTGTCCGATTCAGCGTCAATTATGAGGTAATGGGCGATCACCCTTTCGTGTGCTTTTCACCAAAGACCTCAAGGGCTTCCGGGGCGTCGCCGACAAAGGATGCGTGAGTACCCTTGCGCACACCACGATGACCGCGGCTCGCCCCGCCGATTCCGGCCTCGCCGGCCCGGGCGAGCTTGACCGCTACCCCTACGCCGACGCCCCTGGCGGCGACCGCGGCGGCGCCCCCTCCTG
>NZ_MUNE01000837.1 GCF_002154605.1 Streptomyces milbemycinicus | reverse complement strand
GCCGATCCGCGCCCCGGGGCGGACGAGGCGGGGCCGCGCGCGGGCCGCGGCGCTCGCGCTGGCGGCGCTCCTGGGCGCCGCGGTCCCCGGCTGCGGCACCCAGGCGGACCCCGGCGCGGCTCCCACGCCCCCGGCCGCGACGGTCCGGCACTCCGGCGGGCGGGACGCCGAGGCGGCCCTGCAGGGGGCCGTACGGCGGCTGGTGGCCGGGGGCCGGGCACCGGGCGCCGCCGCGCTCGCCCTGGACGGCGGCGGGACGCGCTTCGCCTCGGCCGGGCTCGCGAATGTGCGCACCGGCCGGCGAATTCACGAAAGCGACCGCTTCCGCGCGGGCAGCATCACCAAGACCTTTGTCGCGACGGTAGTCCTCCAGTTGGCCGAAAAACGACGGCTCGGCCTGAACGACACGGTCGAGGAGCACCTTCCGGGGCTGGTGCGCGGCCAGGGCAACGACGGCCGGAAGATCACCCTCCGGCAGCTTCTCACCCACACCAGCGGTCTGTTCGACTTCGCCGGCGATCAGCGCGTGGCCCGTCGGCTGGCCGGCCCGCCGGGCGCCTCCCCCCTGACGCCGCGGCAGCTCGTACGCATCGCCGTCGGCCACCGTCCGCAGTTCGCGCCGGGAGCCCGGTGGCACTACTCCAACACCAACTACGTCCTGCTGGGCCTGGTCGTCGAGCGCGTCACCGGCCGCCCCTACGCGGCCGAGACCGAGCGCCGCGTGCTCACCCCGCTCGCCCTGCGCGGCACGTCCTTCCCCGGCACCCGCACCACCCTCCCCACCCCGCACGGCCGCGCCTACGCCGCCCAAAACGGCGCCCGTCACCGTCGCACGCCCCGCGACCGCACGATCCCCCGCGACGTCACCGACCTCGACCCGTCCCCGGCGAGCGCCGCGGGCGAGGCGATCTCCACCCTCGACGACCTGGCCCGCTTCTACGCCGCACTGCTGCGCGGCGAGGTGCTGGGCCCGGCGGCGCTGCGGCGGATGCGCGACACCACGGCCTCCGACGGGCGGTACGGAATGGGCCTCTTCCCGGTGCGGCTGTCCTGCGGGGTGACGCTGTGGGGCCACAACGGCCGGATCAGCGGCTCCTACGTCCAGGTCGTCGCCACCCCGGACGGCCGCCATGTGCTGGCCTACCGCCTCAACAGCGATGTGCTCCCGCCCGCGGCGGCGGAGCGGGACCTCCTCAAGGCCGAGTTCTGCCGGACCTGATCCGCCGCGCGTACCCTCCGGTGCCCTCCTGTGCCCTCCTGTGCCCCGCGCCCCGCGCCCCGTACGCCGTCGCCCCGGAGCTCAGAGCGGGATGATGTCCGGCGCCCCCAGCCGGGCCGCGTCCGCCGTCAGGTCGTCCGGCTGGAGCTGCGACTCACGCTCCGCCTCGACCCGCTTCTCGTAGTGCCGGACCTCCTTGTCGGTCTGCTCCGGCCCCCAGCCCAGCACCGGCGCGATCAGCTCGGCGGCCTCCCGCGCGCAGCGGGTGCCCCGGTCGAAGGTCTCGATCGAGATGCGGGTACGCCGGGTCAGGACGTCGTCCAGGTGCCGGGCGCCCTCGTGGGAGGCGGCGTAGACGACCTCGGCGCGCAGATAGTCGTCGGCGTAGGTGAGCGGTTCGCCCAGGGAGGGGTCCTCGGCGATCCGTTCCACGATCTCCTCGGCGAGCGAGCCGTAGCGGTTCAGCAGATGCTCGACGCGGGCCACATGCAGCCCGGTGCGCTTGGCCATACGCGCCCGCGCGTTCCACAGCGCCTGGTAGCCCACGGCGCCGGCCAGCGGCACCTCTTCGGTGACGCAGGGGCCGACCCACTGGTCGAGGCCGTGCACCGCCTCGTCGACCGCGTCCTTGGCCATGACCCGGTACGTGGTGTATTTGCCGCCCGCGACCACCACCAGGCCCGGCGCGACATGCGCGACCGTGTGCTCGCGCGAAAGCTTGCTGGTGGCGTCCGACTCGCCGGCCAGCAGGGGGCGCAGCCCGGCGTACACGCCCTGGACGTCGGCGCGGGTGAGCGGGACCGCCAGCACCTCGTTGACATGCTCCAGCAGATAGTCGATATCGGCGCTGGAGGCCGCCGGATGGGCCTTGTCCAGGCTCCAGTCGGTGTCGGTGGTGCCGATGATCCAGTGCCTGCCCCACGGGATCACGAACAGCACGCTCTTCTCGGTCCGCAGGATCAGCCCGGTCGTGGAGTGGATCCGGTCCTTGGGCACGACGAGGTGGATGCCCTTGGACGCCCGTACGTGGAACTGGCCCCGCTCCCCGATCAGCGCCTGCGTCTCGTCCGTCCACACCCCGGTGGCGTTCACCACCTGACGGGCGCGGACCTCGAAATCGGCGCCCTTTTCCCCGGAGGGCGTCTCCATGTCGCGCACCCGGGCACCGACGATGCGCTCGCCCTCCCGCAGGAAGCCCACCACCCGCGCCCGGTTGGCGACATGGGCACCGTACGAGGCGGCGGTGCGCACCAGCGTGGTGACGAAGCGCGCGTCGTCCACTTGGGCGTCGTAGTACTGCAACGCACCGACCAGGGCGTCCTTCCGCAGACAGGGCGCGACCCGCAGCGCCCGCCGCCGGGTCAGATGGCGGTGCGCGGGCAACCCGCGGCCGTGCCCGGAGGAGAGCGACATGCCGTCGTACAACGCCACGCCGGTGCCCGCGTACAGGCGCTCCCAGGCGCGGTGCTTGAGCGGATACAGGAACGGCACCGGCTTGACCAGGTGCGGGGCGAGCCGCTGCAGCAGCAGCCCGCGCTCCTTCAGCGCCTCCCGTACGAGGACGAAGTCCAGCATCTCCAGATAGCGCAGACCGCCATGGATCAGCTTGCTGGACCGGCTCGAGGTGCCGGCCGCCCAGTCCCGCGCCTCGACCAGGCCGGTCTCCAGGCCCCGGGTGACGGCGTCCAGGGCGGTGCCGGCCCCGACCACCCCGCCGCCCACGACCAGCACGTCCAGCTCCTGGTCCGCCATCCGGGCCAACGCCTCGCCGCGCTCGGCCGGCCCCAGTGTCGGTGTCCTCACGGCTGCCTCCCGCGGCGATCGAGATGGTGATCGAGATCACAACGTTCGTGAACGATTTTCCTGGGTTTCCGTCCATGACGCCATGCCGGTGCAGCGTCGGTGCCCGATCCCGTCCGCAACGGCACGTCGCCACGGCACGAGACACCACGGCGCGTCACCACGGCGCGTCACCACGGCACGTCGCAACACCGCGCCTCAACACCCCGCATCAATACTGAATACGAGTCATATTTCCGCTTAGTCTTCATTCACGCAATTTCGCGCCATCCGGAATCGCCTCGGGAAGGGTCGGCACGAAGTCATGCCCGCAGATCTCGCCGTCATCGGACTCGGCCACCTCGGCATCCCCCTCGTCCAGGCCGCCACCACCGCCGGCGTCCGCACCCTCGGCTACGACCCCGACCCCGGCGCCGCCGCCGATCTGCGCGCGGGCAGGCTGCCGTGCGGGGCCTGGGACGGCGCACTGTCGGCCGCCGACCTGCGCCGGATGGCCGCCGGAGGCTTCCGGACCACCAGCGACCCCGCCGAGCTCGGCCGCGTCCACACCGCCGTGATCTGCGCTCCGACCCCGCTCGGCGCGGACCGGACGGCAGGCTTGTCGGCGGTCGGCGAGGCCGCCCGCGCGCTGGCCGCGCAGCTGCGCCCGCACACCACCGTCGTGCTCGAATCCGCCGTGTACCCCGGCACCACCGAGGAATTCCTGCGGCCGATCCTGGAGGACGGCTCCGGGCTGCGGGCCGGGCGCGACTTCCACCTCGCCTACTCCCCCGGCCGCCTCGACCCCGGCAACCGCGCGTACGGCTACGCCAACACCCCCAAGGTCATCGGCGGGCTGACCCCCGCCTGCACCGAGGCGGCCGCCACGTTCTACGGCCGCCTCACCGAGAAGGTCGTACGCGCCCGGGGCCCACGCGAGGCCGAGACCGTCAAGGTCCTGGAGACCAACTACCGGCACGTCAACATCGCGCTGGTCAACGAGATGGCGATGTTCTGCCAGGACCTCGGCGTCGACCTGTGGGACGTGATCCGCTGCGCCGAGACCAAGCCGTTCGGCTTCCAGGCCTTCCGGCCGGGGCCCGGCGTCGGCGGCCACGGTGTGCCGATCGCCTCGGACTGCTCCCCGTACGGCGGGCGCGGCCCCGGCCGTCCGCTGGCCATGGTGGAGCTGGCGCAGCAGGTCAACGGGCGGATGCCGGGCTATGTCACCCGGCGCTGCGCGGCCCTGCTCAACGAGCACGGGAAGTCGGCGCGCGGCGCCCGCGTGCTGCTGCTCGGGGTGAGCTACAAGCCCGACGTGGGCGACCAGGAGGGCGCCCCGGCCCGCGAGATCGCCTCCCGGCTGATGGAGCTGGGCGCCCAGCTCAGCTTCCACGATCCGTTCGTGGCCCGGTGGCGGGTGCTCGGCCAACCGGTGCCGCGCGCGGACGCGCTGTACGAGGCGGTGGCCGACGCCGACCTGACCGTGCTGTTGCAGCACCACCGCAGCTACGACTTGCAGGGCCTGGCCGTGAAGGCGCAACTGCTGCTGGACACGCGCGGCGGCTCAGAGCTGACACGGTCGCGGGGGTCAGAGCCGGTACGCCGTGCCCGCCGGGCTGGCGCCGCGCGTGTCCAGCAGCA
>NZ_MUNE01000836.1 GCF_002154605.1 Streptomyces milbemycinicus | reverse complement strand
GCGGTCGGGCGTGTCTCTGACGGGCGAGGGGCGGTCGGGGCGCGCAGGGCGGCCGGGCGTGGGGTGTCGGCGCTGCGGCGGCTCGGCCGCGCCCCGGACCTGCCGCTCGTGGCGGCCGCGGCGCTGTGCGCCGCCGGGCTGCTCCAGGCCGTCGTACCCCTCGACGACCGGCCCCCGGCCGCCGACATCCCGCTCACCCTGGCCCTGGTCCTCGGCTCGACCGCGCCGCTCGCCTTCGCCCGCAGCCAACTCCTCCCCGCCGCCACGGCGGTGACGGCCGCGACCCTGCTGACCCCGCTCAGCGGCCGGCTGCCCTGCGCCGCCGCGCTGCCCGCCCTGGCGGCACTGCTCTACCTGACCGGACTGCGCTGCCCGCCCCGCACCGCGCTCCTGCTCGCCGTCCCCTTCGTGGCATACGCGCTGGGCCCGGCCCCGACCGCGGCGGGCGGCAAGCCCTTCGGCGTGGCGCTGCTGGCGGGCGCCGCGGCCGCGCTCGCGGCCGGCGCGGCACGGCGGGCCGGCGGGGAGGCCGCCGCCCGGTCCGCGGCCGAGGGGGCGTACGCGCACACCGTGCTGGAACACGCGGCGCGCGGCGAGCGGGCCCGGATCGCCCGGGAGCTCCACGATGTCGTCGCCCACCACATCTCCACCCTGTCCGTGCAGGCCGAGACCGCCCGGCTGACCACCCCCGGGCTGCCGCCGCTGGGCGCCGAACGGCTACTGGCGATCGGCGACACGGCCCGGCAGGCGCTCACCGAAATGCGCCGTCTGCTGGGCGTGTTGCGCGACGACGCGTCGGCCGAGGCGCCCGCGACGCGCCGGCCGCAGCCCGGCCTCGACCAGCTGCTCACCCTGGTCGACGAGGCCCGCGACACCGCGGGCGGCGGGGTCCGGCTCGTCGTACGCGGCCGGATCACCCCCCTGGACCCGGGCCTTCAGCTCACCGCCTACCGCATCGTCCAGGAGGCCCTGACCAACGCCCGCCGACACGCCCCCGGCGCGCCGG
>NZ_MUNE01000835.1:4489-5110 GCF_002154605.1 Streptomyces milbemycinicus | reverse complement strand
GGGTGCCATCGCTCATGGCCGCACGCCACAGGGCGGGGGCTTCGCGGTGGGGGCGGGCCTCGATGTGCCACAGGCCGATGGGTTCGACCAGCTCGCAGTATTCCGGAATGATCCCGATGTGCAGGCGACCCTGATCGCCGAAGGCGTGGTAATTGCCCCACTCATCCGTCCGCTTGTGCCACCTCGGGCCGGTAAGCGGGGCGAAGACGGGGTCGGCGCACCCGTCGCTGGCGGCCAGATAGCGGGGGTGCACCGGAATATGGGCACCGGGGGTGGCGTGTGTCATGGTGCGGGCTCCTTCCTGGAGGAATAGAGAAATCGGGTGTGGTTCTTTGACACGACGCAGGCGCGCTGGGCGGGGCTCCGGCCGTGGCAGGCGCGGTCAGTCCCGGGGTGAACGCATCTCGCGTGGCATCCCGGCGGGGTAGGCGTGTGCCCGGGGGTGCCGGATCTGCGGGTTGGCATTCGGCTGCAATGTCCTGCACCTCCTTTTAGACAAAACTGTTCTACGGCCGGATTTCGATGGAGTGATTCGGTAATTTACTTCCCGGAATTTCCGGGGAATGCGACCACCATAGCTCGACCCATGAAACAAGCAAGTCTGAATTCGGGCTCGGAATT
>NZ_MUNE01000835.1:0-4467 GCF_002154605.1 Streptomyces milbemycinicus | reverse complement strand
TCGCGGTCCCCGCGCCCCGGCCCGGCGCTGAGCCGGGGCGGCGGTGTGGATGGTTGCCGTTGTGGTGCTCTGGTGTGCCAGGGTCGGCAGGTTGACGTGCTATCGGGCGGCGGTGAGGGCGGCGGTTGCGGCCTTGGCGATGGCGGCGGTTGCGCGGGCCGGGTCGGTCAACTCCAGCAGGATGGTGCCGGGCAGCGGGCGGGGGTCGGGGGCGAACGCGAGCCACAGCACCGCGCACCCGGCCTTGTTCAGGGCGGTGACGCGCACGCTGGCCCGGGCGGCTTCGGCGCGTGCGTACAGGCCGTCGGAGGCGATCACCAGGAGTCGGCCCGCGCCTGGTTGGGTGAGGGCGAGCCCGGCGGACAGGGCGTCGATGGCCTCGGCGAGGCTGTGGCCGACACCGCGTGCCTTGAACCGGGTGACATGTGTTGGGGTGCGGCCGGGGGCGGTGATGGCGGTCAGGGACCGGTTGTAGGCCACGGTCGCGGTGCGCGAGTCGGGGTCGGTCAGCGCGGTGGCCTTGGCGAGGATCCAGGCGGCCGAGGAGATCGGATCGGCAGCGGCGCCCATCGACCCGGATACGTCCACCGCGATGCCCACCCGAAGTGGCGGAGTTGGGCTGGGCCGGTGCTCGGTACGCACCCAGGGCGTGGCCGTTGGGGTAGCGCCTGCGGCCCTCTGAGCGTCCCGGGCCAGCGCCTGGCGCATGTTGAGGCGACCGGGCGGGGCGGCCGAGGCGGTCGCGGTGGTGATGCGTTCCCGGTAGGCGGCGGCCCGCAGCGCCCTGGCCAGTTGTCCGGCGGCCGACTTCTCGGCCCCGGTCGGTGGCCGGGTGCCGGTCACCGGCGACCGGCCGGGGCTTCCGTCTGGTTTGCCGGGGGTGAACGGGCGCGTCGAGTGTGCGAATACCCGGTCTGCTGTTTGGGCGGCTTGCCGTGCGTGGGCCGCCGCGGCGGCCTTCGCCTGGGCCCGGGCGGTTCGCGCGGCGGCGGCCTGGGCCTGGGCTGCGGCCTGTGCGGCCTCATTCGCCTGGACCTGTTCGACGACCTTGCCGATTGCCTCGGCCAGTTCACCTGGCCGTCCGCCGCCTGTGGGTTCCGGTCCGGCGGGTTCGGTGCCCAGCGCCTGGCACCAGGCGCGTGCGTGCTCGAGCATTCCGGGCCCGTCGTCGTCATCGGTGGCGTGTGCGGCCGTCCAGATGGCTGTGAGTGTGTTCAGGAGGTCGGGGCCGAGGATGCCGGTGACGGTCTGTTCCAGGGGTTCGGTCTCGTCAGGGTCGAGGATGCCTGCGTCCCGCCGGGCGAGGACCAGACCGGCCGCGTGGGAGGCCTGCCACCGGTCGCTGGGGGTCTGGGCGTTGATGTCCGCCAGGATCAGGGTGTGGGCGCAGGCCCTCAGGAACCGGCGGTCGGCGGGGCGGCGGGCAAGATGTGCGCCTTCAGCGCGCGACTCTTCCAGCAGCGCGGCAGCCGAGTCCAGGGCCGTGTCACGCAGCTGGGGCGGGGTGGCCCACAGGCTGTGGGCGGCGTGTGCGGCCTCGTGCACCAGCGCGCCCCAGGCCACCGGATAGCGCTCCTCGTCCCCGGGCCATCTCGGGTTGATGGTGGCCGCTTTCACGGGGTCGAAGAGGGCGGCGTCGATTTCCAGGGTCGCCGTGGTGGGGTAGAAGGCGGCCGGGGCGCCGGAGCGGGTGCCCGGCTCGCAGGTGACGATCACGTCCTCCCGCCCGGCAAGTTCCGGCAACCGGTGCGTCAGGGCAGCGGAGACCCGCAGCCACTGACTGGCCTGGTGTGCGGGGCTCGGCTCGAAGGGTGGGCCGCCGTCGTCCTCCCACCTGGCCTGGGCCCATTCCGACTCGGACACGGCGAGTGGCTGATGCTGTACATGGGCCTGGGTCTGCGCGGGCATAGCGGATCGGTCCCTTCCTCAGGTGTGGTGGGGGTGTCGGTTGGTGGCCAGAAGCGGCGGGCCAGGCAGCCGGGCGGGAAGTGAGGGTCAGAGTTGGCGGCCGAGGGCCAGTGCGGTGACGGGCCTGCCCAGGGCCTTGGTGACGATCTCGGTGACCGTGTCGCGGTCTTCCAGGGGGGCGATGCCGACCAGGTTGGCGAACGCAGCATCGGCGCCCAGGACATCTGCGATCTTCTGGAAGGCGATCAACTCCCGCAGCTGTGGGGCCCATCCCACCTCCCCGGCCTGTTGGCTGGTGGCCAGGTGACGGGCAATCCGTACTGCTGTCGTGTTGATCTTCAAGGCGGCGGCGAGGTCGTAGTCCGAGCCCACCTGGATCTGCACCGAGAACCTGCTCGCGAGGGCCTCGGTCAAGACCGCCCCATGGACTCCGGGGTTGTGACCTGCGATCACATAGAACCCGTCGGCGGCGATGACCGTCTCGCCTTTGTGCGCCTTGACCTGGATCTGACGCCGCCCGTCCATCGCCGGATACAACGCTGCCAGCACCTTCGGGGAGATCAGCGTCGCGTCATCCAGCAACAGGGCCCGGCCCTCCTGCATCGCCGTCACCAGCGGTCCGTAGACGAACTGGTAGCCGCCCTTCTCGTCCTGGGTGTACTCGCCGACCAGGTCACCGACCGTCGTATCGCCATCCCCGGCAACCGTGATCAGATCCGGGAAGGCCGCCTCGATCAGAGACGTCTTCCCAGTGCCTGGCGGCCCGTACAGAAGCACCGGCACGCTCGCCTTACGCAGCCGCTTCAGTGCCTCGACATCGGGCAGGTTCGCCAGTGCCCTGGGGTGATACCGCTGCCCGTTCGGCCGGGTGACCGGTTCGGGCTTGCCGCCCGGCGATGGCACCGTCCTGGTAGGCCGGGCGGCTGGTCGCGGCGCCAATAGCATTGCACGCTGCGCGGCAGTGATGGTTGTGGAAGTCGCCCGGTACATGCGCGGTTTGGATCCGACCCTCTCGGCCTCGCCCCGTTGCACGAGCGTCTCGCAGGCATTGCCGACCGCCCCGCCAGAATGTCCCAGCTTTTTCGCCAGATCGGTGACGCTGAACTTTGTTGTCGCCTGTTCGGCCAGGATCTTCGCGATCATGGCTCGCAGCTCCCCCGGGCGGGCTTTACCGCCCGCGCCGAGCGCTGAACCCGTAGGCGCTGTCGGGGTGTGCAGGGTGGTGGATCCGGGAGTCGTGGAGGGCGATGTGGCGGTAGTCGTCATCACGGAGCCTTTCATCGGCCGCAGGCGTGGCCGTGACTTTCCGGATTCGGAAATCGACCACTCGTTGGAAATGCATCAGTTATCAGTCGGTTTCGAGGCTTTCCGGCTTGCCGTTGCGAACGTTGATTCGCTTTTTGGAACGGCGGCGTATGGGGCCCGGTGCCGCCCCGCTGAAGGAGGTGTGGGGCGGCACCGGCCCGCGTACATCGGTCAGGCGGGACCGATAACGGTGATCGACCCTGCGTCCGGCCCCGGCAAGGCAGAACGCGGTACCGGTGTGGGGTCGACAATCGCCCGGCTCAGCGTGGCCACGAGGCTCAGGGGCGTAGTGGCCCAGGCTACGCATGACCACAACGAGGGCTTGCCGATGGCAGGCCGGGCCACAAACATCCACCGCCTGCCGACCCCGTCCTGCTGCCAATCAGTCGCGATGACCACTCCGGCCAGCCCATTGGGGTCCAACCAGCCGCTTCCGCCCTCCTCTCGTTCGAAGATCCACCCAGCCTCAGCCAGCGGCGCTGTTGCCTCTTCCCTGTTGCCCGTTGGCACCAGCAGGAAGGCTGGAATGCCACGCACGTCAGGGCGCGTGTCATCGGCCAGTACCGCCGCGAAGGCAGCGACGATCTCTGGCGGAGTGGTTTCGGCAAACCGTACGACCCAGACCGCATCGCGGCCCGGGGCCGTGCTCGCCGCGAACTCCCATCCGGCCAACAGGCGCCCCGTTACGTCCATCGGAACGCCAGACTCCGGTGACCAATGCCACGCCTCACGCATCCCGCTGGGGTCGAGATAGATGGTTTTGTCTCCGTCCCGCCGTGTTTGCCAGCCTGCGGCCAGCAGGATCTCCCTTACGGCGGTGGACCTCTCGTCCGGGCCTGCCAGGTAGGAGGGGCTGATCAGGTAAGACGCGGGTGCAGCGCGGTCGTTCATGTTGGACTCCTTTGATGTGCAGTGACGGGATGAAGCGTTGCGGGAGGTACTATCCCGCCTTGAGGTGTGCGGGGCGACACGGTGACATAAGGGCCTGCCCCGAGAGTGAATTTTTATTTTTGACAAACTCCTCCCCCGCATGGAATTACAGCAGGGATTCCGGCTTTTCTTTTCCCGGCCCCCCGGGAACACAACCAATATAGCTCGACTCACGGGCCATTTCGACACGAATTCAGGCTTTGAATTGCTGGAATTCTCGCGAATCCACGACGCTATTTGAGGGGGAAAAACAGGTACTCGACGCAAAGCGTCGTCCGGCGCGAAATGAACGACGTTTCCACAGGCACGGGCGCGGCGGCACGG
>NZ_MUNE01000834.1 GCF_002154605.1 Streptomyces milbemycinicus | reverse complement strand
GGGTGGCGTCGGGGGTGGCGTTGTGGTCTCGGTGCATGGTTCTCGTCCCGATCCGCTGTTGTATGGGCGCCCTCCGCGACCTCATCTGGACGGCCATCCTGTGGCCCCCCGGTGACGGTCACGGTTCGCGGAGGTTTCCCGGGTGTAACGGAGCGTACGGCCGGGGAGCGCGCGCCCTGTGGGCCGTACGCTCCCCGGCCGACCGGCCCCGTCCAGGGCCGTTTCCGCCTCGGCGGCTCGGCTCAGATGTCCGCGTACGCGGCCTGCCGCGCGCCCTGCGGCTCAGCCGCCCCCGTCGCGGCGATGCGGCCGGCCGGCCGGGCGCCGCGGAGGTATACGGCCCAGGTTACGGCGGCGCACAGGGCGTAGAAGGCCAGGAAGGACACGAACGCCGGGGTCCCGGTGTGCGCGTTCAGGAAGGACTGGCGGAAGGCCAGGTTGATGCCGAGCCCGCCCAGCGCGCCCACCGCGCCGATCAGCCCCATCGAGGCGCCCGACAGCCGCCGCCCGTACGTCGCGGCCTCCTCGCCCGTAAGACCCCGCGCGGCCGCCTTGGCCTGGAAGATGCCGGGGATCATCTTGAACGTCGAGCCGTTGCCGAGCCCGCTGAAGACGAACAGGGCGATGAAGCCGACGAGGAAGACGGTCAGGGACTTCTGCGCGGAGGCGTAGACGACCACCACGGCCGCGACGGACATGGCGGCGAAGTTCCACAGCGTGATCCGCGCGCCGCCGTAGCTGTCGGCGAGACGGCCGCCGACGGGGCGGATGAGGGAGCCGAGCAGCGGGCCGATGAAGGTGAACGAGGCGGCCTGCAGCGGGGTGCGGTCGAACTGGTTCTGCAGGACGAGCCCGAAGGCGAAGCTGTAGCCGATGAACGACCCGAAGGTGCCGATGTACAGCAACGACATGATCCAGGTGTGCGCGTCCCTGGCCGCCTCCTTCACCGCGCCCGTGTCGTTCCGTACCGGCGCCAGGTTGTCCATGAACAGCGCCGCGAGCAGCGCGGCGACCACGATCAGCGGGATGTAGACGCCGAGCACCACACGCGGATGGGCCGCGCCGGCCGTGCCGATGACCAGCAGGCCGATCAGCTGGATGACCGGTACGCCGATATTGCCGCCGCCCGCGTTGAGGCCGAGCGCCCAGCCCTTCTTCCGCAGCGGGTAGAAGGAGTTGATATTCGTCATGGAGGAGGCGAAGTTTCCGCCGCCGACGCCGGTGAGCGCCGCGACGACCATGAAGGTGGTGTACGAGGTGCCGGGCTTCATCACCACAGCAGCGACGACGGTCGGCACCAGCAGCAGCAGCGCGCTGACGATCGTCCAGTTACGGCCGCCGAAGCGGGCGACGGCGAAGGTGTAGGGGACGCGCAGGATCCCGCCGACCAGGGTGGGCATCGCGACCAGGAAGAACTTCCCGGCCGGGTCCACCCCGTACTCCGGCCCCATGAACAGGACCATCACCGACCACAGGCTCCAGATGGAGAAGCCGATGTGCTCGGAGAGGATGGAGAACACGAGGTTGCGGGTGGCGATCTTCTCGCCCTTCTCGTTCCAGAAGGTCTCGTCTTCCGGGTCCCACTGTTCTATCCAGCGGCCCCCCCTGCGTGCGGGGGTGGTGGTCGGAGCGGTCATCACGCCTCCACAGTTGTCGGGTGTAGCCCTGGTGCGCAGTTTCGCTGTCCGACGACCGTAGAAATGATGGATTTCCGGGCTGTGGCGGCACGTGACACCGACGAAACCTTGCTCTCACCCGGGAGCAAGGGGCGCGGTGAGGGTTTCCACCTGGGCCGACTCGGCGATCCCGGCCGCGTCCGCCCCGTGTGTAACTTTGGTCACGCCCGCTGACTTGACGGCCTCCGCCGCCTCCGCCGCCTCCGCTGCTTCCGCCGCCTCCACCGCTTCCGGACTCGGCAGCCAGCTGCCGGGCGGGGCGTCGAGCCAGCCCCCGGCCGCCCCGAGCGCCGCCGCGGCTGCCCGCAGGGCGTCCAGACCCGGGTGGCGCAGCCCGCGCCGCCAGACCATGGAGACGGGCGACAGCGGCACGGGGCCGGTCAGCGGCCGCAGCACGGTGCCGGGCATCGAGATGAACACCGTGCTCGCCAGCACCGACCAGCGCCGCTTGGCTACCACCCGGGTGAACTCCTCGGCGCCCTCGATCTGCGGAAACGGCTCGGCCATGACGATGCCGCGCCCCGCGAACAGCTGCGCGGCCAGATCCGTCCACTCGGCGGTGGCGGCGTTGCCCGCCGCCGCGTACAGCGTCTCCCCCGCGAGCGCGTCCAGCGGGACCTCGGGGAGCCGGGCGAGCGGGTGGTCCTCGCGCAGCACCACGGCCATCCGCTCGTAGCGGACCAGTTGGTGGTCCAGGCGCGCCAGCACGGCCGGATCGAGCCCGCCGACCCGGCCGAACGACACGTCCAGCCGCCCCGCGAGCAGTTCGGCGGCGGCCCCGGTCAGCCCGCTGTGGAAGTGCGCCACGAGCTCCACCTCGGGCGCTATCCGCCCGCGCGCCTCGGTCAGCACCTCGTTCCCGGTGGACATCGGCGCACTGATATCCACGACCAACGGCCTTTTTGTCCCTGCTCCGCCACCCCCGAACGCGGCAACCAGCTCCTCCTGCGCCACCAACACCCGCCGCGCGTACGGCAACAGCCGCTCCGCCTCGGCGGTCAGCGCCACCTGCCGGGTCGTCCGTACGAACAACTCCACGCCCAGCTCGCGCTCCAGCCGCCGGATGTCACGGCTGAGCGCCTGCTGGGCGACGTACAGCCGCGCGGCGGCGCGGGTGAAGTGCAGCTCGTCGGCGACGGCGACGAAGGCGCGCAGCAGGCGCGGCTCGATGTCCTGGGGCATACGGGGCAGTCAACAGCATGCACGGGATTTACAACACAGGTGCGTGAATGGCCGCGCATCAGGTGTTGGACCGGCCGCGGGCCCGCCCGCGACCGTAGAACGGTGATCCTCTTCCTCGCCTCCCGGCCCGTGGTCCCGACTGTCCGCCGTACGCACGAGGGGTCGGCGCCCCGCGCGGGCGACGGCGCGCCGCGCGCCGACGGCGGCGCCCCCGCGCCCCGCGCCGCGAACGACGCGCCTGTACCCACGCCCGCAGCGCGAACAACCCGCGAGCACAAGCGCAGCCCCCGCCCGCCCTGCCGCCCGCTCCTCGCGCCGTACCGTCGGCTGTTCGCCGCGCCCGGGGCGCTCGCGTTCACGCTCGCCGCGCTCGCGGGGCGGGTGGCGGGGGCGATGCTGGGGGTCAGCATGGTGGTCATGATCGCCACCGTCCGGGACTCGTACGCCCTGGCGGGCGCGGTCTCGGCCACCGGCCTCGCGGTGACGGCCATGACCGGCCCGCTGCTGGGCCGGCTCGTGGACCGCCACGGGCAGGCGCGGGTCGCGGTTCCGGCGGTCGCCGTGTTCGCGCTGGGGGCCACGGCGACGCTGCTGTGCATCCACTACGGGGCGCCCGCGTGGGCGCTGTTCGTCTGCGCGGCGGGCTCCTCGGGCGTACCCAGCCTCGGCTCGATGACGCGCGCCCGCTGGGCGGCCGTCCACCGCGACGACGCGGCCGCACGGCACACCGCCAACTCCTTCGAGCAGGTCGTCGACGAGGTCTGCTTCATGGCCGGTCCGGCGCTCGCGATGGTGCTGTGCACGACGGTGTTCCCGGAGGCGGGGCTGGCGACGGCGGCGGTGCTGCTGGTCGTCGGCACCCTGCTGTTCGCGGCGCAGCGCCGCACCGAACCCCCGCCGCAGCCGCGTACGGACACTGCGGGCGGATCGCCGCTGCGCTCGCCGGGCCTGCGGATCGTGGTCATCACCTTCCTGGCGACCGGCGCGGTGTTCGGCTCGATGGAGGTCGCGACGGTCGCGGCCGTGGAGTCGTACGGCCAGGGCTCGGCGAGCAGCGCGGTCCTCGCGCTGCAGGCGGCCGGGTCCTGCGCGGCGGGCCTGGTCTTCGGCGCACTGCCGGTGCGCGGTTCGGCGGTGACGCGCTTCCTGGCGGGGGTGGCGGCCATGGCCGTGGCCATCCTCCCCCTGCTGACGGCGACCGGGCCGGCGACGCTGGCACCGCTGCTGTTCGTCGCGGGCATGGCGACCGCCCCGACGATGATCAGCGGCATGACCCTCATCCACCGGCTGACCCCGTCCGCCCGCCTCAACGAGGGCATGACCACCGCGTACACCGGCCTCCTCATCGGCATCTCGGCGGGCGCGGCGGCAGCCGGCTGGACGGTCGACCACCTGGGCCCGACGGCGGGCTACACGGCCCCCGCCACGGCCGCGGCACTGGCCCTGCTGGCGGCGGCGACCGGTTCGGGGCGGCTGCGGCGGTCCTTGGTGGCGAGCTGATGACTCGCGCGTGTGTTCGCGTTGCGCGAGGGTGGTCCGTCGCCGGTACGGTTCGGGCAGCTTCCGACCGGCCCAGAAGGACGCACGTGAGCAGGGACACCTTGCGGGATACGGACACCTTGCGGGATGCGGTCGAGCGCCACCCTGACCGGGCGCACGCGATGCGCGAGGCCGAACGGGTCACCGGCGACCCACACGCCACCGAAGAGGAGTTCCGCGCGGCGCAACGGACCATCGCCCGCGTCCTGGCCGAAGCGTCCGCCGAGGCCGGGATCGCCGCCGCCCCGCCCGGAGGTACGACATGAGCCCGCGCCGCCTCGAACCACCCATCGATGCCCTCATCCTCCGGCCGGAGCGCACCCCGGAAGCCCTGCGCATCGCTGGCCGTACTGAATGAGGCCCGCGCAGCCACAGCGTGAGCCTCGTCGCGCGTACGGTCGGCCATCACCGCCCATGCAGCCCATGCTGTCGGCGACAGCCAGATACACCTAGTCATTTTGTCAACGCCATTGACGTACCCGTAGCACCCCCCTACCTTCCTCCATCGAAGCGCTTCGACGATCGTGCGTGACCCCTCCCACCCTCCCGGAGGCAGCGGATGTTGAAGGCACGGAAACGGACGGCAGCCCTCCTGGCCGCCGCCCTGGTGGGAGCCGCAGCGCTCACCGGGTGCGGCTCGGACAGCGGGGACGGCGACGGCAAGACGCTCAAGCTCTGGCACTACGAGGCCCCGAACGGCGCGATGGGCGCGGCCTGGAAGCAGGCGATCGAGGAGTTCAAGAAGAGCCACCCGGGCGTCACGGTGAAGTTCGAGGAGAAGGGCTTCGAACAGATCCAGAAGACGGCCTCGATGGTGCTCAACTCCAACGACGCCCCGGACGTCCTGGAGTACAACAAGGGCAACGCCACGGCCGGTCTGGCCGCCAAGCAGGGCCTGCTCACCGACCTTACGCCCGAGGTCACCAAGCGCGGCTGGGACAAGCCGCTGAGCGCCGGGGTGCAGACCACCAGCCGGTACGACGCGCAGGGCGTGATGGGCTCCGGCAAGTGGTACGGGGTGCCCAATTACGCCGAGTACACGATGGTCTTCTACAACAAGGACCTCTTCGACAAGTACAAGGTGAAGGTCCCGTCCACCTTCGAGGAATTCACCGCAGCCCTGGACACCTTCACCTCCAAGGGCGTCACCCCGCTGGCGAACGCGGGCGCCGAATACCCCGCCCACCAGTACGTCTACCAGCTGGCGCTAAGCAAGGCCGACCGATCCTGGGTGGACTCGTACGAGCTCTACAAGGGCAAGCCCGACTTCCATGACGCGGCCTGGACGTACGGCGCCGAGACCTTCGCCGACTGGGTGAAGAAGGGCTATATCGCCAAGAGTTCCAGCGGCGCCAAGGCCGAGGACGCGGGGACGGCGTTCATCTCGGGCAAATACCCGATGTTCTTCTCCGGCAGCTGGTGGTTCGGCCGCTTCAAGTCGGAGATGAAGGACCAGTGGGGCACCTTCCTGTGGCCCGGCTCCAAGCTGACGCTCGGCTCCGGCGGCAATCTGTGGGTGGTCCCCAAGGGCGCCAAGAACAAGAAGCTCGCCTACGAGTTCATCGACATCACAATGAAGAAGGGCATCCAGAACGTCCTCGGCAACAAGGGCGGCGTGCCCGTGGCCGCCGATTCCTCGGCGATCACCGACCCGCAGTCCAAGAGCCTGATCGAGAACTTCGACAAGCTCGCCAAGGACGACGGGCTCGCCTTCTACCCGGACTGGCCGGTCGCCGGCTTCTACGACACCCTCGTCTCCGAGACGCAGAAGCTGATCACCGACAGCACGGATCCCGACGACTATCTGGACGCGCTGAAGAAGGCGTACGACTCTGGCGCACCGAAGACATGAAACCCGCCGAAAGCGTGAAATCCGCTGACGGCGCGAGAACAGCCGGAACCACAAATCCCGCCGGAACCACAAACCCCGGCACAACCACGAAAGGCGCGGGACGGCCGCCCCGCGAGTACCCGTACGCGCTCTTCCTGATCCCCGGCGCCCTCGCCTTCCTCATCGTCATCGTCGTCCCGTTCCTGATGAACACGGGGCTGAGCTTCACCCACTGGCAGGGCGTCGGCACCCCTTCCTGGGCCGGGCTCGACAACTACCGCACGCTGCTCGACGACTCCGCCTTCTGGGAGTCCTTCCGGCACAGCCTCGCGATGGTCCTGGCGATGGCGGTGATCCCCACCGCCCTCGGCCTGATCCTGGCCGCCGCGCTCTTCGACTACATCGCCAAGCACATCGGCACCCGTGTCGCGACCGTGCTGCGCGCCTGCTTCTATCTGCCGCAGGTGCTGCCGATCGCGGTGGCCGGCATCGTATGGAGCTGGATCCTCGCCCCCGACAACGGCGCCCTGAACGAGCTGCTGGACGCGGCCGGCCTCGGCTCCCTCCGGCACGACTGGCTGGGCGACCCCGACCTCGCGCTCTACAGCGTGATGGGCGTGATGGTGTGGGTCCAGCTCGGCTTTCCGCTGGTGGTCTTCATGGCCGGAATGCAGCGGGCCGACCCGGCCCTGCACGAGGCCGCAGAGCTGGACGGGGCCTCCTGGTGGCGGCGGCTGTGGCATGTGACGCTGCCGCAGATCCGCCCGGAGATCTACGTCGTGCTGCTGTGGTGCACCATCGCCGCGCTCAAGGTCTTCGGCGCCGTCTACGTACTGACCAAGGGCGGGCCGGGCG